>CAYYHC010000075.1:0-10232 GCA_964471715.1 uncultured Lentimicrobiaceae bacterium | reverse complement strand
TCCGGTTATAAAAATGCAATAGAGAAAAAAATGATTGATATGGGGTCTCATATCCAAATTTCAAATTATGATATGAATTACTCTTTCAATCCGAAACCTTTCGATAAAAATCAGCCTTTTTTGCAAGATTTAAAATCGAATCCCGATATCGAAACGTTCCAATATTTTTCTACAAAAGTCGGAATCATCAAAACAAAAGACCAAGTGGAGGGCGTTGTCATCAAAGGTGTGGATTCAACCTACTCGTGGGAACATTGCAAAAGCAACATGATTGCGGGCGATATTTTACAGGTATCTGATTCTCAAATATGTAAAGGTGTATTGATGTCCAAAATGTTGGCAGACAGATTACAATTGAAATTGGGTGATAAAGTTTATGCCTATTTCGTTCAAGACCCGCCAATGCAGCGTCGTTTCATTTTGCAAGGTATTTTTGAAACCGGATTTCCCGAATATGATTCAAAATTTGTGATTGCCGATTTAAGACACGTGCAAAAACTCAACGGCTGGGACAGCAATTACGTGGGCGGCATCGAAATTCTGATTAAAGATTACGACAAATTGGATGAAGTGGGTGCTTTTGTCAACAATCACATTGGCTATCAACTGAAAGCCGAAACCATTAAGCAAATCTATCCCGAAATTTTTCAATGGACGGAGTTGTTCGATACCAACGTCATGGTTTTATTGGCCATCACTATTTTTATATGTGTTGTCACTTTAATCTCTACTTTTTTCATTATTATTTTGGAACAAACACCCAATATTGGAATTTTGAAATCCATGGGATTGACCACCCAACGTGTTCGTAAAGTATTTATGTTCATAGGTTTACGAATAATTATTTACGGAATGTTGTTAGGTAATGCCATCGCCATAATCATTTGTCTGCTACAGAAATACTTGCATATCATTCAATTGGATGCCAATTCTTACTATGTGGATTTTGTTCCTATTAACTTTAATGTTCCGATGATGATAACGGTCAATGTCGGGATTCTTATCATTTGTATGTTGGTTTTACTAATACCCGCCACTTTTGTAGCCAAAAAAACCTCCACCATTGCTGCCATTCAGTTTGATTAGTTGATACAATAAACTTTATCACAACGAGTTATAATCAAAACAGCCTTTTCTTTAACATTTATTATGATTTCTAAAAAATATGTGTAAATTTGCGGGATTTTTTGCGTATGAAAAATTTATACATTTTAGCGGGGTGTAATGGTGCGGGCAAAACGACCGTAGCATATCATATTTTGCCGGAATTACTGAAATGTAAGGAATTTGTCAATGCCGATGAAATTGCCAAGGGGATCTCTCCCTTTCAACCCGAAAAGGTCAGTTTCGAAGCCGGAAAAATCATGTCGAAGCGTATTGCCGATTTACTGAATCAGAATAAAAGTTTTGCCATAGAGACAACCCTTTCGGCACTTACGTACCGTAACAAAATTAAGGACGCACAAAGTAAAGGTTATTGCGTAACCATGATTTTCTTCTGGTTGCAAAGTGTTGAGTTAGCTAAGGAAAGAGTTCGTTTACGCGTAATTGAAGGCGGTCATTCCATTCCCGATGACGTGGTGGAACGCCGCTATAACAAAGGCTTAAGTAATTTTTTTCGTTATTTCTTGCCTATTTGCGATAATGTTATGTTGTTTGATAATTCCAAACAATCTCCTAAACTCATTATGACCAAAACAAAAGGCAGACCTAACGAAATTTTTGATAACGAAATTTATAACCAAATACAAAATTGTTATGTCAGATACTGAAATTCAAAGACTCCGTACTAAAATTATTAAAGGACTTTCCATTTCGTCTCACAGATTAATGGATGAAAAAGTGAGATGTCAGAATCCCATCGCTATCATCAAAGACAATCAGGTTAAAGTGATTTCTCCTGATGAAATTCACAATTTTTGCATTAAAAAATTTTGATTTTGAAGAAGTTGGCAATTCCGTATCACAATTTCCGATACCTCCTCATCGCTCTTTGGGTGGCACTCGTTTATTGCAATACGCCAACGTTGGATTACGCCTTAGACGACCGTATGATTATTTTTGAAAATGATTATACGTTAAAAGGATTAGAGGGAACTAAAGATATTTTTACCAAAGATGCGTTTAGCGGCTATTTCGGGAACGACAACAAATTGGTCACCGGCGGTCGTTATCGTCCACTGTCTCAATTGACTTTTATGATTGAGTACGACCTCTTCGGACAGTCCATTCACGACAAAGTAGGCATGAACCGCGCGCCACAAAACGAAAAACTGTTTTCCGAAAGTGCCTTGCCGGTTATTAGCCACAGTGTCAATGTGTTACTTTTGATTTTACTGTGTCTTCTTACTTACAATATTTTATTGAAAGTTTTTCCGACTTACGATAACAAAAAATGGTATAGGTCGCTTCCATTCATTGCCACTTTATTATTTGCCTTGCATCCACTTCATACTGAGGCAGTTGCCAATATCAAAGGCCGTGATGAAATTATGTGTATGCTCGGTGCGATGTTGACCGTTTACACCATTATTAAATATGTATCCCAACGAAAAATATTTTGGCTATTTCTTTCCTTTTTCTCAATGTTATTTGCACTTTTTTCTAAAGAAAATGCCATTACTTTCTTGGCAATTGTGCCGTTGGTGCTCTATTTCTTGCCTAATTCCAAGAAAAAATCGGATTATTTCATTACTTTAATCCCCATTTTGCTCGCTTCCATCGTCTTTTTGATCGCACGGTATAATGCAATTGGGGGAATGATGAACCAAGGCGAATCGCAACACATTTTGAACAATCCGTTTGCGCAATCCACTAAAGGACAGGAAATTGCAACCGTTTTGATTACATGGGCCATTTATTTCAAATTGATGATTCTCCCCTACCCGCTCACACACGATTATTATCCCAATGAAATTGAAATTACCAATTTTTCTAATCCGTTAGTATGGTGTATTTTAGCAGTTATCGGTTTCATCATTTACTATGCCGTTAAAAATCTAAAAAAGAAAAGTGTCGTTTCTTTCGGCATCTTGTTTTTCATTATTACCTTTTCCATCACCTCAAATTTATTGTTTAATGTGGGGACTTTTATGAATGAACGGTTTCTATTTACTTCATTATTAGGATTTTCAATAATAGTGGCTTTCCTCATTCAAAAAACAAGTCAATGGATTTCGGGGAAAATGATTTCCGTATTTCTCATCCTCATTTTAGTACTTTTTTCGATTGATACTTTTGCACGAAATTTTGTTTGGAAAGATGATATTACCCTTTTCACTACGGATGTAAAAACTTCATCAAAGAGTATCAAGTGCAATATTTCGGCGGGTGGAAGTTATTTAAAATTGTATGAGCAACAAAAACGGACAAAATATCTTACTTTGGCGGAAAAACATTTGAATACCGCCTTTGAGTTGGGAAATGTGAGCAAAGAAGCTTATTCTTTATTAGGAAATGTCTATTTTCAAAAAAAAGACTACGCGCGTTCGTTGGAATGTTATCGTGCCGTCGTCAAGAATAATCCCGACGACCAATTGGCACGCGACAATATGAAAGTGGTGGAGCTGGCAGCGGCTGCCAACCAAGTTCAACAAGGTTACGACATTTTAAACAAGGGAAATGTGGCGGAGGCTTTGCAACTCGGACAGCAGTTGTTGACCAATAATCCCAATTCGCCGGAAGTGCTCAATTTAATGGGCAATATTTACGGAAAAGGGTTGGGGAAAATGGACGAAGCAATTGTTTATTTGCAAAAAGCGATTGAAATTTCACCCAATTATGCAAGTGCATTAGAAAATTTGGGAATTGCTTATGCCATGAAAAATCAGTTTGATCCGGCACTTCAATATTTGAATCGGGCACATGCCATTGAGCCCGCCAATCAAAACATTATTAAAAATATTGAAATGGTCAAAAAAAATAGTGGGCAATAGAGGTTTTTGAATATTGCTTTCCTATAAAAATGATAAGCTCTGTTACAAAATCATGACAGAAGTCAGACCAATGTATGGCAATGAACGAAATTCTTACCGACGATAAACCCACTTTGGATAAAGCAATCGAGTTTTGCCGACAAGAACGCTGAGACAATCAAGAAAAAAGTAAAATCGGATTCTGCACCAAATGACGAAAAAAAGTGTACCTTTGCATGCTCATTTATAAAACCTCATAATGATACAATCGAGTTCTAAAACAGCCATAACATATCAAGGCAAAGAGTACAGTTACAATAGTTTATGTCAGTATTCATTATGTTATGCGAAGCACATGTTCGACAATGGCGATGTCAAAAAAATGATGATTTTTGCCAACAATTCGCCCGAATGGATTTTTGCTTTTTACGCCGGCATCCGTCAAAATGTTATTGTAATTCCGATAGATGTACAATCTACGCCCAAAGAATTAGCTTATATTATTGATGATTGCCAACCGGATGTTATCTTTATTTCGCCCAACAAAAAGGCGACCATTGATAAAGCACGCGAAGTTCTGACATTTCAGAACTTCAAAACTATTATTCCTCAAGATATTGACGTTTCCGAGGTGGCTCAACTTCCCATACAGGAAATCTCTGACCCGAACCCCGAGCAAACGGTATTAATCATCTATACATCAGGAACCACGGGCACGCCGAAAGGAGTGATGCTTTCCTATAAAAATGTACTTTTTAATGTTCATGCCGTTTCCAAAGACGTTCCCATTTTTCAAGAAGACCGCAATGTAATGGTTCTTCTTCCTTTGCATCACGCTTTTCCGCTTATGGGTAGTGTGGTTGCGCCGTTAAACGTGGGAGCGACCATTCATATTGCGGAAGAGATGACCGGCGAATCCATCATCAAAACATTGGTAAACGGTAAAATTGCCATCATCATTGGTGTCCCGCGCCTCTACGATTTGCTGTCGAAAGGGATTCGCGAGAAAATAAACTCCAATTTTATCTCCAAAGCGGTTTATAAAATCATGTCGCACCTGACGTGGTTGCCAATATCGAAAATAGTTTTCAAAACTGTTCATCAAAAATTTGGCGGCAACATTCAATATTTGGTCAGTGGAGGAGCAGCGTTGTCGAATGAGACTGCCGCTCTGTTTAAGACATTAGGATTCTATGTTTTAGATGGTTACGGAATGACCGAAACAGCACCGATGATTAGTTTCACTCGCCCCGGCAAGCGCAAAATCGGCTATGTCGGCGATCTACTGCCCGGCATTGAAGCCAAATTTGAAGAGAACGGCGAATTGTGTATCAGAGGCAACAACGTCATGCAAGGATATTACCAACGCCCGGAGGAAACCGCCGACATTATTCGCGACGGCTGGCTCCATACCGGCGACGTCGGATTTTTGGATAAACATGGTCTTAAACTGACCGGCAGAATTAAAGAAATTATTGTAACCGGAAACGGGAAAAATATTAATCCTCAACTACTTGAAAACGAGCTTCTCTCTTTGTCCGCATTCGTGAAAGAGGTCGGCATTTACCTCCATAACGGCATATTGCAAGCCATGATTGTCCCGAACATGAAAGAAATTCGGGATAAATCCATCGAGAATATGGACGAGATTATCAAAACGGAAATCATCAAGTTTAATGCACAAATAGCTCCATATAAACGAATTAAGCAGTATCATATCTGTTCGGCGGAGCTTCCCAAAACCCGTTTGGGTAAAATTCAACGTTTCAAACTGCAAGAGTTGTCGCAGAATTTATCGAATGCCGCGAAAGAAGAAGATACAACGCCACACAGCAAAATCTATCTAAGACTCAAAGCTTTTATTGAATCGGAAACCAATATGCACGCCGGTGCCGACGACCATTTCGAAATTGATTTGGCGATGGACTCATTAAGCCGCGTTGCTTTGCTTACTTTTATTGAAACATGCTTTAATGTTCCTATCAATGAAGAACAGTTAGAGCACATGAGTACGCTTCATTTATTATCAGAATATATTGAGCAACATTCACATACATTAAACGAAAAGAAAGTTATCTGGGGCGACATTTTAAAATCGAAGATTAAAGAGATTAAATTGCCAAAGCCCGGCATCACACAGTTTTTCAGTCAGTTGGCTTGCAAAATGATGCTGTTTTCGTTCTATCGTTTCAGAGGAGCAGGCACGGTGAACATTCCCAAAGAATCGTGCATCATTGTTGCCAATCACCGAAGCGGCATTGACGGTGCAGTCATTACCTCTTGGATGAAGCGTAAAACATCGAAAAAAACGTTCTTTTTTGCCAAAGAAAAGCATTGGAGAAATCCTTTTGCGCTATTTTTAGCGAAGAAAAACAACATTATTGTCATGGACATCAACAAAAACCTGCGCGAATCGCTACAACAAATGGCAGCCGTTTTAAAAAAAGGGAAAAATGTCATCATTTTCCCTGAAGGCACGCGCACCAAAGACGGTTCTATAAAAAAATTCAAAGAGACCTTTGCCATTCTCAGCCAAGAGTTGGAAGTACCGGTGGTTCCGGTTGCCATTACCGGCTCTGAATCTGCGTTTTATAAAAGCATCAAATTCCCGCGCTTAAACTCACGCATCAATGTGGATTTTTTACAACCTATATATCCCACTAAAAACAGCAACGTAAAAACCATCGTCGATGAAGCAATGAAACGTATTCAAACCAAATTGGCGGAACACAAAACCACCATGCAAATGCTTAAAAGAAAATAAATTACAAATAATAATCATTTAAAATCAATAATTAAAATATGATGAAAAAAAACATTTTATTATCGACAATAATCATTTTAATCACGATGACAATGAATGCACAAAAGATGGAAAAACCTGTCAATAATCCTTTAGTGGAAGATTGGAACACGCCTTATCAGACGCCACCTTTCGACAAAATCAAAGAGGAACATTATATTCCCGCATTTCAATATGCCCTTACGGAAGCAAAAGATGAATTATATCGCATTAAAGCGGTGAAAACGTTAGCCACTTTCGACAACACCATTGCAGCATTAGATTTGTCAGGTGATTTGTTGGGTCGTATTTCGGGCGTTTTCTTCAACTTGCTTGAAGCCAATACTTCCGCTGAAATGCAGAAAATTGCGCAAGAAGTCAGCCCGATGTTGACCGCATTTTCCAACGATTTATACTTGGATCCTGCTCTGTTTAACCGCGTTAAATATGTAAAAGAAAATAGTAAAGACCTCACCCCGGAACAGCAAATTCTTTTAGACAAAACCTATAAAGCATTTATTCGTCAAGGTGCCAATTTATCGACAGAAGACAAAGAAAAATTCAGAGAAATCAGCATGAAATTATCGACTTTGTCCTTAAAATTCAGCGAAAATGTTTTGTCATCTACCAATGCTTACTCAAAATTGATTACCGACCCGAAAGAGTTGGCAGGAATTCCCGAAACGGCGGTTGCGTTAGCTCAAGAAAAAGCCAAAGCCAAAGGCCAAGAAGGATGGATGTTTGACCTTTCTTATCCGAGTTTTTCGGCGATTCTTACTTACGCCGACAATCGCGAGCTGAGAAAAGAACTTTACATGAACTACAATACGCGAGCTTTCAATAATGAATTTGACAATCAAGAACTTATTAAAGAAATATTAACACTTCGTCACTCCATTGCCCGTTTATTGGGATATAAAGACTATGCCTCTTATGTTTTGGAAGAAAGAATGGCAGAGAACGTTCAAAATGTGTATGATTTGGAAAATCAATTGTTGGAATATTCGCGTCCGGCAGCAGAAAAAGAGATGAATGATTTGAAACAGTATGCCGAATCCATTGGTTTTAAAGATCAAATTGAACGTTGGGATTTCTCCTATCTTTCCGAAAAATACAAAACCTCATTGTTCAATGTTAATGATGAAATGTTAAAACCTTATTTCAAGTTGGAAAATGTCATTGACGGCGTTTTCGGTTTAGCCACCGACCTGTTCGGTTTGCGCTTTGTCCCCAACAATAAAATTCAGGTTTATCATCCTGATGTTAAAGTATATGAAGTTTACAGAGGCAAAGAATTTAAAGCGATTTTGTACTTGGATTTCCACCCGCGCGATTCCAAACGCGGTGGTGCCTGGATGACGGCTTTCCGCGAACAACATTATGACAAACAAGGAAATGACATCCGCCCGTTAGTTTCATTGGTAATGAATTTCTCACCCTCAACCGAAAAAACTCCTTCTCTGCTTACTTTTGACGAAGTACGTACTTTTATGCACGAATTTGGACATTCCTTGCACGGAATGCTTTCCGAAGTACACTACATTGGTCTTTCCGGCACAAATGTACCGCGCGATTTTGTAGAATTGCCTTCACAAATAATGGAAAACTGGTCGGTAGAAAAAGAGTTCTTGAACAAATTTGCATTCCATTATCAAACCAAAGAGGTGATTCCCGACAAATTGATTCAAAAAATCAAAGATTTCGACAATTTCCACGCGGCTTATGCCTCTTGCCGTCAACTTACTTTCGGACTTTTGGATATGATGTGGCACACCACCGATCCGGCGCAAATCACCGATATCGTAAAAACCGAAAGAGAAGCCATTAAAGAAACCGAATTATTACCCATTGTAGAAGGCACTTGCACCAGCACCGCTTTCTCCCATATTTTTGCAGGCGGTTATGCCGCTGGTTATTACGGCTATAAATGGGCAGAAGTTTTGGACGCAGACGCCTATTCCCTTTTCCAAGAAAAAGGCATTTACAACCGAGATGTTGCCAATTCCTACGTTGATAACATCTTATCCAAAGGAGGTTCGGAAAAAGCAATGGATTTATATGTTAAATTCAGAGGCAGAAAACCAACTATTGATGCTTTATTGAAAAGAAGCGGTTTAAAATAGTTTTTTAAACAACTCCCATATCACAATCCCGCCGGCTATCGTAACATTCAAAGAATGTTTGGTGCCGGTTTGTGGTATTTCTATGGCACCATCGCAAAGTGGCAACACCTCATCGGCAACGCCAAAAACTTCGTTTCCCAAGATCACCGCGATCTTATCGTTTTGGTCGATTTCAAATTTATCTAAAGCTATCGAAGTATCCACCTGTTCAATGGCATAAATCTTGTAGCCATTGGCTTTCAATTCTTTAACGGCAGCTTCCGTCTCTTTAACATAACTCCACGCAACCGATTCCGTCGCTCCCAATGCTGTTTTGGATATTTCTTTGTTCGGCGGACAAGCGGTAATTCCGCAAAGGACGATTTGCTCCACCGAAAAAGCATCGCAAGTACGAAAAACGGAACCGACATTGTTCATACTGCGGATGTTATCCATGATAACCACCAACGATATTTTATCTTGTTTTCGATAGGTTTCAACATCTACCCTATTCAATTCATCCATCGATAATTTTTTCATAATCAAATTCTTAAAAATCCAAATAAAATAATTTTGTCCAATTTTTATATTGTTGCGAAAAATCTCCGTTTTCATCGCGAATGGTCAGCGACGATTCGCGAAAGTGTTCCACCATTTTGGAACAACCAACGACCACCCGATTGGGCAATTTGGCGGGCAAGGATTGAATCCAAATTTTTTCGCACACATACAAAAGCGAATGAGCAGCCGCTTCAAAATTGGAAAGTTCCGAGGTAGGAAGAATCACATAAAACTTTCCGTCGGGGGCAAGCAACTGCGCCGAGAACTTTACCAAATCACTAAAAGATAGCGAAATATCATTGTGTTTGCTTTGGGAACGCGTCGCATCTGCCGGCTTTAACGAATGGGTAAAAAACGGCGGATTGCTGACAATTAAATCGAACGATGCTTGAGATTGCTCGGCAAATTGTTGGAGCGATATTCTCTGAAAATCGAACTCCGCATTTCCCAAAATTTTGGAAAAAATGTCGGCATTTTGTGTTGCCTCTTTCACGGAATTTTCATCAATATCGATGCCGGCAAAGAAAGTTGTTTTTTGATTTTGCAGCAACACTCTGTTAGCGATACAAAAAGCGATTACGCCGCACCCGCAGCCCACATCCAAAACACGGGTTACGTTCCGGACAGGTACCAGCGAAGCCAATAAGACGCTGTCGGTACCGATTTTTAAAGTACTGTTTTCATGGTGCAGCGCGAAGTTTTTAAATTGAAACATATTATAAATAAATGTCTATCAATCCTTCCGGTGCCGAAATATGAATAACTTTTTGTTCGCGGTCAATCTCCTGAAAAACCTCATCCACAGCAGGAATCAGAATTTCCTTTTCGCCGAATTGAATCTGCATAATCGGTTGATTGCTCACATCAATAAAA
>CAYYHC010000074.1:0-10254 GCA_964471715.1 uncultured Lentimicrobiaceae bacterium | reverse complement strand
GCACCGAGATTCCAGATAGGACGCGAAATGGGCCAGGTGGTCATTTGTACCGGAAAAGAAATTAATAAGAAAATACGTGCCGCAATCGCAGGATTGAATAAATTGTTGCCCAAACCGCCAAATGCCATTTTGGCAATGCCGATGGCAACCAATGCACCCACTATGATTAACGGTATCGGCAAATTGGCAGGAACATTGAAAGCTAACAACAAGCCGGTGATGACCGCCGAGCCATCGCCAATGCTGCACTCTTTTTTTAATAGAAAACGCTGAATTAAGTACTCAAAAGTTACGCAGCTTAGTACGGATACCGCAGTCAAAATGATGACGGGAAGTCCAAAATAGAACACGGAAACCAAAAAAGCGGGCAGCAAAGCTACTACTACTGACCACATAATTTTCTTGATAGAGTCACCGCCGTGAATATGCGGAGAGCCGGAAATTTGCATTAATTTATCATTCATCGGTATAATATTTTTCAAGCCGCAAATTTAATGATTTTTGGTAAAGATGTTAGAATATTTTTTACTTTTTTATAAACAGCTATTTTTGCTCACAATGATGCAATATTCACCCAGTGAATTTGTAGCCCTTTCCGCTCCATTCGCCGAAACCACGTCATCTGCCGCTTCGAAAATTGATGTATGGCAATGTTCAATTTTTCAAATAGGGTATTGTAATCAATACTTCCTTGTAAAAACAGTGTAATATATTTATATTCAAGACCATAACGTATTAATTGCGCCGAACTGACGCCGGAATTGATCAATTGTTGTACTTCTTCAATCATGCCGTTTCCCAAACGTTCTTTCAGTCGAATCGTAATTTTTTTGCGAATAATATCGCGATTGCCCGTTAGACCGATAATCACGGACGGCACCGGTTGAGAATATTCTTGCCATTCGGGGTGGGCTTGATAGTATAATTCTATTTCAACTGCTTTAAGCAATCGTTTTCGTTCGCAAGTGTCTGTGTGATTGTGTAATGGACCGAAAGATTTGAGTAATTCGGTTAGTTCTTCATCACTTTTGGCATTCAATTGAAGGTATAATTCTTCGTCGCGCGTGATGGGTGATAATCTGTAACCGTTCAAAATGGCTTCTACGTACATTCCGCTGCCCCCGCACAAGACAATTTCTTTCCCTCGTTGGCGAATCTCTTCCATAATTTGGTACGCTGTTTGCTGAAATTGTGCCACATTGTATTCGCTTCCGGGTTCGGCAACATCGACCAAATGGTGTGGAATTAACTGATTGTCAATGGTATAATCTGACAAGTCTTTGCCTGTTCCGATGTCCATTCTGCGATACACCTGGCGAGAGTCGGCACTAATGATTTCTGCGTTGAGGTCGCGTGCGATTCGAACTGCCAATTTGGTTTTGCCCGTTGCGGTTGGCCCGATAATGGTGATAATTTCATTCTTCTTTTTTTGCGAAATCAGTTGCAGAATGTCTTGATAGCTGTTCAATGTCATAAAATAAGATGTTTAGTAATGGAAAAGACTGCCGCCCACAAACTCGCGCAAAATGGAGGTGCCCGGAATATCATTTGGCTTGATGGTTTTAAAATAGGATAAAAATTTCAACAGTCGGCGAGCTTCAGCGTATTCCGGTTCCGTTTCCGGCACGTCGCGCAAAATGGGAAGTGCATAAGGCTTCAAAATTCCCAATTCATAAATCAATGCGGTGTTGAACATGACGTCGGCATTCTCTTGGTACGGAAATATATTTTTATTTTCACCGTTTTTAACGCTGTGCCATCTTCGCAAGGTGTCCAAAGCAGAATAACCACGATATTGGTAGTCGCGTATAATCCTTCTTATCAGTCTGTTATCGGTTGTCGGAATCGGATTCTGTGAATCAATGGAAATAGAGGTTAGGGCGGAAACGAAAATTTTATACTTTAATTCCGCAGGAATTTTTTCCGTCAGTTTAGGATTCAATCCGTGAATGCCTTCAATGATGAGAATGGAATTGGGTTGCATTTGAACTTTTTTTCCGTTCCAAACCTTGATGCCTTTTACAAAATCGAAGGTGGGAAGTTCAACCTCTTTTCCTTCCATTAATTGCAAGAGGGTGTTGTTAAAAAGTCCTAAATCAATGGCATCAATGGATTCAAAATCGTATTCTCCGTTGGCATCTTTGGGGGTATTATCTCTTTCTACGAAAAAGTCGTCCACGGAAATTTGGACGGGGTGGTATCCAAGAATCGCCAATTGAATGGAAAGACGTTTGCAGGCTGTTGTTTTACCTGAACTGGAGGGACCGCTGATGAGAGCCATTTTGACGGTTTTGCGTTCGTGGATTTCATCGGCAATAGCGGCAAATTTTTTTTCGTGATAAGCTTCCGTAATTTTAATAATGTCTTCAACTTCGTCGGCTACAACCTTGTCGTTCATTTCGGTAACATGGGGAACACCCAATTGGATCGCCCATTTTTTGTATTCTTGGTAGATAGTGAACAGTTTCGGTAAATGGTAGGTTTTGCTGAGAGTGTCGGGGTGGATGCGCGAGGGGACTTTTAATAACAAGCCGTTTTCATATTTTTCAATATCATAAACTTTGATGTAGCCTGTCGATGGAATCAAAAAACCGTAATAATAATTAATGGTATCCCCCAAAGAGTAAATGCTGGTATAAATCCGTTTACGATATTTGAATAAGTTGGCTTTTTCAAATAATCCATGCTTGGCATATTCTTCAAGTGCTTCATTAGTAGGTAATTCAATTCTTTTATATGGAAGGTTGGCATCTATGCATGACTGCATTCGGGCTTTAATAACGGCAACATGCTCATCAGTCAATTCTTCTTGAAAGTTTTCTAATTCACAATATTTGCCCCCTGCAATAGAGTGCAATATTTTGAGTTTCGCATCCGGGTATAGTTCACTGATCACTTTGTACAAAAGAAAAAAGACCGAGCGCTTGTACATATCGTTTCCAAAATCGGAAGTAATATCGAAAAAGGAAATGTGACATGGCTTGTGGATGCGATAGCTTAAATCTCGTACTTTATTGTTGACTAATGCTCCTAAAATAGGATAGGGTAGTGTAATATTTTCATTTTGAGCAATTTGCTGAATAGTTGTGCCAAATTCGTAGTTGCTGATGTGTTCGTTATTTTTGCATTCTACAATAATCATAGTGTTTTGAATTTCAAGTTTATTATATTATTAATATGTATAGAAAGGCTTTGTCAATACCGGTGCAAATTTATACAATTTTATTCGATTTTCTTCTCATAATCTATTTTTTGAAAAAGAAAATTTATCTTTTAAAATAAAACTTTTATCCGATGACTTTTTCTCCAATAAAGAAACCTCCCCATGCCAATAGAAGGCACATAATTACAGTGCCCAAAATGTAAAGCATTCCCGTTGCAGCATTTCCGTTTCTCAATAATTCGATGGTTTGGACTGAAAAGGTGGAAAATGTGGTAAAGCCTCCGCATAAACCAATGATTAAGAGAAAGTTTAGACTGCTTTTTTCGCAAATACTCAATAATATTCCGATGAGAAACGAACCAATAATATTCACGAATAATGTACCGAAAGTGGCAGGAATACACAGCATTTTTGTAACAATGGTTACGCCATAACGCAACATACTTCCGATTCCTCCGCCTATTCCAACTAATAATAAATCTTTTAGCATTAAATTGTTCTGTTGATTAGCCGGCAAAAATAGTGCTTTTTTTTGAAACAATATTAAAAAAATGAAAGCAAATGATTACTTTTTCGGGTATGTAGTGGCAACAAAAAACAAATGTCGTTGTCTTTGCAGTATTAATAACTAAAACAATTTTTTATGAACAAAAAAGTTAAAAAATCTTACTCTAAAGTGATTGCTGCATTGTTTGTTGTGGTTTTATTTACTAATTTTTCGGTTTCGAAAGCTTCTGTTGTGATCGGTACGGTTGGAAATGGTACCTACATGGATTATGCAAATGATCCAACTGATGCGTATGGACTTGATTTTAATAATGATGGACAACTCGAATTTACATTGAATGCGGGTTTTTTATTTTCCAATACGGAGGCTGTGTGTAGTAATTGTTACTTGATATTTAATACCAATAATGGTGTAAATAATGTATGGACAAAGGGTACTGCGGATGGAGGTTGGGATTTGGTACAATCTCACAATGCCAATGTTTTGGTAGGAAGTACGGGCAATTTTATCGCTTACGGCGATGCAAATTTGATTGATAATGCTAACAATGATGAACCGCTTTTGCCGTTGAATCAAGATTCTTACGTTGCTTTTCGTTTTCAAATTAATGGAAATACACATTATGGTTGGGCAAAGGTACGCATGACCGGAGATGCCACCAACGGTTATAATGCTGAATGGATCCAATGCGCTTACGAAAATACGCCGAATGCTTCTATCAATAACGGATCTACCGGAGTGGGAATCAATGAAAACAATGCATTGAGTTATCGGATTTATCCCAATCCTGTTGTGGACGTTGTAACTATTGAAGCGGCAAATGTCAACTCAATATCTGTTTTTGATATTGCAGGTCGTCAAGTTTCATTCAATACTTCTATTGATAATAATTGTTGTGTTATCGATTTAAGTAATTTAAAATCAGGGATTTATTTTATTAGAATGAATAATTTACAAAATGCTGAAATGATGAAGATCATCAAGCAATAATTTTGTGTAGTTTTTATTGGTTTTGTGCCCATTTATCTTCTGATAAATGGGCATTTTTAAGGCAAAAAATTGAAATGATGTTAATGGGCTTCATACCAACTATAACCCCATTTTACATCTATGGTTAGCGGAACCGCGATTTGCATCGCGTTGCACATAATCTCATTGACCATTTCTTTCATAATATCAATCTCATTATCAGGAACTTCAAATACCAATTCATCGTGTACCTGAAGAAGCATTTTGCTCTGGAGTTTTCTCTTTTGTATTGCTGCATCAATGCGAATCATGGCAATTTTAATCAGGTCGGCGGCGGTGCCTTGAATAGGCGCATTTATGGCATTACGTTCCGCTGCCTTGCGCAAAATGGCGTTGCCGGACTGAATGTCGCGAATGTATCTTCGTCGCCCTAACAGCGTTTCAACGAATCCGTTTTTTTGTGCAAACTCAATCGTATTGTTCAGATACATAATGATTTTCGGAAATTGATTGTAATATTCGTTAATCAGTACGTGAGCCTCTTTTTGAGGAATCATGAGCCGTTCTGCCAAACCAAAAGCAGAAATGCCATACAAAATTCCAAAGTTGACGGTTTTTGCATTACGGCGCATTTCAGGTGTAACATCTTTCAAATCAACATTATACACTTTCGATGCAGTAATGGCATGAATGTCTTTTCCGTTTTTAAAGGTGGCAATCATCTCTTCATCCCCGCACACGGCCGCCACAATCCGCAATTCAATCTGCGAGTAGTCGGCTGCCATGATGACCGAATGTTCATCGGCAGCTACAAAAGCTTTGCGAATGTCCCTGCCGCGTTGCGTACGAATCGGTATATTTTGTAGATTAGGATTAGTGGAACTCAATCTTCCTGTTGATGTAACAGTTTGATTATAAGTAGTATGTATTCTTCCCGTTTTGGGATTTATCAATAATGGCAGCGCATCAATATAGGTGGATTTGAGTTTGGAAAGCGTTCGCCATTCCAAAATAAGTGGCACTATGGGGTGACGGCAAGCCAATTTTATCAATATTTCTTCGCCGGTCTGATATTGTTTGGTTTTGGTTAATTTGGCATTTTGAATAATTTGCAATTTTTCAAATATAATTTGACCTAATTGCTTTGGAGATGCCAAATTAAACTTTTCTCCTGCCATTTCATAAATTTGCTCTTCCAAATGAGTGATATCCGCGTTCAGTTGTGCGGAATTTGTGGCTAAAATATTGGTATCTAACTTGATGCCATTCATTTCCATTCTTGCCAAAACACCGGCCAAAGGCATCTCTATGTCCCTGAAAAGAGGCAACAAATGGTTTTTATTCATCTCTTTCTCAAAAATAAGATAGAGCTGACGGTACACTTCTATTTTCTCGCCCGTTTGTTTCAATAGGTCGGACGGCGTAATCGTAGCGTCTTTAGAATATTGTAACATCGTGTAATTCAAGTAATTTTCGGAAAGCAATGGCAGTTGGTGCGTTATTTCGGGCTGGATGAGGTAATGCGCAATTTGTATATCAAAGAAAACAGCCTGTGTTTCAATTTTTAATTGTTGTGTAAATTTGTGCGTTTGTTTACAGTTGTAAGTAACAATCGTATTGTGCGAACAGAATATTTTATTGAGCAATTCTTTATAGTAAAAGTGCTCGTTTTCAAGTAGATGATAGAATATTTCATTCGTATCGGCAGCAAAAAAGAAACCGGCAATTTTTCCGTTATTCAAAATCCATTCAAAGAAAATGGTTTGTGGAACCGAAAAAGGAAAGTTGTTGGTTGCTACAAAATGATGTTTGATGGATGAAAAATCTTGAAAGGTTGAAATAATTTCCGGCTCCGGTTGAGGCGTGGCAACGATGCTATCAACGGGAGTAAAAAGGTCGGGGGTAGCGGGCGCCGGCGAAGTAGCGGTTTGGGGATTTTGAATTTCCATGTCTGCAAAAATCCGTGCTGCCAATGATTTGAATTGCAATTCATTAAAAAGATTGCGAAGTTCAATTTCATTGATGCTCCCCCATTTCATTGCTTCCCAATCGTAAGTAATTGGAACATCTAAGATAATGGTAGCCAGCATTTTCGACATTCTCGCTTTGTTTTCATTGTCAATCAAGGTTTGCCTTAATTTAGCGTTATCGACCTCATTGATGTTGGCATATATTTTTTCGATGCTTCCAAATTGGGCAATCAATTTTTTTGCTTTTACTTCGCCAATATTGGGTACGCCGGGGATATTGTCGGAGGTGTCGCCCCAAAGACCGAGGATGTCGATTAGTTGTTCGGGTGTTGTGATTTCGTATTTTTCGCAAATACCTTTTGGTCCGATAATTTCGGCATGTTGTCCGAATTTTGCGGGTTTATAGATTGAAATATGGTCTGAAACCAACTGTCCGTAGTCTTTATCCGAGGTCATCATAAAAACGTCAAAACCTTCTAATTCAGCGTGTTTAGCTACAGTTCCGACAATATCATCGGCTTCGTAGCCATCCATTTCCAAAATGGGAATGTTGAAGGCGCAGATAATTTTCTTGATGTACGGAATGGAGGTCAGAATATCTTGCGGGGTTTCTTCGCGATTGGCTTTGTAGTTATCGAAGTCGGCGTGGCGCAGGGTAGGGGCGCCGGTATCGAAAGCGACGGCAATGTGCGTGGGCTTTTCTTTTTTGATGATTTCGTAAAGTGTATTGGTAAAACCCAGAATAGCAGATGTGTTAAGACCTGTCGAAGTGATTCGCGGACTTTTTATCATTGCATAATAGGCTCTGTATATCAGCGCCATAGCATCTAAAAGAAATAGTTTTTTCGATGTCATACGGGTTATTTTGTGTGTTGAAGAATGAGTGATTTATAGGTATTTCCTCGTTCAATGAAGTCTTTGAATTGGTCATAACTTGCCGCCGCAGGGGAGAGCAGACAACTCTTGCCCGCCGGTGTATTCTCAAAAGCAAAATCCACAATTTTGGCATAGTCGTTCTCCACAATGTATTTTTCGGGAAGCGGGAAACCTGCCTTTTGCCATTCCGATAAAATCCTTTCTCCGACATTGCCGATAAAAACCACATTTTGTACCGGTTTTTCATGCAAAAAATCAATCAATAGTTGATAGTCAATTCCGCGGTCAAAGCCACCAATAATCAGTGTGCCAACATTTTTAACGGTTTTAAGTGCGGCAACCGCAGCTTCCGGAATAGTGGAAATACTGTCATTGTAAAAATTAATCTCATTAATTTTGCCTACCCATTCAATACGGTGAGGTAATCCTTTAAATGAGGCAATGTTATTTGCAATTTCTTCATTACTAATATTTTGCGCTTTGCAAGCCAAGATGGCTGCCATTATATTGTTATAGTTATGAATGCCCGGAATATTGTGTCTATCGCAAACATCAATTCGGTTATATATTTCGCCGTTTTTGACTAAATTAATTTCATCTTTTAAACAAAAAGCACCGTCTTTTAATGTAAATTGTGTGCTAAAAGGGACAAAACGACGTGTAAATTTAGTAATGTCCAATAATTTGGAAATGTATCTGTCATCATAATTGTAAATGAGAATGTCATTTTCGGTCTGATTGATCGTGATATTCATCTTGGCAATTTGATATTTATTGAAAGAGTTGAAGTGGTCAAGGTGTTCCTGATAAATGTTGAGCAAAATGCCGATGTGCGGCGCATTGTGTGCAAACTCCAATTGGTGCGCCGACAATTCCGCCACAATGGTCGTGTCGTCGTTGATTTGATCGATCATATCAAAAAACGGAATTCCAATATTTCCTGCTAATATGCTGTTGCCCATTGTATTGGATAAAATATGGTAGATGAGTGAAGCAGTGGTACTCTTTCCTTTTGTTCCCGTAACGCCTATGGTCTTATCTCCGTAAGCCTGCAAAAACAAATTGGTCTGTGAGTCGAATTTTTCTTGCGGAATAAAATAATTAATGGTATTAATGTTGACGCCCGGAGATTTCAATATCAGATCATAGTTGTTGAGATTTTGGTCGTATTCGGGACCCGCGACAATCGTTAAGTATTTGTCTTCCTGAAAATCTTCAACGTGTATCAACGGACTTTTATCGGCAATCGTCAACGGCATTGTTGGAAAATGTTTTCTGATGAATTTGTACGATGAAACTCCTTCTCTGCCGAAACCGACAATGATTATTTTCTTATCTTTTAATTGATCTAATATGATTTCTTTTTTCATGATATTGGTTATTTTAGTTTCCAATCTTCAATTTTTAAATCGTTGTCTTGCAGAATGGATAGATAATTTTCGTAGCGAGATTGTGCAATAATGCCTTTATTTAAAGCATTTTGCACTGCACAATTGGGTTCGTGGATATGCAAGCAGTTATTATATTTGCATTGATTGTTATAGCGTCTGATTTCAGGAAAGTAGTCGCGAATTTCTTCCGGACTGTATTGAATTAAACCAAATTCCTTAATGCCCGGAGTATCAATAATGTAGCCATCTCCAACGGCAAACATACAGGCAAAAGTGGTGGTGTGCTTTCCTTTGTTGTGATAGTCGGAAATACTGCCGATTTTCAGGTTTAGCGTAGGGTCAATGGCATTAATGATAGCCGATTTTCCCACGCCGGAATGTCCGCTACACATAGAGACCTTTTGCGACATTTTGGATTTGAGTTCGCCAATGCCTTCACCGGTAAGTACAGATGTGCAAAGTGTCTCATAGCCGATGATTTCATATATTTTTTGAAGCCGTGCAATTTCTTTTTTTTCGTTTTCATCGTAAATATCCATTTTGTTGAAAACGATGCAGGCAGGAATACGAAACCCTTCCGCAGCTACTAAAAAACGGTCCATAAAACCTAATGAAGTTCTTGGCTCTTTGAGCGTTACGATTAAAAAAGCAGTGTCAATATTGGCGGCAATGAGGTGACTGATTTTCGATAAGTTGGTGGATTTTCGGTCAATATAGTTTTTGCGGGGCGAAAGATCCGTAATATAACCGTTTTGGTCTTCTTCCATAATGAAAGCCACGTGGTCGCCCACCACAATCGGGTTGGTATTTTTTATTCCTTTGATGCGAAATTGACCTCTCAAACGGCAACTTATGATAGTTCCATCTCCTATACGGACATCATACCAGCTGCCCGTCGATTTCATGACGATTCCGGTCTCTTTTATCATCAATTTTTACATTTTTTCGGGAACATTAATACCCAATAATGCCATAGCATTTTTAATAACCATGGCGGTTAATTGCGAAATTTGAAGTCGTAAGTCTCGTAGTTGAACATCTGTTTCTTTAAAAATTGGAGTTTCTTGGTAAAAACGATTGAACTCTTTTGCCAAATCAAAGGCATAATTGGCGATCAGCGCCGGACTCATCGTGTCGCCCGCGGTTTGTACGGTCTGCGGAAATTCGTAGAGCAATTTTATCAAATCCATTTCTCCTTTTTGTATGGAAATATTCGATAAAGAATTGGTTGCATAATCAATTTGATGGTCGGACGCTTTCCGTAACAACGATTTGATACGCGCGTGGGTGTATTGGATGAAAGGTGCCGTATTTCCGTTAAAATCAATGGATTCCTCCGGATTGAAAAGCATGTTTTTCTTCGGATCCACTTTTAAT
>CAYYHC010000073.1:0-10333 GCA_964471715.1 uncultured Lentimicrobiaceae bacterium | reverse complement strand
CTTGGTCTCGCGCATCTATGATCTCTCCCGATTTCGTCGGAATGACCATCGCCGTTCATAACGGAAATAAATTTATCCCCGTTTATGTTACTGAAAATATGATTGGTCACAAATTAGGCGAATTCGCTCCTACCCGTATCTTTAGAGGACACGCAGGTCAGAAAGATAAAGGAAAAAAATAAATTTAGGGTTATATATTTGTTTTTATTCATAAAGCGACAACGCTCTGTTGTCGCTTTTTTGTCATGTTTTCAACATCTCTTCCTTAATGGAATACTTTCATCTATCTTATTTTCAAGATTTCAAGCGTTCAAAAATTACTGATACTATTTCAGATTCCCTTTCAATCATAATTTAGCAGTACTTTTGTTCTTTAGGCGATTTCTTATTCCGTTGCGCTTCGTTCGGAATGACACGATCTCTCTGCTGTTGGTCGAGTGGTGCTGCCATTTCGAACGCAGTGAGGAATCTTCTACAATTTGGAACAAACAATTTGTAATTATATATGACCTGTTATTGACGAGAGCGGGACGTTTTCGCTTTCACCGCACCAACGATTGTAGCGGATCCCCTGCAGCAACATGGCAATGAACAATTATTCAGATGAAAAGAGCATAGTAAACTTATCATTCATTGATTTTATGAATGAATGATCGTTTTTTTTTAATTTCGTAATTAAACTTGGCGGCAAAGGACAAGTCAATGCAAACGTTTTTGTTTAATACAATATATGAATATGACATCTCCTAAAAAACGACTGCTCTTTCTTTTAATAGTATTGATAGTTAAAGTGCAAACGGGGTTTTCCCAACAATTACAAGACGAAGATTATAATAAAATGGTGACGCCGACAACCGGCGTTATTGCAGGAAAAGTGATAGATGAGCACGGAAAGGGAATTCCGTATGCAACACTCTATGTTTTGAGCGCAACCGATTCATTGACAAAGGCTTATGGTATCACAACTCAGGAAGGCGATTATGCTATTCGTGATGTGCCGTTCGGTTCATTGATTTTGAAAATCGATTATGTGGGATATCGTACCCATTTTTCGCCTGTTTTTGTTTTGACAAAGGAAAAACCTGTTTTGAAATTGCAAAAAATGAAATTGGATCAGTCGGCGACAATGTTGGGAAGTGTTGAGATTAAGGCACAAGTGGAGATGTTAGAAAGCAATCTGGATAAAAAAGTGTTTAATGTGGCTTCGAGCATTACGGCGGAAGGTGCTACAGCAGTGGAAGTTTTGGAGGAGATACCTTCGGTGGATGTGGATTTGGAAGGGAACGTGACACTGCGCGGAAGCGAAAATATTACCATTTTGATTGATGGGCGTCCTACCAACATGACCTTGGATCAAATTCCGGCAAACCTTATCGAAAGTATTGAGGTAATTACCAATCCTTCCGCGCGTTTGGAACCGGATGGAATGGCGGGAATTCTTAACGTGGTGCTGAAAAAAAGGAAACAAAGCGGCTTTAACGGATTGGTCAGCCTGCGCGGGAGTATGCTGTTTTTTCAAAAAAAGCCCTATTTCAACAATTATAACGGGAATATAAATCTCAATTACAGCTACGGAAATATCAATGTTTTCTTTAATTATGATTTTAGAAGTTTCGGACGAAACAACGCCGGCACCATGGAACGGACTTCCTGGTTCGGAGATGATTCAACTTATCTTTTTCAAAACAATTGGAATGAAAATCAGGGCTATTCCCACAATCTTAGAACCGGTATCGATTGGACGATTAACCCCAAAAATACCTTGAGTTGGTCCATCGGCTACAATTACAATCAACGAAATTCGGAAAGTGAGATGGATGTCGAAAATGACAATATATTGCTGGGAGAATACACGATTTTTGAACGCTATTTGCAGACTTCTTTGGATGAAAATACGAGTCATAATATCAGCACGGCATTGAATTATAAAAAGACTTTCAAAATGAAAGGTCGCGAGCTGACTGCCGATTTATACTACACCAAAAATATCAGAAATTCCTTGGATTCAACGGCGCAGGCTTATGAGATCCCGTTTGATCAACCATCCATTTATCAGCTTTCTAAAACTCTTGGTGATAATAATACGGCAACGGCGCAAGTTGATTTTGTGACACCAATAGGGCAAGGCGGGAGAATTGAAACCGGTTACAAGTTTTCGTATCGTTCGATCGGGGAGAATTATCATTTCTATACCGGGACCGACAGTATTGATATTGAAGAAGATATGAATCATAGTAACCATTTTGTTTTTTCTGAAATTATTAATGCCGCCTACTTCATTTATTCCAATACTTTTTGGGAAAAATTAAAAATTCAGTTGGGCGTTCGGGGCGAGATTGCCAATACCAAATCCGATTTGCAATCTGCCGATACTGCTTATTATAAATCCTATTTTAATGCTTTTCCGACGGTTCACATTCGTTATGACATCAATAAAGCACATTCTTTGCAACTGAGCTATTCGCGCAGGGTTACGCGACCGAGTATCTGGCAGTTGAACCCGTTTGTTGACATTTCCGACAAATTGAACCACCGCGCCGGCAACCCGAATCTGACACCCGAGTTTGTGAATTCTTTTGAGCTGGGTTACTTGATGATGATTAAGAAAAGTTCCCTTAATTTCACCGGATTTTATCGTCAACGGGATGATATTATCAGTCGATATACGGAAATTTTCCAAGATTCAGTCAATGACGATGTTATTTATACATTAACATCATACCGCAATTTGAAAAAGAGTCAAAACATTGGATTTGAGTTGGTTTATGGTCAGCAGTTGTGGAAATTCTGGAGGATTACCTTAAGTGGCAGTTTCTATCGTGTTCTCATTGATGGTGAGGAGTTGATAGATGAGTATTTGACACGTGATTGGAGTTGGAATGCGCGCTTGAATCAGACGTTCAACTTGAAGAATGATTGGAGCATACAGGTGAATTTTAGATACAGAGCACCGTCGTTGACCACGGGAAGTATGGGGTGGGGAACCGGCGGCGTGGGACAGGGCAGACGTTCCAACAGTTATTCCTTGGATTTAGGCGTTAAAAAGTCGTTCTTCAAAAAATCTTTTACGGTCAACTTGAATATTCGCAATTTATTGAGTTCGTATAAAACTTATATTACCACCTATTCGCACGTTACCCAAAATGGTTATGATGCTTATAGTGTTCGTGAAAAAAGCAGTTTACAAATCTCTTTGACCTTGAGCTATAAAATTAATAACTACAAACGTCGTCCCGATAAAGAGGAGGGAGTTGACGAGGAAGAGATGGAGTAGCCGAGCGAGTGTGGTGTATAATTGATACGGATATTTCGGTATTTTCAACAAAGATTATTGAAAATAATGAGATTATTTAATGAATTGAGTTTTTTTTGTTATTATTCATTCTTGATAAAAATGACTGAGATAATAAAAAAAGTACTTATAATCAGTAAATTAAATTGCTGAATTATTATTTTTGGTATTATATACGGCAATTATGAAAATAATGTAAATTTGCACCTTAATAATTGAAAGTTTTAACGTACATAATAAATTAAACGAATTATATAAATTACAATGGAATCTATTAAGTATAAACTTATTTACCCGCGCTGGAATAAATTACCCGGACAAACAACTTTTAATCTTCCTCCTCACGGACCGGTAGTTTTTGCTGCTTCTTTGCCCGATTATGTCGATGTTTCATTTACTGATGAAAATGTTGAACAAATTAATTTTGATGAACCTTGCGACGTTGTCGGTATTTCAATGATGCTGAGTACTCAAGTGAAACGAGGTTGGGAAATAGCCACGGAATTTAGAAAACGGGGAAAGCAAGTGATGTTTGGCGGTATTTCAACTATGCTTCATGCTGATGAGACACTTCAATACGCCGATTCTGTCTTTTTGGGAGATTCGGAAGGTCGTATGGAAGAAGTGATGCAGGATTGGCGACAAGGGAAATTGAAAAAAGTGTATAATTTTATGGGGAAACCGGCTGACATAGAATTGGTTGGACCTGCACGTCGCGATTTGTACAAACGTGATTTATACAATCATAAAGGCGTTCAGATGGTGGATTTGTTCCATGCTTCAAGAGGTTGCAGATTCAGTTGTTATCCTTGTGCCGTTTCCTATTTGGGTGGTCGCTCTTTCCGTCCGCGTCCCATCGCGAAGGCAATTGAAGAATTGGAAACAATTGACAATAATCGACTTTTTATTGTCGATAACTCGTTGGCACAAAGTACGGAATGGGAAAAAGAGTTGTTTAAAGCGATGATTCCGTTGAAAAAGAAATGGATCAGTCATACAATTGAGGATGATCCCAAAGTACTCGATTTGGCGGCGCAAGCCGGCGCGTGGTACGTCTATCAAGCCGTTTATGATACGTCCGATTATATTAAAGAACGCGTCAAACGCTATCACGATTACGGTATCGGTGTGGAAGGTACCATCTTGCTCGGACTTGATAATCAAACCGAAGACGATATTTTACGCTTGATCGATTTCTTGTTAAAGATAGATTTGGACTTGGCGGAATTTACCGTTTTGTCACCTTTCCCTCACACCAAAGCTTATGACGACTTGTTGCGCCAAGGACGTATTTTTGACCATGATTGGAATCACTACAATGCAGGACAAGTCGTTTATCAACCGAAAAATATGTCTGCTGAAAGATTGCAAGAACTTTACGACTATGCTTGGAAATCATTTTATCAAGATGAAAGCCAAGAAGAAAAAATGTTTAAATTGTTTGCAAAAGTAATGCTTCGAGAAATGGACGATGGTACGTATCGCCCTCGCGATAGAAAGTTGGTTAATAAGTCTTTCGGTAAGGATGTAGTCAGAAATATTAAAAAATAAAATTGTAATGAAAACATCATTTGAAAATATTGATGAAATATATGTGTTTAAAGGTCTTTGGGATGTGGAATCCAAATGCGGCTTGAAAATATCTGCAAAAGATGATAAATATGTGGTTATCGCATCCGAATTATATTTGGAAAATCCCGGTACTTCCATTACACAAGCCGCTTGCATATTGCCTAAACAAATTTGTGCGCATTATCAAATTCCAATCGACAAATTGATATACATTGAACACAATCCCGATATGAATTCCAAACTTTCATTTTATGACGAAGAATTTTTCTTGGTGACATTTCAATTTGCTGCCAATGAGGATTTTACAAACCCGCAATATAGACAATTAAGTGTTTCCGAAATAAAAAATTATCTCAATATTGAATAGAACCGACATTCCGGAATCTTATGGCCGGTTTTTCAACTAATCAATTGAGATAACATTATTAAATTAATAAATGCTTATGAAAGAAATTCTTGGTATTGAAGGTTTAATCAAACGATATAAAAATAGTGAGTCGGTTGTTTTGAACGGATTAAGTCTTTCAATTTTGGAGGGCGACATTTATGGCTTTATAGGTCCCAACGGTGCAGGAAAAACAACGACCATCAAGATTATATCCGGATTAGTCCCTTATGAAAATGGAAAAATTTCGGTTTTTGGGAAATCTCTTCATGAGAATCATTCGTATATTAAACAAAATATCGGCATTGTTCCGCAGGATATTGCCTTGTTTCCGACACTTTCAGGGTACGAAAACTTAATCGTTTTTGGTGGAATATACGGAATTGAAAAAATAAAATTGAAAGAACGAATTAACGACTTGCTTCAACTTTTCGGTTTGGAAAAACATAAAGATAAAAAAGTTGAAACCTATTCAGGTGGAATGAAACGCCGTATCAATTTGATTGCAGGCATTTTACACAATCCTAAGTTGCTATTGCTTGATGAGCCTACCGTTGGTATTGACGTTCAATCTAAAAATGTAATTTTGGAAAACCTACGTAAGTTGAACGCTTTGGGAACCACCATTTTATACACTTCACATGATATGGATGAAGCCCAGCAGTTCTGTACAAAAATCGGTATTATTGATGAAGGAAAAATTATTGTGGAAAGCTGTCCACAAACTTTGATTGAAACCTATCAGGATTGCAATAATCTTGAATCGGTTTATCTGCTTCTCACAGGAAAAAAATTAAGAGATTAATTATGAAAGTATTGAAATCATTATTATACAAGGACTTATTGTTAATGATTAGAGATAAAGCGGGACTTTTGTTGCTGTTTTTGATGCCGATGGTTCTGGTGGTTGTGATGACCGGCATTCAAGATGGTGCATTCAATAATACCGGGCCTAAAAGTCTCCCTTTAATTTTATTGGATGAAGATCACGATAGCATCGGCAATACCATCATTAATGAATTGCAACATTCCGATTTGTTTGAATTAACGCTGGCTGAGAATATGGATGAAAAGGGGGTGGAAGATGCGGTGAAGAAAGGGGATTATTTGGTGGGAGTCGTCATTCCGAAGAATGCTACCGAAACCATTCATAAAAATGTGCAAATCAGCGTTTCGGCTGCTTTTGCCGGAATAGATAGTAAGAGCATTGCTCATAAGTTTGATAGCGTGGCAATTACGATTTTTGTGGATCCTACCGCAAATCCCACTTTTCAAGAAACCTTACTTTGCAACGTAAGAGAGGCTTCTGCCAATGTGGAGAATAAATATGTGTTTAGCGAAATTTCTAACGAGGTGAAAAACCGTTCTATGGTTCCATTAGGCGATTTTAACCTCTCTACTCAAAAAGGAATTACCATTAAAGAAAAAATTGCTGATACGGAAAAAGATACTCAAGTCAGCGTCAATGTCGCCCAACATAATGTTCCGGCTTGGACTTTGTTTGCCATCTTTTTTATTGTTGTATCACTTTCGGGCAATATCATCAAAGAGAGGGAGGATGGGAGCTTTTTGCGCCTTATGAGTATGCCTTGTTCTTATTTTAACTATTTAGCAAGCAAAGTTTTGATATACCTAAGTGTTTGTATATTACAGTTTTTGCTTATTGTTGCGATGGGACTTTGGCTTTTCCCGCTCATAGGGTTGCCTACTTTTTGTACGGAAGGGCGTCTGTTGGAGTTGTTGCTGGTGGTGATTTGTTCCGCCTTTACCGCTATAGGATTTGGGATACTTATCAGTACGTTTGCCACTACTCACCAACAAGCCGCCGTTTTTGGGTCGGTTTCTGTCGTGATTTTAGCTGCCATCGGTGGAATTTGGGTGCCTACCTTTTTAATGCCGCATACACTTGAACTTCTTAGCCATATTTCGCCTCTTAATTGGGGAATTGATGCTTTTTATGACATTCTTCTACGTAATTCTTCGTTTTTTAGCGTTCTTTTCAAGTGCCTCTATTTACTGCTTTTCGCTATTGTGTGTATTTCAATATCGTTGTTCTATAAAAAATTAAGAATATGATTTTCCCGACTACACCTCTCATACATAATGAACAAGTTCTCGATTTTATTCCACAACGTCCGCCTATGGTAATGGTTGACGCTTTTTACGGAAGTATTGAGGACGCTACCTACTCTTCTTTGCTGATACAGCCCAATAATATATTTTCGCAAGACGGCTTTTTTTCTGAAGTCGGAGTAATTGAGTTTATGGCTCAAGCCGGTATTGTTCAGTTCGGATATTTGAACAGAGCATCCGCCGAAACTGCCCAACCTTCCATGGGTTTTATCTGCAAATTGAAGAAATTTGAAATATTTCAACTTCCCCCAATAGGAGATTGTCTGTTTGCAAAAGTAGAAAAAGATTTTGCAACCGATAATTTGGCTACTTTGTTTATAACTGCTTATACGCACGATGCTGTCGTGATGAAAGGATTTTTTGACGTAATCACAATTCAATAGTATGTTGAAAGATGTTTTTTATAAAGTTACCAATGTAGAAACACAAGAAGATTCTTCGCTGTTTACAATACGATTGAATCCCGGACATTCTATTTATAATGGGCATTTTCCGGGCAATCCGATTGTCCCCGGAGTTTGTTCCTTACAAATTATTAAAGAGTGTGTTGAATCAATATGTGGTATTAATAAGCTGATTTATAGTAGAATAGATCAGTGTAAATATGTTCATGCCATTCAACCGAATAGAGAAGAAGTATTCTCCGTATCCATTAAAATTCGTGAACATACGGAAAATGGAATTTCTGTTTCCGCCACTATTTTCGACGATGATACGATTTTTGTTGTCTTAAAATCAATTTTAAAACAACAAACAACAATATGAATATTTGTTTCATCGTTAAAAGAATGAATAATGATGTTGATGATTTGAGCGTAAAAGATAATAAATAATGATAGATTTTCACCATGCCAAAGCATTGCACTGTGAGAACGGAGCAATTAAAAATTTACTACATTACTATGGATGGGATCTTAGTGAACCAATGATTTTTGGTATAGGAAGCGGCTTGTTTTTTATTCATGTCAGAGAAATAAAAAATGAAAATCTGCCATTAATTATGTTTAGAGGTTATCCGGTTTCCATATTTAAGAATCTGTCAAAACGACTTCACTTCAAATCGTACCATCGTATTTTTTTGAATAAAAAAAAGGCGATGAGAGATTTGGATAAACTATTGGAACGAGATATACCGGTGGGTACAGTGGTTGGATTAGCAAAGCTAAACTATTTTCCGATGGATTTGAGAGGTGAATTCAACGGACACCATGTTGTAGTGTATGGGAAAGAGAATAATATGTATAAAATCAGCGATAGTTATCCCATCACTATTAATGGATTAGAGGAATTGAGTTACGATGAATTGTTGGAAAACCGATTTCCTCAAGGTAGTCTGTCACCGCATGGTATGATTTTCTATATTACCTCACTTCCTGAATTGAAGAATATGAATGATGCCATTATCCGGGGAATTAAACATACGTGTCGGATGATGCTTGACATTCCGCTTCCCAATTTTGGAGTGCGGGGGATTATACTTTTGAGTCGTTCAATAAAAATTTGGGGAAGAAAATTAAACGAAAGAAATTTCAAAAAACACATAAGACAGATTGTTCGTGTTGCAGAAGAGGCAGGAACCGGTGGCTCGGGATTCAGATTTATTTACGCATCTTTTTTGAAAGAAGCTGCCGACTATTTGAAATATGATGCTTTATACGAATTGTCTCAGGAAATGCAAAATATAGCTGCCGATTGGCAATTACTTTCCGTCGAGATTTTGAGGATTTGTAAAAATAGAAGTCAATCAGATAATAGTGTAGATAAATTGTCTGATGATTTGATGAAAATTGCCCTATCGGAAAAAGCATTTTTTAAAAAATTACGAACCACCATACTTAATTATGAAAATAAAAATATGCAACATTAGCGCATAATACTCTTATAATTAGTTATTTATGATATATTAATTAATAATACCATACAATGATTATAAATTTTCCTCATTCTCGAAGAACACATTGTGAAACAGGCACCATCCGAAATCTTTTAAATTTTTACGGATATGATTTGAGTGAAAACCTTATTTTTGGAATAGGTGCAGGAATTCATTTTTTGCATTTTCCATTTGTTAGAATGGATGGATTTGAATCAAGCTTTTTTCGCATTGTTCCGGGGGGCATTTTTCGTTCTTTTATGAGAAGAATGAATATTAAGCATTATTATAAAGTTTTCAGATGCAAAGAAAAATCTGCAAAAAAAATGGATGAATTGTTGTTCCAAGGAATTCCGGTAGGTACCGTTACAAGTCTTCCCTATTTGCCCTACTTTGCCCAAGATGTTTTTTATCGGGAACGATTACGCTCGGGTAGATTTCAATTTGGAGGTCACAACTTGATTGTTATTGGCAAGGAAGATGACATTTATTACGTAAGTGATTCTAACAACGCTTTGCAGAATGAGTTGAATGTGGTGTCGGCTCAAGATCTTATGAACGCAAGATATCCCAAAGGCTCCATGCTGCAAAAAGGGTCGGTTTATTACATCAAATCATTTCCTAACGAGCTGGATATTAAAAAAGGTATAGTTTTAGGTATCAAGAAGACATGCTATAATATGTTGGAAATACCATTCAGATTTTTTGGAATTAAAGGAATGCATTTATGGGCAAAACGTATGCGGAATTGGGAAACTATTTATGGAAAACGCAAAGCGAGAAATGCTTTTTGGTGGATTGTTCTTCAAACCGAAAAAGGAAATACCGGTGGGGGCGCCTATCGTCACATGTATGCCGATTTTTTGAAAGAAGCCGGCGAAATTTTAAACGATGACACTTTGTTGCCAATTTCCGAAAAAATGAGAAATGTAGCCAATTCATGGCAACTTTTTGCCTTGGAAGCGGTTCGTTATTACAGAGAAGCGACAAACCGTAAAACCATTGACGAAATTGCCGGTATGATTGACGAAATTGCCGAACAGGAAAAGGTGGTTTATGAATCTTTAAAAACTTGGAC
>CAYYHC010000072.1:7782-10344 GCA_964471715.1 uncultured Lentimicrobiaceae bacterium | reverse complement strand
TATCCGGATTGGTGCGGTACGGAAATTCCGAAATTAAAACACTCCCCTCCTCCACAATCCGCTGCGCCAACAACCGGTTGCATTCGGGATAAATGTTGCGCAAACCGGAACCTAAAACCGCCACCGTTTTTAAATGACTATCCAAAGCATGCTCATGAGCCGTGGCATCAATTCCTTTCGCTAACCCACTAACAATACAAACGTTATAACTCACCAATTCCTCAATAATTTTTTTCGTGGTCTCTTTCCCGTACGGTGAGGCACTTCGCGTTCCCACAAAAGCAACCATTTTCGACTCATTAAAAATTTTTTGACCTTTGTAATAAAACAAAAACGGAGAATCGGTGCAGTTCTTCAATCGTTTTGGGAAGTCGCTGTCCGTATAAAAACAGAGCGAAATTCCATTTTTATTCATCAATTTCAACTCATTTTCAGCCAATTTCAGGCTTTCTTTCGAGAGAACGGGCAATTGCACTTTTCGTCCAATGGTTTTGCTGATGCTTGAATTGGGACGTGTATTGGCAAAAATCGATTGTGCAGTACCGAAATAGTGCAACAGTTTTTTAATGGTAGCACCTCCAATAGAGGGTTGGAATTGCAGCGCAAGTCTGCAAAGTAATTCATCTTCCATAAGTAATTTAAGTTGAGTGAGATTATGAGATTGTGGAGTTAAAAATGAATTTTATTTTTGTATATTTTCTATTATTTTTACAATCACCTCAGCAGCTTTTTCCATCGATTCGAGGGGAACGTATTCATATTTTCCGTGGAAATTGTGCCCGCCGGCAAAAATATTAGGGCAGGGCAATCCTTTGAAGGAGAGGTTAGCGCCATCGGTACCCCCGCGAATAGGCACAACCTGCGGCACAATGCCTATCTCTTTCATCGCTTCTTCGGCTAATGTAACAATGTGAAATACCGGTTCCACCTTCTCGCGCATATTGTAATATTGATCTTTGATTTCACAAGTCACGCGCTCATCACCGTATTTTGCATTTAAAAAGTTGACAATATTACTTAAAAACGCTTTTTTCTCTTCAAATTTAGCGCGGTCATGATCGCGAATGATATAATACAAACTTGCATTTTCAACCGTTCCATCCATCTTAACCAAGAGATAAAATCCTTCGTAATCTTGGGTATATTGCGGTTTTTGAAATTCCGGAAGCATTGCATTGAATTCCATGGCAATGAGTTGCGCATTCACCATTTTATTTTTGGCATACCCCGGGTGAATGTTGCGACCTTGAATTTTAATTGATGCAGCAGCAGCATTAAAATTCTCGTATTCCAATTCACCGATCGCGCCGCCATCCATTGTGTATGCAAAATCGCATCCGAATTTGGCAACATCAAAATAGTAAACGCCTTTGCCGATTTCTTCATCGGGAGTGAAAGCAACGCGCACTTTACCGTGTTTAATTTCAGGATGTTGTATTAAATATTCCATAGCACAAACGATTTCGGCAATACCGGCTTTATCATCAGCGCCCAATAGGGTTTTGCCATCTGTAACTAACAGTGTTTGACCAACATAGTTACTCAATTCCGGAAAATCCGTTAAAGTAAGAGCCGTTTTCGTTTCTGCATCCAAGAGAATGTCTTTCCCGTCATAATTATCAATTATGCGCGGTTCTTTGGCACCCGGCATATCCGGAGCCGTGTCAAAATGAGCAATAAATCCGACGGTCGGCAGAACTTTGTCGCAGTTTGCCGGAAGGGTTGCAGTCACGTAACCGTATTTGTCTTTTTCTACTTCGGTCATACCGATTTTTTTCAATTCCTCAACTAAAAAATCTCCAAAAATCAATTGGCTGTCGGTACTTGGATAAGATTCCGAATTATCATCGGAAGTGGTCGCATAAGCGATATACTTGGAAAACCTGTCTAACAAATTCTTTTTCATCTTTTATAAATTTTTAAGAACAAACTCGGTTAATTTGACATATAAGTGATAACGGGTATTTCCACCATAAATAAAATGATTTTTATTAGGATAGAAAAATTGTTCATATTGTTTTTCGTAGAGATTCAGTTGGGTGACCAAGCTCATGGAATTTTGAAAATGTACATTATCATCGGCGGTTCCGTGAACCAATAAGTAATTGCCTTCCAATTGGTCAGCGAAGAAACAGGGAGAATTGTCGTCGTAGCCGGAGGGATTATCCTGCGGGCGTTGCAAGAAGCGTTCGGTGTAAATATTGTCGTAATAGCGCCAATTGGTCACCGGTGCGACGGACATTGCCATTTTGAAGGTTCCTTTTCCTTTCAGCAAAGCCAAACTTGACAAATAGCCGCCGAAACTCCATCCCCAGATGCCGACTCTGTCGGGATCGACATAAGAAAGCGATTGTAAATAACGTGCCGTGGCAATTTGGTCGATGGTTTCGTATTTTCCCATTTGTTTGTAAATCACCTTTTTAAACTCGTCGCCGCGCCCGGCAGTTCCGCGTCCATCCACACACACAACAATATATCCTTTTTGTGCCAGCATTTGGTACCAAGCGTAATCGTTACCTCTGAAATAAGAGTTGTTTACCTCTTGCGAACCGGGACCGCCAT
>CAYYHC010000072.1:0-7772 GCA_964471715.1 uncultured Lentimicrobiaceae bacterium | reverse complement strand
AAACGTACATCAAGACGGGATATTTGTTCTTCGCATCGAAATTTTGAGGTTTAATCATCCACCCGTTCAACAAAACGCCCTCATCCGTCGTAAAGGTAAAAAGCTCTTTCGGAGAAAATCCGTAGGAGGTCATCGTTTGTCTGAATTTAGCGTTATTTTCCAATGTATCAATTACTTTTCCGGTACTTTCGTGCAATGTATAAATCGGAGGCGTATTAGAATTGGAATAGTTGTTGCGATAATAATGTGCATTGCTGTTGAAAGTCGGGGTATTCCAGCCCGTTCCATCCGTCAACATTTTTTTCTTTTTGCCTGAAAAATCAATGGAATACAAATCTTTATTTAGAACATTCGATTCGTTGGAAACGTAAAAGATACGTTGTTTGTCAAAATCGATGGCGCAAATTTCTTGTACTTCACTTTCGCCAAACGTCAGTTGCTCCGGTTCTTTACCAAATTCTGCTTTATAAATATGATTGTAACCATTTCTTTCTGATGTAAATATGATTGTCTTGTTATCTTTTAAAAAATAATAATCCTCGGTCACCTCCAACCATCTTGCATTTTGGTCGATTAATACAATGTCTTTCGCTTTTGTTTGCGTGTTATAGCGATAAAAATCTATTTTGTTTTGTAATCTGTTGAGCTTTAAGATAACGAGTTCCGTAGAATTATCGAGCCAATAAAGACGCGGATAGTAACAATCATCGTTCCCGAGAACAACTTGTTGAGAGGTATGGCTTGGAATATCATAAATAAAAATGTCAACTTTGGAATTATCTTCGCCGGCTTTGGGATATTTATATTTATATTCGGTAGGATACAACTCGCCCCAGATGGTCATAGAGTACTCTTTTACCTGACTTTCGTTAAAGCGAAGATAGGCAATTTGGTTGCCGTTGGGTGCCCAATAGTAACATTGCGACATACTCAATTCTTCTTCGTGAACCCAATCGGCAAAGCCGTTCAGAATATTATTTTCCGATCCGTCGGTAGTGATTTGCACCTCTTTTTGTGATGATATATCGTAATAATAAAGATTGTAATTTCTTACAAAGGCGACTTTGGTTCCGTCGGCGGAGAATTGCGCAAAACTCTGTTTTCCATTCTCTTTGGCAGCAATGGGAAACATCCGATTAGTTTGTAAATCATAAACATAGTAGTAAGCGCAGGTAGAGCGGCGATAAATAGGCTCTACTTCAAAAGCAATGAGAATTTTGGAACATGAAGCATCAAAAGCGTATTCATCAATCATATCGACAGAAAGTTGCTTATCGGTGTGATTGGCTTTTGCCAACATTTGATTGCTTAGAATCACGGAAACGGCTTTACCGGTTGCAAAACTGTGTTTTACAATGGCGGTATCGTTCATCACGGAATAGTAATCAGAATTAGGCATGGAGGAAAATCCGGGAACGGTTTGAGGTATAAACTCATAATTTTTCCAAATTTTCTCGACTGTAATTTCATTATTTTGAGATAGAAGAGCCAATGGGAAGAGCAAAAGCAGACATAAAACCGATTCTATTTTTAATTTCATCATAAACAATTTTCAAAAGTTACACAATCAATTATTTTGATTTTTTAAAAGTTTTTTTGCGAGCGGTAGGCGTAACGGTATTGACAATATTTACACAATCTTCGTAGGAAAGATTCTCGGCTATTGAGCCTTTCGGAATTTTGTAATTGTTGTTGCCGTCCGTCACATAAGCGCCAAAGCGACCGTTCATTACTTTGATATTTTCATTTTCCGGGAAGCTGTGCAACACGTTTTTGGTTTTGGCATTATTAATCACGTTGATGGCGGCATCCAATGTCAAATCGGCAATGTTGGTACCTTTTTCCAAAGTGTAATTATGGTCGTCATATTTAACGTAAGGACCGAATCTTCCTACAGCGGCGGTCACTTCCTTATCGTTATACACTCCAATATTGTGGGGTGCTCTGTCCAAATCTTGTTGACGTTTGAGTTCGATTAATTCGATACATCTTTCACAAGTAATTTCGGTAGGTTCTTCCGTTTTGGGGAAAGAGACGAAGTTGTTGTCCAATTTGATGTATGGACCGAATCTGCCGATGCCGATCACGATATCTTTTCCTTCAAACTGACCGACCGTGCGGGGGAGTTTAAAAAGTTCCAAAGCCTCTTCCAACGTGATACTTTCAATGGATTGTGAAGGTTTGAGGCGGACATAACGCGGTTTTTTATCTTCATAATTCTCACCGATTTGCGCCATTGGACCGTATTTCCCCAATTTTACATACACATTTTCGTTGGTTTTGGGATCTTGTCCAAGCAGACGTTCGCCGCTGGCTTTGGTGGAATAGGTGATGGCGTGTTCGATGGAGGGGTGGAAGTCATCATAGAAGTGTTGCAGCATGGCTTGCCATTTAATATTTCCCTCGGCAATGTCATCAAATTCTTTTTCCACTTTGGCGGTAAAGCTGTAATCCATAATGGATTCAAAGTTTTCTTGTAGATATTCATTCACGATGATGCCGATGTCGGTTGGGAAGATTTTGTCTTTTTCAACGCCATATTTTTCTTTTTTCATCTCTTCTTTGATGGCATTTTTTTTCAGAATGAGTTGGCAATATTCTCTTTCGCTGCCGGGGCGATTTTCTTTAATGACATATTCGCGTTTGAGGATAGTGGTGATGGTAGGAGCGTAGGTAGAGGGGCGGCCGATGCCCAATTCTTCCAATTTTTTTACCAAGCTGGCTTCGGTAAATCTCGCCGGCGGTTGAGCATATTTTTGAACTGCTTTTATTTCGTTGGCAGCCAACAAATCGCCAATTTCAACGGGTGGCAACCAGCCTTTTACTTCTTCTACTTCTTCATCGTGAGATTCGGTATAAACCTTTAAAAATCCTTGAAAAAGAATCACTTCACCGATGGCTGCAAATTGTTCTTCGCGGCCGGGTACCGGAATATTGATGACGGTTTTTTCGGTTTTGGCGTCGCTCATTTGAGAAGCGAGGGTACGTTTCCAAATTAAGTCGTACAATCTTTTGGCGAAAGCGTCACCGGGGATGGTATGATTGGCCATTGAGGTAGGTCGAATGGCTTCGTGAGCTTCTTGAGCACCTAAACTCTTGGTTACATACTTGCGGGTTTTGGCATATTCAACGCCATACAAAGTGGTGATTTCGTCTTTGGCTTCTTGTAAGGCGAAGTCCGATAAATTGACGGAGTCGGTTCTCATATAGGTAATAAAACCGGCTTCATAGAGTTGTTGTGCAATGACCATGGTTTTGCTGACCGAGAATCCCAATTTGCGCGATGCCTCTTGTTGTAAGGTAGAGGTGGTAAATGGCGGAGCCGGAGATTTTTTGCCGGGATTTTTTTCGACGGCATTCACGGTAAACATCTTCTCTTTGCAATCTTCCAAAAATTGATAAGCCTCTTCTTTCTTTTCGAATCTTTTGTTTAATTCGGCATCCAATTCGGCTTTGGAATCATTTTGTGTCATAAAATTACCGATGACACGATAGGCGGAAGTGGTTTCAAATTGAGTAATTTTCCGTTCTCTTTCCACGATTAGTTTAACGGCGACAGATTGTACGCGTCCGGCAGACAATTGCGGTTTTACCTTGCGCCAAAGCACCGGCGACAATTCGAAGCCGACCAATCTGTCCAAAATACGACGCGCTTGTTGGGCATCTACCAAATCCACATCCAATTGTCGCGGCGATGCCAATGCCTGGTCAATCGCTTTTTTTGTAATTTCGTGAAAGACAATACGTTTTATTTTTTCTGCCGGTATATCGGCGGCTTCCATCAAATGCCAAGAGATGGCTTCTCCTTCGCGGTCATCATCGGTTGCCAACCAGACAGTGTCTGCCTCAGCGACCAATTTCTTTATATCTGTAATAAGTTTTTTCTTGTCGGCAAGAATCTCATAATCAGGCAGAAATTTTTTGGTAACATCAATTCCCAAAACTTTTTGCGGTAAATCGCGAACATGTCCTTTACTGGAGATGACGGTGTAGTCTTTACCGATGAATTTTTGAATAGTTTTTGCCTTTGCGGGAGATTCTACAATAATTAGATTTTTCATAAAAATACTTTAGTTTTTTAGGTCGGCAAAAATACATTTTTTTTCAGAATATTTTTGCGAGGCAGAATTTTTATTTTAAGGTTTTTATATTATATTGATTTATATATAATTATAATATTTATTACAAATAATAGGGATAAAAAGAAAGAGAAATTTCGGAACGTCCTTTTTCAAGTATTGATTACAATCGGGCTGAATGAATCGAAAAATCCGATAATAAGGATTTTCCTTTTTGAGTGCCGGCACTATAAATGCGTTTTCGTTCCTGAGTAAATCCAAAATTCTTAGAATCAATCAATTTCCATTCAACCTTGTACCCTAATTGTGCAAATACTCAAAAATAACCATTGGTGTTCTCCCGATGAGAGCTATTTTATCTGTTTCATTTTTGTTGTATGTCGTTTTAGCGCATCAAAGCCGGGATTGATTATCATTAAAGAGGTTGTCAAAATATCTATTTTATAATATTTTTGTATGGATAATTTTAATGTTAATTTTTGATTTCGGCAAAAGTCAAAAAAAATCATTTTTTTCTATTTTCCTAAAACCCGCGCCAACGATTGTAGCGGATACCCCGCAGCAGCGGCGGCTTTGCAGGTGAGAAGTGAAAGGTGAAAGTATTGGGACAGGGATTTTATAACAGGGTCAGGAAGCCACCGCTGCGCGGAGTATGAGCGGAAAGCGTGACGGCAGTTTTACGAGGGGAATTTGTGCGGAGCGAAACTGCCGGGGCGCCCCAATAATAAAGCCACAAAATATTCACAAACTACCTTTAAAAAAAAAAAATTCACTCTGCTGTATAAAACAGAGGCAATTTTACAAATTAATAATTAACAATTAATCTTCGTTTATATTATTTTCTTTGTTAGTAAGGCAAAAACTAAAAGATGCTCCTTGATCCGGGTTATTGCGTGCTTCCAATAAACTGTTGTTTCTTCTTAATTTAGAGACGCAAAGCATCAATCCGAGACCGGTTCCGGCTTCGCCCATTGTTCCGGGAGTCGTATAATATTGATTTTTCTTAATCAAGTTAAACATCTTTTTTTCGTCAATGCCTATACCATTGTCTTTGATGGAAAAACGCCACGTTTCAGGTTCAACCACTTCCGATAGAACTTCAATCTTTCCCCCTGGGTTGGTAAATTTTATGGCATTGCCAATCAAATTCATAAACACACTCAGCAACATTTGACGGTCGGCATAGACCATCACGTCACTATCTATAAGATTCTGTGCGTCAATCTTTTTTGTCAGGTATTCCTCTTCAAGGGCATCCAACACTTCAATCACCAAATTACGCACATTAAAATGGGTCGGGAAAACATCTGTAGTTTTATTACGGTCTTTACAGATCGCAACCATTTTTTGGAGCGCATCCATTAAGGTATAGCAATTTTTGTTCAATTGTGAGAGCAAAAGTTGCCTTTTTTCTTCGGAAATGTTCAATTGTAACATTTCCGCTCTAGAAAGAATGGGAACCATTAAATTTTTCATGTCATGAACTACGGAAGTGATAAAAATATCCTTTTGTTCACTTTTGTACCGACAATCCAATAATTCTTGTTCTAATTCTTCCTGTGTCAATTTATGATTTACAGGTTTCATTTATAATTATTTACGAACTCTCTTAATAAAATCTTCCACCTCGGGTACTCCGCCTTGATATACCAAATAGCCGTCATAAGGTTCTCTTTCAGTAATTTCATCATTAATAGGTGTGAGCATCAATTTCTTCACTTCTTCCGGATCGTGGGTTTGTCCCAACACCCAACCCAATTTAATGAAAGCGACTTCGGGCAACATATTGCCGGCAGGAATAATTCCGCGTGCCATCATATCGCGACCGGTGTCATAAACGAACATATCGACATAACCCCATATCGTTTGCAGCGTCATATATTGATGAACGCCGGCAGCGTGTGCTCTTTCAACGGCAGGATACATACTCTTATTGATGTGTCCCAATCCGGTACCTACCCAAACCACTCCTTTATATCCGTTGTCAACGATGGCATCCAACATATCGGGTTTCATGCCGGGGTAGTAGTATAACATTGCCACGCGGTCGTCAAAAGTAGGGATAATCTTGACGTCGCGGTCTTTTCTTCTATGATTGTAAATTTTGTGGATCGGTTCAACGCCTTGACGGGTTACTTTTGCCACGGGTGTATCGCCAATAGTTCTAAACGTAGAACGGTAGGAGGAGTGCATTTTGCGGACGCGGGTTCCTTTGTGCAAAAATCCATAGTCGTCGGAAGTTGGACCGAACATACAAACTAATACCTCAGCAATATCGCCGTGACCGGCGGCGGTCATTGCGTGCATCAGGTTAAGGGCAGCGTCGGAACTCGGGCGGTCGGAGGAGCGTTGCGAGCCTACCAAAACAACAGGAACAGGCAAATTCTGGCACATAAATGTCAATGCAGCGCCGGTATGATGCAAGGTATCAGTGCCGTGACCGATCACGATACCTTCGATACCGTTTTCAATTTCCTCGCCAATTTTCTTTGCCAATGCCACATATTGTTCCGGTCCCATGTTTTCGGAAAAAACGGCAAAAATCTTCTCTGTTTCGAGGTTGCAAATATCTGCCAATTCAGGAACAGCGCCATACAATTCCCCCGGTGAAAAGGCGGGAATAACTGCGCCGGTACGATAATCCAAGCGCGAAGCAATGGTACCGCCGGTTCCCAAAAGTTTCACATGAGGAAGCCCTTCGGTATATGGAAATTCTTTTTCCGGAATTTTAAATACCGGTTGAGACTCGGTAGTTCCGGACATCGTAACAATGGTATCCGTGTCAATACCGACATTATAACCGGTAATCAATTTCAGAACAATATGTTTAAAATCGTTATTTTCGGCACGAGGCAACACCTTGCCGGAGAAATGTCCCCGGGTAGTTTCCACCTCGGCATTATCCCAAACGTGCACATTATATTTTTTTAAAAGCTCGAGTGCTTCCCCTTTGTATCCCTGAAAAATGTCTTTATTCATTTCAAATTACGTTAGAAATTTAAGCCGGCAAAGTTACAATAATTTTTAATAATCTCATCTACTTTATTATTTTATTCTGAAAATTTAAAAAATTCATTCAATCTTATAGTCCGATCTTTCAAAATGATGATGATTTGGGCGCCCCGGCATGCCTCTTTTACACCGTAATTAACCATTTATCTCACTTTTTCCGGCACGCCGTCACGCTTTCCGCTAAACTCCTCGCAGCCTGACCTTGTCGGCACTCTCACCCTCCATAATTGTATATTGTTCACTGTCAATTGTTCATTGGAAAGCTGCTGCGGGGTACCGCTACAATCGTTGGCGCAAAGGGAGCGAAAATATCCCCGCTTTCGTAAAATCCACCTCATAATTGGTGTCAGGAGATTCCTCATTCCGCTTCGCTCCATTCGGAATAACAATCACTCGCCGCATAAAAAAAGGAAAAGCGGCGACGTTAAAAATGCCGACTAACAGAGCATTGTTTCTATGAGATTCCTCATTCCGCTTCGCTCCATTCGGAATGACAATCATTCGCCGCATAAAAAAAAGGAAAAGCGGCGACAATAAAAGTGCCGACTAACAGAGCATTGTTTCTATGAGATTCCTCATTCCGCTTCGCTCCTTTCGGAATGACAATCATTCGCCGCATAAAAAAAGAAAAGCGGCGACGTTAAAGAATAGAGCAATAAGCAATTGCCTTACCCGTCGCCG
>CAYYHC010000071.1:0-10405 GCA_964471715.1 uncultured Lentimicrobiaceae bacterium | reverse complement strand
CAATAACGTGTCGGTTCCCTTCGTATTTCCGCAAAAAGTCCACAGCATGGTACTGCTGCTACCGATCAGTTTGGGATTCTCCTGATGATAACTGATATTGGTCGAGTCCACAATGGTAACTTCATCACTATTTTTCCAATACCAAGCCATTCCCAATGAAGCGTTTGTAATAAACGATAAATCGACACACTCACCGCGTTTCAAGACATAATAATCTTTGCTTTGCTCATTCGCGGAATTGGAATCCGTGCTCACGCTTTGAGTGGTTTTGCATGCCACCAACGCGAAGACGATCAAGACTAAGGAGAAGTATTTGTACATTATTTTCCTGTTCTTTTTAATACGATTAACACAGTGTATATCAATATCTTAATATCCATTTGCAGCGACATATTTTCTATATAGAGAATATCCCATTTCAAGCGTTGCACCATTTCATCCACATTTTCGGCATATCCGAATTTTACTTGTCCCCAAGAGGTAATTCCCGGTTTTACGCGCAACAGCAATTTGTAATGAGGAGCTTTTTCAACAATCTTATCAATATAATATTGTCTTTCCGGACGCGGTCCCACTAATGACATATCGCCAATAATGACATTGAAAAATTGCGGAGTTTCATCTAACCGCGACTGCCTCATGAACTTACCAAAACGGGTAATTCTTGCATCATCTTTACTTGACAATTGCGGACTTTCTTTTTCGGCATGCGCCACCATTGAACGGAACTTAATAATTTTAAAAGGCTTTCCCTTATAGCCGATTCGTTCTTGAGTATAAAAAATGGGACCTTTAGAGGACAATTTGACACCGATAGCGAGAAACAAATAGATTGGAATGAGTAAAATCATTGCAAGCAACGAGAGAAAAATATCAAAAAAACGTTTTGTATATTTCTGCCAATCAGGAAGATAATCAAGAGAGATCGAGATTAACGGTTCATGCAAAACCGATGAAACTTTCACAGTACCCATCAAATAGTCCTGCATTTGCGGAATAATTTTCAAATCGATGTCCGTATCCATAATCATGGTTAAAATTTTCTCGATATACTTCCTTTTTCCGTTTTGAATGGCAATAATCAGCTCTGCAATTTCGTGTTCGGATACAATATTCATCAAATTATCCATTTTTCCCAAACAAGGAAGTTCATCCGACAAAACATCTTCATCATTTTCATCGATAATGAGGTAACCCACGATCGAATTGCCGGTATTAGGTTTATGCGAAACAATTGATTGATAAGTATTTAATGCCAATTTATCGCTCCCGATAATAATTGTATTGAAACTAATCTTGCCATTTCTAATTCTATTGATGGTATGGGTAGTAATGCTTACACGCGGAATATAGGTTAAGAAAAATTGTAAAGAAAAAAGTAGTCCAAAATAGAGAAGATAGTCGTTATAATCGTTAATAATATCATCCAAAATAAAGGCGAAAAAGAACAATAAGGCCCATAAAAAGGTGATTAGCAATGTGGTACCCAACTCTTTAAGACGCGATTTTTTTAATACTTTTTGGTAAGTTCCGGAAAATACATGGAGTACTATTCCGAAGAGAGGATAGCCCACCAAGCCGAGGAAAAATTTGGGATCATTAAATACTGTTGTATCGAGATGTGTTAAAACTTGATTATCAACATTATATTTTCTAAAGACAAAAAAAATTGTCCAAGTAATAAGAGCGGCTAAAATATCAAAAAAAATATATACGAAAATCAGCTTGTGCTTATTAGTCATAAGGAGAATATTTTACAAATAGACTACTTTAATATTATCAAAATAGAGATGAATATCATTCGTACCGCTTTTGCCACCCGATAAAATCACGCGATAGCTTGTAGCAGTGAGTTGATTGCGCAAAACCGATTGAGTAAGATTGATATAAATTTTTTTCCATTGTGTTGAAGTATTAACCACCACCAACGGTTCGTGAGTAGGGACAGAGGAAGTACTTGTTTCAATGAGTGTTCCCACATAAAAATTTTGAATTTCTTCCGAATCGGAACGATAATCGAATTCCAAAAAAACGGAAGAAGGGACATAATTGAAAAGCAGCGGAGTAGAGACAATTTCAAAATTGTCAACGGAATCTTCCAAATTAATCACTCCTATTCTATTACCCTGATTAGCAGGATCATCGATTCTTTCAAAGGAAACTCCGGTACTATCAGTACTTTCAAAATATTGATTATAATCCGGTTCAAAATTTTCAACCAGCTCCATGATTGTTTCATTGAAATACTTGACCGAAATTTCAGGGACACTTAAAACGGTACCTGCCTTTAATCCCAATTTTAAAGTGGTGCCTTGCACAAAAGGATAACGGGGACGGCTGGTAGAAATCCCATTCATTTTAATTCCGGGAAATATCTGAATATCAGTAGAATCGGTTGCCAAAATTGGAATTTTACATGGCAACTCCCATGTTCCCAAGTCTTTACCATTTACGAAAATCCACGCATCAGAGAACTTTTGAGAAGCGATGGCAGCAAGTTCCTCTGCATCATAGTTTGTACCATGAATCCGATTATAATCTGTCATATCTACGACAAATGATTCGGGAGTTATTTCAATATAGGAAGCGGTCAAATCGGTTTTATTGCAGCGTAAAAACACGATTGACACTAAAAAAGCTACTAAAAATACAACTATAAATTTTTTCATTTTCAATAAACGAATAAAATACTACTTTATTTTGTCTGATTGAACATTTCCACTATGGAATCCATTGGAATACTATCCATTCTTTGTTTTTTAATGATGGCAGCAATTTGTTTTCGCTCAACATAAAATTTATGCCATGCCATTTCTTTTTCCCAACTTCCATTTTTGAGTTGTTGGGGAGGAATTTTATCTGCAAAAGTGATAAAATAATCCCAATCCATGTTATTCCGTTCGGCGAAAGTGGCATGTTGCAATTGAATATTGGCAGTATCATTTCTAAACCACCAATCACAACCTGCCCCTCCGTCGGTAAGTACTTTGATTTTGGGGAACGAATCATTACGCCAAACATTACTTTTCTGATAATTGCTTGAGAACCAATTACAAACCCGCTTGTTGCTTTGCTCCAACGGGTCAATGCTATATCGTCCATAATTATCATGTATTCCGCCCGATATTTCACTAAAATAAATGCTGACGTGCTGCCTATGCATCACCACATGACGTAACGGCATGAAACCCAACAAATAAATGGCAGCTACAATAATCACATTCGTATAACGGTCGTCAATTCTACGCAAAATACCCTCGTAACCTGCTACGGCATAAATTATGATAATAGGATAAACCATCAAATAGGCAGACCAAATATCCGATAAATTCAATTCACTACCGGACAATTTAAAAAACGGAAATATCAATACATAAACGATTAAAATAATTTTAAACCAATGTAAAGTACGAACGATGGTTTTGGCAAAAATAAAATGGGTAATAATTCCAATCAGCAGTACCAACGGAATGGTAAACTGCACCATTGTATAAATGAAACCGATTGACAAATGTTCTGATGAAATGATTTTACCATTCCAAAGAAAAGATGTAAGTATTTGATTCTCATTTATTTTTTTTAGAGCGTTAACAGGGGTAACACCTGAAAAATGCAAAATATGCACCGGATATAAAAAATCAAAGAAATAAACAATTGCGCAAATCACTACCAAAATGGCACCTAATTTTCCAAGGTTTGTAATATACTTTCGGGTTAATATTTTTTTAATCGGATTATAGATTACAAATGCCACTAAAGCTAATATAAAAAGATAATGAAGAAGTACAAATCCGCCGACATGAATAGAATTTGCCGCCAAAATAGTCAAGGTAATATAGACCAATCGTCGCCACCTGATTGTAGGTAATTCATTGGTAAACAAATAGATTTGGAAGATACCGAGCAGATAAAAGAAAGCGAAAGGGATATCGACCAAGTTAAAGAATGCATTACCGAGAAAATGAGGCGAAACGAACAGGAAAATGGCACCGAAAAAGGCAGCTCGCCATGCAAAGAGTTCCATCAAAAAGAGTCCTGTCAATAGAATAATCATCCAGCCAAACGCGGCGGCAACAACGTGACGCAGGGCATAAATATTCTCAATATTAAACCATTTTCCGACACAACAGCAAAGAAAATCGACCGTACGGGGTTGAGTTTTAAAAATAGGGTTACTTGCAGCAGTATTATCCGATCGCGAATAATAATTATACAACAATTCTGCATCGTGTTGACTATTAATCTCTTGCTCTGATACGCCCGTTTTAAGACTCAACCAAGGAATGATAACCGCAAATAACAACATTGAAAAGTAAAAAAAATATTTGAACAAATCATCTTTACTTTTAATGGAAAACGTAAAAAATTCTTTTCTAAAATCTTTTAGATTATATTTGGATTTTTTGTCACTCGACATCAAGATTTCCATCACATCATGTTCAAAAACGACGGATGGTTTTTGTAATCTTTTTTTTATATTTTCGTATATGAATTTTATTGGTTGATTAATATTCACGACATCGAGTTTTAAGGGCACAAAAGTACAATTTTTTTATAATTAAACAGCACAAATCACATTAAAAAAGAACCGCAATAAAAATGAATTACGGTTCTTTTTTTTATTATAGACTTATACAATTTAGTTATTCACTACTTCTTGATTTTGGTGATCTTCTACTAATTGTTTATCAATGAATATTCGTCCACAAGCTTCGCATACGATAATTTTCTTATGTAAACGGATATCTAATTGACGTTGAGGCGGAATCATACTAAAGCACCCGCCGCACGCTTCACGTTCAATTTGAACGATAGCCAAGCCGTTGCGGGCATTTTTACGAATACGTTCAAAAGCAGCCAACAAACGAGGTTCAATTTTTGCCTTATAAACTTCTGCTTTTCCCAATAAATCAGCTTCTTCTTTCTCTGTTTCTGCAATAATTACGTCCAATTCAGCTTTTTTATGCGACAAAATTTCACTAATTTCCTTCGTTTTTTCCTCGCAAGACGCAATTTCTTCAGCGCGCGTTTCTACTTCAACTTGATATTTAGCAATATGTTTTTCGCTGATTTGAATTTCAAGTGTTTGGTATTCTATCTCTTTAGACAAAGTCTCATACTCACGATTATTGCGAACATTTTGTTGTTGTTCTTCGTATCTTTTGATCGAAGTTTGAGATTCTTTAATTTTATTGTTTTCAGCAACAATTTTTTCTTTATAAGCATCAATTTCATCTTGATACTTGGCAACACGCGTATTCAAACCTTCTTCAGCATCTTCCAAATCGCGAACTTCATTGGGCAATTCACCGCGTTCAAAACGTATTTTATCTATTTGAGAACAAATCTGTTGCAAGTAGTATAAAGATAATAATTTTTGAGCGATACTGAGTTCTTCTTGAATTTCTTCTGCAGTTTCTTCCTCTTTTCTTTCAATAATAATTTCCGTAGTTCCAGCCTGATCAAGTTTAACTTCGGTAATTTCGGGAACTATTGGTTCTTCAGTTGCTTTTCTTTTTGCCATAATAATATTTGTATTTTCTTGATTATCAATTCTATATAATGTCAATTATCATTTTTTCTTCTTCAGAAAATGAGAGGGCAAAGTTAATAAAATTTTCTTTAAGTTCAGTAAAAATTATTTCTTTTATAAAATGTTCACTTTCAAAGTGTCCGATGTCGGCAATCAGCATTTTGCGATCGGCAAGATGGAAGTCGTGATATTTAACGTCACCGGTGATGTATGCATCGGCGCCGGCGGCTATTGCATTCAAAATGAACGAGCTTCCCGAGCCACCGCACACTGCCACACGCCTGATGGTCCTATCGAGGTCGCCATAATAACGAAGCAACTTCAGCCCAAAAGTTTTCTTGACAAATTGCAAAAAATCAGTTACTTTCATTTCATTTTCCAAATCACCGATTCTCCCCAACCCCACATTTCTCAATGGATTTTCCAACTTAAAAATGTCAAATGCCGGTTCTTCATAAGGATGATGTTGATACAGCGTTTCTATCACTTTTTTCTGCAAATAAGACGGAAAAACCATTTCAACCCGCTCTTCATCCACATATTCCATTTTATCGATTTCGCCAATAAACGGTTCAGCAGAAGTCATTGGTTTGAAACTGCCCTGCCCGTTCATACGATATGCACAATTCTCATAATTTCCCAATTTCCCGCATCCTACAGCAAAAAGAGCATTTTGCACTTTCAAACTGTACGATTGAGGAATAAAAAAGGCAATTTTTTGTAAATTCGCACCGGTTGGACAAAGTACTGATATATTTGATAAATTCATTTTTTTTGCAAAACAATCATTGACACCACCTTGAGCAACATCCAAATTAGTGTGCATAGAATAAAGTACCATTCTGTTTTCCAATGCTTTACAAAGAATACGCCCCACTCTGTTGGTCGGTTCTATTTTGCAAATTCCACGACGGAGTATCAACGGATGATGCGATATTATTAAATTGGCTTTTTTAGCGATGGCTTCGTCAATAGTTGCGTCCGACATTTCGAAGCAGACTAAAATGCCTGTCAATTCCAACTCTTTATCGCCGCATTGGACTCCACAATTATCAAAATCCTCTTGCAAATGAAGTGGGTATTTGTCTTCCAAATAAGTCAGAACCTCTTTTATTTTCATATTAAGAACATCTCACATTAAGCCACAAAACCGAAAACGAGTGCGATAACACCTACAATTGCACAATAAATTGCAAACCAGACCAGATTCGATTTTTTCACTAAATTAATCATCCATTTGCAGGCTAATAGTCCGGCAAAGTAAGCAGCCAAAAATCCGCAAATCAATGATAATGCGGGAATTCCGGATTCTGTCATTGCGAAATCGCCGCCTATCAATCCAAGGAAACTCTCCCCTAATATGGGAATAATGACCATTAAGAATGAGAATTGTGCGACGGATTCTTTTTTAACACCCACCAACAAACCGGTTGCGATGGTGGTTCCTGAGCGTGACAAACCCGGCAAAACGGCCACTGCCTGCGCCAATCCGATGATCAATGCGGAACTCCAACCCACCTCTTTGCGTTGATTAAATTTCACAAATTTAGTCAAAGTAAGAAGTATTGCAGTCACTAACAGCATAATACCGACCAAAACAACCCCTTGACCGAATAGAGTTTCAACTTGATCTTTAAAGAAAACGCCTACAATAAAAACAGGAATCATGGAAAGTCCTATTTTGCAAATATATTGAGTTTCCTCATTCCATTGAAATTTAAACAATTTCATAAACAAATTCGCAATTTCTTTCCACAGAATGGTAATAGTACTTAACACTGTTGCAGCATGAACAACCGTTTCAAAAACAACATTTTCGGAAACGCCGACACCCAACATTTCTTTGGCGATGATTAAATGTCCGCTACTACTGACGGGAAGAAATTCCGTTAAACCTTGGATAATGCCCAAGATAATTGCTTGTAACCAATCCATTCTTATTATTCGGCTTTTAAATCATTAGTTGAATTATCATCTGTATCTTTCTTATTTTTTGGATGATACATAATTGCTACGATTTCTATTACTAAGCCGGCAAGCATCAAGATGGGAGCAACCACCAAACGACGGCTGTCGAAAATTGCCTCGCTAAAATGGCTTGGATCATCAGCTGCGCCACCTGAAAGGGCAACATAGCCGGCAGCAAGAACAACAACACCAACGACCATAAGTATGTAATTTATTTTTCGAAATAATGGAATTTTCTTTGAATTTTTGTTATTTCTCCCATAGACGGAATCCTTCGTCAATTCAGGTTTTGAGGGTTTAGACGTGTAAATTACTTGTGCCATAATAATATTTTTATAAGTATAATCTGTCAGTATTTATTTTAATGTATTTATTAACGAAAAGCGATGCGGATATAATGGTAAACAGGACGCTAAATACGAAAACGCCTCCCAAAATGCAAATAATTACATTCGCATACGATAGATCCACAAAGTCAGGTAACACATAATTGCCGGCGTAGAGCAGAACTGATAGCAATATGACCGCCACTAATCCGCCCCAAGTGCCTTGTACAAAGCCTTTAAATACGAATGGACGTCTTACAAAACCACGCGTGGCACCTACCAACAGCATGCTACGAATATTGAATCGTTTGGCGTAAATACTCAAACGCAATGAATTGGCAATCAGCAATAAAGAAATGAGCATAAAAACGGCGCAGAATCCTAACGTAATCCATTGTATTCTATACAAATTACCTTGTATCAATTGAACTATAAAGTCCGGATAGTCAACATCTTGTACCATTTTATTTTGTTTGATGTACTTAATGACGTTATTCAAGGAGTCCGAATTAGCATATTCAGGTTTAAGAGTAAGGATAATAGAAGCATTAATCGGATTGAGAATAACTTCTTCGTAATTGTTTCCGATTACTCTTTTGGCTTCTGCAGTGTTATCTTTCAGCAATGAAACGCGCGAAGTTTCCACAAAATTTTGCAATTTTAGGCTTTGTTCATACGCAATCACATCCGCTTCTTTCACACCGGCATCTTGCGAATAAAAAAGAACTTCCATTTCCAATTTTCGAGAAAAATCTTTTATAAATTGTGTCGAAAAAAAGGCAAGAAACGCCAAAACACCTACAAAGAACATTGTTAGTGCAACACTGAAAATAGAACCTAATGCTGAAAAAAATAGTCGTGCTTTTGTAATTTTATCAATAGATTCCGGATATTTGCTCATCGTAAATTAGATAAATTATTAAATATTCTTACTCTAAAATTCAAGGTTGCAAATATACATCAACTTTTTCAATTTTTGCACTCCATTTCAAAAAAAATCTATCAGAAGGTTCCCTTTCCATGACGGAAGAAAATTGAATGCGGAATTGAAATTTCGTGCATACATTCCAAAGCAAATCGGTCGGTCATTCCTGAAATATAATCAGAAACAATCTGCTTGCCCATCGTTTCCATCGAATAGCCCTGCGTTTCCTTTTCCGTCCAATAAAAATTCCGCATATTTATCAGATAATCAACAAAATATTCATCAAGAGTCAATTTTGTACTACCATGATAAGTGGAATGTTCCCAATCAAAATTGAGATGAATGGCAAACAAATGTTCAAAAATGGCAGCAATAATGTTGGCGCACGATTCTTCAACTTCAACTAACAAAGGATGTTCGTAGATGCGTTGATAATTAAATTTTCGCAAAGCTAACATTAATTCGTGTGCTTCCGCAGATACGGCAATGGATTCTTCCGTTGAATTCGCCACCAAATCTTGCACTAAATAATTGATAATACTACTATTAGTATTTCCAACTTTTTCTCTTATTTCTTGAGGAACATCTTCCGATTTAATAAAACCGGCAATAATGGCATCTTCAATATCGCGCCCCAAGTATGCAATTTTATCGGAAAAGCGAACGATAGCACCCTCGTAAGTAGAAGGAACAAAACTACGGGAATGGATGGTATTCAAATCCTTTACCCTGAAATCGGGTTGAATGGCTTGTTCAAATTTTTCTCCATTATGACAAATAATGCCATCTTTTACGGCATAAGTCAAATTAAGACCGAGACCATCGGCAATTAATTTTTCGACAACTCTATAACTATTCACTTCGTGGATGAAGCTATTTGCAGTTCCAAGACATTTTGAAAGAGCCGCTTCACCGGCATGACCGAAAGGAGTATGCCCCAAATCATGTCCCAAACTGATGGCATAAGCCAAATCTTCATTTAATTGCCAACCCGCATCTTTTTTGGAATTAAGCCCGCGGCAGGCAGTCGCACTGATGGTTGCAACATGCAAAACGTGTTCGATTCTTGTACAAATATGATCATCATCGGGATTAAAAAAAACTTGCGTTTTATATTTTAATCTTCTAAAAGGTTTTGAATGCAAAATAGCAGTTTGGTCGCGATAATAACAACCCCGAATATCTTCGCTGCGTTTTACGGATCTTTTTTCCAAATCGGCAGCATCAATTTTATTAATAATCATATAATTAATTATTTAGTACAAAGCTAAGTTAGCAAACACTAATGAGCCGAAGAATGTTCATTTTTAATTTTAGCAGTATGTTGTACCAAACAGATTCCAATAATCACGACAATGGTTCCGACGATTTTATAAGATGGAAATGTCTCATTTAAAATAAAATACGAAAAAACTGCGGTCACTACCGGGATTAAATTGGTAAAAGTATTTGCTTTTCCAAGTCCGAGTTTTTGCATTGCCTGTACATAAAAAATGAAAGCAACGGCAGAGCAAAAGATTGACAACAGCAGCAAGTTTGTCAAAATTTCGGGATGTGCCAAAGCAGATATCTGAAATGTCATTTCGGAGGAATTATGTACCATCAGGAAAAGCGGAAGAAATAGCAATACACCGATGGTATTTTGGCAGGTAA
>CAYYHC010000070.1:0-10526 GCA_964471715.1 uncultured Lentimicrobiaceae bacterium | reverse complement strand
CTTGCACAAGGGTAAAGGCTCGGTCAGTAGATTTGAAAAAGGGAGTTATCATTACAGTCCTATGATTTTTATAACCAGCTTTTTACGGGCATAGAATGCTCTACTTATAGTTCCATGCCCTTTACCTTTTGTTCTTGGCTGTATCCATTTACCCATTTTCCCACTTAGCTTTGTAATATCACCATCATTATCAATTAGGACATTACGTACCAAATCATAATCAGCTTTTATCTCAGATAATAATTCCTTATCTGTCAGGTCAAAAGAATTAACAGAATAAACTATTCCTGAATCTTCAAATTTGTCAGTTACAATGCGTGAAACCAATATCATCTTATTTAGTTTTGCATACAAATGACTATTTTCAAATGATTTCAACATTACTTCATAAGGGTCAATCATCGTAATAGCAATAGTTTCTTTGGGAACAATTGCTTCACCTTTCTTTTTTAGTGAAGTGGTTTTTAATTCCCAAGAGCCAAAATTTGGTGATTGTGCAGAATTTTGAGGAAGACCAAGAAAATGTTCAATTACATTTCCAAACCAACCTTTATTTTGTGTTTTTTTACCTTGAGAATTTTCTTTCCAAGTTGTTATATCATATTCAGCGGCTCGCGAAAATAAATCCTTACCAACTAGTTCTTTTATTTGAATTAATGCTTTTTCCCTTTCCATAATTATCGGCTGATTTTAAATTGAGTCTGAAATTTCTTCAATGAATGTACAATAATTTGATCTTAAAATCTTCATTTATATCAGTTCAACGAACCTTTATATTTTTATTGATAAAATCCACTGCGGGATCTAATTCTATATTCATTCCACTATAATTCCATCCGGAATGTTCTGCATGAGAGATAAAATCAACAAAATTGATGAAGTGTTTATAGTTTCCTTTTGGTACATAAAAATCAAATGTCATAATTATTAATCTGAAATGTTGCTATTCTATATTATTTTCCATTGCCATTGCAAATTGTGGTTGCATATTTTGTTTATTGCGCGTGCCAAAATTTGAAACCATTAATTCTGTCAGTTTTCCTCTTTTTTCAGGATTTGAATTGACCATGCGTGTTGCCAATACCCTTTGAATATTAAACTGTTGGTACAATTCATCAAAAAAATCATCCTTCGGATTTTTCCCTTTCACATCGGAGTTGCTCAATATAAATGGACAATTTTTACTATTTAACTCTTTACAGAATTCCGATAATCGAATCTGTTCTTGGTCGTCGAAACTTACTTTTGCGTACGAATTAAAACTTGAAGTTTCACTCAAAGGTTTATAGGGTGGATCTATATAAAACAAAGCATTTTTATCTGCATATAACAATGTTTTTTCAAAATCGCCGGTCAAAATTTCTACCTTTTGCAACAATTCACTATCCGCCCAAATCGTCTGCTCATCGCATATTTTCGGATTGACATATTTGCCGAAAGGTACGTTAAATAAGCCTTTGCTGTTAACTCGAAATAAACCGTTGAAACAAGTGCGGTTCAAAAAAATAAATAAAGCGCTATTGTCAATCTCATTAAGCCCTTTCAGATTAAAGCATTCACGCTTACTTAAATAGTATTCTTTTCGTTTTTCATCCGGCAATGGCAAATATTCGGATTGAATACTTTGTAAACTATCGATCAATTCCTTCGGTTGTTCTTTGATGATGCGATAAACCATCATCAAATCGGGATTAATATCATTAATAACCGCTTTTTGAATGCTTGAATATTTTTGCAAAATCCAAAATAAAACCGCCCCACCTCCTACAAATGGTTCTACATAAGTAAGATGTCGGCATCGCGAGAAATCGGCTGGCAATTTTTTTTCAATAAACGGTAATAATTGCGTTTTGCCGCCAACCCATTTTACGAAAGGTTTCCCTTGTGCTTTGTTATTGAATCTATTTTTCTCCATCGAGCATCTTATTTACGCAACATCGCCAATACAATTATTTCCTCTTTTTTAGTTTCGCAAAAATACAACTAAAACCAATATTTCGGGCAGCTTCTTTGAAAAAAAGAACTTTTAAACACCGACTTTGAGATAATTGATTGAATATCAAATTAAAACGCAAAACAATTCATCATTATTTAGGGCAATTATGAAATATCATTTTCAATAAACTATACTTGATAAAAAATTCCTAAAAATGTTATCCTTCCGTTTTTATATCGGTTTTTTGAGTAATTTTGCAGTCGATTATTTATACTAAAATGAAATTTAAACACATTATCATCATTGTTGGAGCACTTCTCTTGCTATGTATTATTTCCGTAGCGGTAGTATTTTTTGTACCTAACGGAAAAAACGAATCACTGTTATTGATTATTCCAAAGGACGCAACTTACTCACAAGTGATTGATTCAATTGAAAATCACAAATTGATAAAATGTGAACTCACTTTTCGTATAGCTGCCAAAGTATTGAGATACGATCACATTAAACAAGGTAAATATGTGATCGGCAATCAGGAAAACAATTTTCAAATTATTAAAAAATTGCGTAAAGGGCAACATTATCCCGTCAAGTTTACTATTAATAATATTAGGACCCAGTCCCAACTTTTGAATAAAATTGCATCATTTGATTTCTTATTTTCAATCGATGATTTGCATCATTTATTAAATGATACGGCTTATCTTCGAAAATTTCATTTGACACCCGAAACTTCCATTGTTGTCTTTATGCCCAATACGTATGAGTTTTATCATGATATTTCGGCAGATGATTTTTTTCAAAAAATGGTTGGCTATTATGAAAAATTTTGGTCTAATCAACGTTTGCAACAAGCTGAATCAATAGGATTTACGCCAATAGAAGTGATTACCTTGGCTTCTATTGTGGAGGAGGAAAACTTTAGGGAAAACGAAAAGGCGGTCATTGCAGGATTATACATTAATCGCTTGCATCGCGATATGCTTTTGCAGGCAGACCCGACCGTTAAATATGCCTTAAACGATTTTTCCATTAAACGGGTTTATGAAGTTCATACGCTCATCGATTCTCCTTATAATACCTACAAATACAAAGGATTACCTCCCGGCCCCATACGTATCCCTGCACTTTCCACCATCGATTCAGTGCTAAATTATACTCATCATAACTATATTTATATGTGTGCCAAAGAGGATTTTTCCGGTTCACATAATTTTACCGCTAACTATAACGAACATATCAATAACGCCACGCGTTATAGAAAAGCATTATCCCAAATTAAATAATACTTTTTTGATTATTTGTTCGTTATAAAACTCATGAAAAAAGTTAACCTCTTCATAGGACTATTATTTTGCACACTAACGCTTTGTGCGATTGAACGTCCGCAGCTGCGCTGTTTGCAAGTAGATGGAGCAGGGGATGTTACGCTTTCTTGGGTGCTGCCCACCGATGTGGTTGATTTCAACAGATACGAAATATATTTTACTTCCGATTTAGCCACGCCCTTTACGATGGTTGGGCAAATATTCAATTCAAGTACAACCACTTACACTCACGTTGGCGCCGACGCTATTAATCTGCCACATCTTTATTATTACATCAAGGTTTTTTCAACCGGTAACAATCTTATATCCGATACTTTGTGTACGATTGAATTCTATCTTTCCAATTTTGGTAACGGTTTGGCTATTTTAAATTGGGATTCTCCGATTACTCCTGTACTTCCTTCTTATTCAACTACTTATGATATTTTTAAAGAATATCCTGCCGGCGTATGGACTAATATTGCATCTGAATCACAATTGATACATCGAGACACTATTGATGTTTGTAATGCCACAATCGCTTATCGTATTGAGCTTTCCGATGCGTCGGGTTGTCACAATGTCTCCCGCGCTCAAAGTGATATTTTTGCCGACCGTTTTGCTCCTGCCATTCTACAAATTGACAGTGTGTCAGTGGATTATAATACTTCGCGAATCAATATTGGCTGGATTCCTTCGCCCGCCCCCGATGCCTCCGCCTACATCATTTATCATTTTGAAAATAACTTGTGGGTACCCATAGATACTGTGTGGGGACATCAGAATACCTCTTGGACAGATATGAACAATTTGAGCGACACTCCCCAACAATATCGCATCGCGGCTTTAGATAGTTGTATGAATTCCAGTCCGATGAGTGACCCGCAGCACCAAATACGCATTTTTGCCAACTATGATTTATGCCGTAGAGAGGCCACTTTAACGTGGGAAGAGTACGAAAATATGTTCCCGAATATAGAAAAATATGACATTTATTTTTCAGAAAATGGCGGTCCTTTGCAATTTGCCGGTTCGGTAGATGCAAATACGTTCAGTTATACGATAGGTAATTTGGTTCCGTTGAGCACTTATGATTGCATTGTCAAAGCTGTTAACGTCGGGGGAAGCATTACGGCAAGTTCCACTAAAACTTCATTTTTGTTTAATTCTACTAATAATCAGGATTTTGTGTATGTTTGTTATGTGTCGGTTGTGGATAACAAGCAAATTGAAGTCAAGGTATTTACGGGAACTACCATTTTGTTTACCAAAGTACATTTGTATCGCAGTGTTGGCGATGCGGCTCATTTTGCGCATTATGCTGTGAGCAATTTTAATGGAACGGATACCTATTTATTTACAGATGAGAATGTTGATATTAATAAACAACTGTATTATTATCGGGCATCTATTGAAAATGAATGTCAGGTAGAAACGGCGCTATCCAATATTTCGCATAACATTTTACTGACCGGTGAGACCATTGATGATTTGAAACAGAATGATTTGCATTGGACAGCATATATTGGATGGCAAGGTAATGTCGCGGGGTATTCGTTGTTTCGGCAAACGGAGATTGAGTCGTCTGCCACTTTGATTTGGGGCGGAAATACCGTTGACACTTTGCATAGTGATGATGTCTCTTTGTTGCGAACAGAGGGAGAAAAATTCAGTTATTATGTCGAAGCCGATGAGAATATGAATGCTTATGGAATGAATGAAAAAAGTAGATCGAATGTACTTGTTTTAAATCAATTGCCGACGAGTTATATTCCCAATGCTTTTTGTCCGGGAGATAGGGGAGAGAACACGGTTTTTTTGCCGGTACATTCTTTCGTGACGACGCAGAATTATAATTTTTACATTTACTCCCGTGAGGGTTATTTGTTGTTTCACACCACAGATCCCAACATGGGTTGGAATGGCACCTACAAGGGCATCATTATGCCGATGGGGGTTTATATTTATAAAATAACCTATATTTATGATGATGAAGTTCCGGTGGAATTGGTCGGAACGGTGACATTAATACAATAAAAAAACAGCAGTCTATAAGCCGGGTTCTGTCGAGTTCCGTCATTTATCTACGTTGCACGTTGCCGTGGAACTGTATCGACCTACCCTCCGAGTTGGGCGAGCCACCCTCAAGCCTCGGTATATTTGGTCTTTCAACCCATGAGGTTTACCCCCGCTCCACATCACTGCGAGCGTCGTGAGCTCTTACCTCGCGTTTTCACCCTTACTTTGCAAGCAAAGCGGTTGTTTTCTGCGGCACTTTCTGTAACTCCCGAAAGAGTCCCTTCCTGTTAGGAAGCATGGTGCTCTGTGTTGCCCGGACTTTCCTCTCCCTGATACTTCAGGCAGCGACGGAACAACTGCTGTTTATTATTTTGTAAAAACGTAATTCAATATATTGGCACCCATCTGCAACGCTTTTGTACGCGTAGCTTCCGAGTCCTTATGCACTTCAAAATCCTCCCATCCATCTCCTAAATCGCACTCATAACTATAAAAACAAATCAATCGACCTTCCCAAAAAAGACCGAAACCTTGTGCCGGTTTGTTATCATGTTCGTGTATCTTCGGCAATCCGTTAGGAAATTTGTACTTCTGATTATAAATGGGATGATTGTACGGCAACTCCACAAATTCCAACTCCGGAAATACAATCTTCATCTGCGCACGAATGAACTTATCAATTCCATAATTATCATCAATGTGCAAAAAACCACCGGAAAGAAGATACATACGTAGATTTTGTGCCTCTTCATCCGAAAAAACAACATTTCCATGACCCGTCATGTGAACAAACGGATACTGAAAAATATCGGTACTGCCCACTTCCACTGTCGCAATCGTCGGTGATAAAGACATGGATAAATTCTTGTTGCAGAAGGAAACCAAATTCCGAAGCGACGTAGGATTGGCATACCAATCGCCGCCACCACGATATTTCAACAACGCAATTTGCTGTCCGAAAGCGGTGAAACTCAAAAGTACCAATAAAGAAATGCAAATATATTTTCTCATGCTCATTTTATTAATAACCACCTCCCCATTTTCTGATAAACCATTCAATTCCCAATAAAAGAATGATCAACAACAAGTAAATCCAACTATTGAGGAGCAAACTATATTTTTTGTTATAAGAGACTATCGGTTTAATATTTTCATTGTCCTTAATAACTTGTTCGATTTTCTCCATATCGTTAACAGTAAAGAATTTACCATTAGTATTTTGTGAAATGGTCTGTAATAAATCGTGATTGGCAACCAAGTTCAGACTTTCCACCACTATTTCCTGTACGGTAAAATGACCGGTTTTGCGATAAGCAGCCGTGCCCACTTTTGTAGTAGCTTCCCACGTATAGTCGCCCACCGGCAATTTTCCTAACTGCAAATAATAGGCATTATTGCGTTTCGAAAATTGTGATGTATATTTTTTTCCTTCGCCATCGGTTAAAATGAAGTTGACATCGGGATCGGAGATTAATTCATAACTTTCATTATAAAGTTCGGCGGTCAATTCAATGGTTTTGTTCTCGGCATAAACCTCCTCGGCATGTACGCGGAAAAGGCTTCTGTCGCCTTTAACCGACAAATACAATGCAATTTTATTCATCATTTCATCAAAAGCATCAAAATTTTGAACTTGTAAATAATTCTGCATTCTCCATCGCCATATTCCTTCACCTGCAATGACGCCCACTTTGCTATTGTTGTTCTGTGAAAACAGAATCAGCGGGTAGTTGCTGACCACATTGTTGATTTTTTGATTCAAGAAACGAGTAGCATTGCCGTTGGTGCTGTAATTACCGAAAAATGTGTTCAACGGCGTGTAATGGGTGAGCATTTGACGAAGCTCTTCCGAAAAAGTAAACAGCAAGAAGTTGTCGTTTAATACCGGTGTGGATTCGTTGAACAAACTTCTGTTTTGAGTTAACGTAAGTCCCGTATTCAATTTGTTGAAAGTTCCTAAATCGGATTGTGAGCCCAAAATGTACAAAGCTGAAAGATGATTTTGCTGTATTTGGGTCAGCAGATTGCCCATGGTTTGTGTCTTACTGGGCAGTTGGTGTAAAATGAGCAATGAATAGTCGTTGGGATTTTGTTTGAAATCGGCAGCAGAATAGGTTTCAACTTCATATTTATCGGATAAGATCAATGCTTGACGAATGGCGCTGACATCCGGATGCGGCGCATGATAGATAATCGCAATTTTTTCACGAGAATCCACCACTTCTATGAAAAATGCCGTCGCATTATTCTTGTAAGTCACTTCACCATCCAATTCGGTAACTTCTACGCGATATTTATGTGTCCCTTTTTCTTTTGCTTCCAATGAAAATTTTACGTTTTCAAAATATTGATTGCCACTAATGGAAATATCTTTTGAAAAAACTTCGTTTTCTTTGTCATAAACGGTTAATTTAGCATGCTTTGAGGACAATCGATTAGCAGAAATCTTGATTTCGACAGGAAAAAAATTACCGATATAGGTCTGTTTATTGTGTAAAATTCCCGCTATGCTTAAATCCACTTGGCTTTCGGTATTACCCGTTCCAACAGTATGAATTGGAAATTGTACCCCGGTTGCTTTGTATTGCGGATTAAAACCGGTGTTGAAAATACCGTCGCTGATTAAAACCATTGCACCAATATTGCGGTTGGCGTAAACATTGTCCAATTCATCAAAAATGGAAGATAGGTCGGTTGTCTTATCCGTAAAAGGGACGGCAATATCGTCACCGGAAGGTACTAAAGCGTTTTTATCTCCGATTAAATAGGCTTTGACATCGTATTTGTCGCTGAAAGCGTGAATAAGGTTATTGATTTTTTGTTGGAAATCACCTTTATAGAAAGCAGAATCGCTTGTGGATTTCATCGATTCCGAATTGTCGATGGCAAAAAGTAAGACGGGTTTATCCACCTGTTTTACGCTCAATTTCAACATGGGTGCCAGTAATAGGAATGCGATTAACGCAATTGAAACGCCGCGAAGGGACGCCATAATCCAATTCGGACGCTTCCCATAATCAACGCTTTTGTTTCTAAAGTACAGAATGAAAGCGAAAACGGCACCTAATAAAAGGCAGAGGAGAATGAACCAAAGTGAGTATTCTGTGAGAACTGTCATTGCGTTTTTTTTGGAGCGCAAAATTAAACTTTTTTATTGAAATTACATTATCTTTTTTTGTATTTTTGTCGCCTAATAAAATAAATTTGATTTTCTAAAGTTATCATATTACTTATGAGTAAATTTACAGATTTTTTCAAGCCGCAAAGAATGGGATTTCACCTCGTTGTCGCTTTCTTTGGTACCATTCTTTTAGTATTTATTGCCACAAAAGTTTTGGGAATATACACGCACAATGGCGAAGAATTGGAAATCCCCAACTATATCGGACAAAAAGCAACGGATTTAATCAACAATGATACGGAAGGATATTTGTTTGTCATCAGAAATACAATTTATAATAAAGACCATGCGGATGGCACTGTATTGGAGCAGGATCCGATGCCGGGTGAAAAAGTAAAGAAAGGCAGAAAAGTATATTTGACTTGCTCTTCGATTGTACCCCCTAAAGTGGCAATGCCGCAGTTGGCAGGCGATATTACTTTGCGTCAGGCAGTTACAATTCTCGAAAATTCCGGTCTGCAGTTAGGAAACGTAAATTATGTTGAAAGCGAAAATGTTGGATTGGTTCTACAACAATATTATAAAGGTCGTCCTATCTTTAAAGGAACGATGATTAACGTGGGCGAAAAAATTACGTTACAAGTAGGTGCCAAATTAAATGACCCGTCCGACAGTTTGGCGACCGGTGGAGATGAAGAATTTTATGATGATTAATCTATTGAAATTATGAAAGATTACTTTAAAACACTTTGTGTACTGATATCTTTAATATTATCTTATACTTATGCTTCTTCTCAAGAGGTGTTGACAGGATTGAGCATTAATAAACAAATTTATCAAAAAAGTCAATCTCAATCGAAAAAAACGACCAAAGCGGGAAGTTTGCAACTGCCTTTTGTAGATGATTTTTCTAATTATGTGGGATATCCTGATTCGCTGCGCTGGGAGGACAGACAGGGATTTGTAAATCGCACATTTGCGTTGCAACCGCCCACCATTGGTGTCGTAACATTAGATGCGTTGAACGAAAACGGTGAGGTTTATCCTCATGCGGATAGAGTTGGTTTTGAGGCAGATGCACTGACTTCCTTACCCATTCGTTTAGATATGAATTTTAACCTGAATCGTCCGATGCGGCTTGCTGATTCTTTGTATTTCAGCTTTTATTATCAACCCGCAGGTGGCAGTTTATCGGGATTGGAATGGGAACGCCGCGGCAATCAGCCGGAGCAGCACGATTCGTTAGTCCTTGAATTTGGGTATGGAACGGGAAATATCATTTTTACCGGGTTTGATTATTGTGATTACATTCTGGCTGAAGATGAAACGTTTGCCATTGGCGATTCGTTGGCAAATCCTTATATCCCCGGACAGTTTTACGTGTTTGAAAATGCCGCTTTCCCGGGTGATATTATTGTATTGCCCTGTGATTCTCTGTTTGGTGAAGAGCATATTTGGAAATGTATGTGGAGCACTCCCGGCGAATCTTTGGATAATTGGCTTGCAAATAATGAATTGGATTACTTTAAGTTGGTGATGATTCCGATTGATACTATTGAGTGGCTTCGCAATAACTTTCAGTTCCGATTCCGTAATTTGGCGAGTTTGGAAGATAATGACATTGTCGGTTGGGCAAGTAACGTTGACCAATGGCATATTGACTACGTAAAATTGGATGTCAACCGTTCTGCACAAGATATTTATCCGAATGATTTGGCATTTGTTGAACCCACCACTACTATGTTGCAGAAGTATTATGCGATGCCTTGGAGTCAGTATAGAAGCAGCGATTTACGACCTTCTTTTCAAAATTATTTGTCAAATTTATCCAATAATATTAAAAATAGCTACTATACATATAATGTTGTAAAAGCAGGCGGTGCTCTGGTGACGGAATACACGCCCAATAATGAAAACATTTCGCCGTATCATAGTAGTGGTTTGCAAAGTGTTGCAGCGCATGTCAATCCTGGTTTGTCGATCACTTTACCGCAAGATGCTGCTGATAGTGTCTCATTTATTATTACCCATATTTTTCAGGAAGTCGGTACGGGCGATGAAAGAAGATGCAATGACACGTGCGTTTTTGAGCAGAATTTTTACAATTATTATGCTTATGATGATGGAACAGCGGAAGCGGGGT
>CAYYHC010000069.1:0-10568 GCA_964471715.1 uncultured Lentimicrobiaceae bacterium | reverse complement strand
TTCGCAAGGTCTGGGGAGTTGGCAAAAAAAGAGTAAAAATAGAAGTCCCCTACAAATTAAACAAGAATACAGTTATAGTATAAAATGCCCTGTAATTGTATTTTTTAAATAAATATATTTGGCATTTACAACGTAAAATTAATGTAATTATGAAAAAAGTATTTATGTTATTGGGCGTAGCAGCCATCATTTTCGGGATGTCTTCCTGCAAAAAAGCATGCGATTGCACTGTTAGTTACACCGCCGGTGGATACACTACCTCTAGAATTGTAGATTGGGGTGAACAATCTGCAAGCAATTGCGAAGCATTTCAAACTGCTTACAAAGCACAAGCAGACAACGATTACATAATTAAATGCAGTGAAGATTAATCTATCATTCACTAATAAAAAAGAGCAGATCAAAAATCTGCTTTTTTTTTAATATTGATAAAGACAAAACAATTACAACATGACAATTATTTCTTCCAAAAACGAATATAGATACAGTTAATCGGATTAATTTGGCGTTTACGACTTATCAACAACTTATAAATCAATTTATTAGAATAATATTTATAACGGTTTTATGTTCAGATAAAGACATGAAAAGGAATGAATGGTTTAATTATTTTTTGTAATATTGCAGATTGTTTTTAGCATAGAAAATTTAAATATTATAATTATGGAAGAAAATTTGAACGACCCCAAAAATACGCCAAAGAGCGTAGAAAAAAGACAAAATTTTTACCAACCCGAATCGCGCAGCAGAAAGTTTTGGCGCGTGGTTTTTGGTTCAACGATAGGTTTTATTTTAGCCTCCGTCATTTTGTCATTTTTGTTTGGCATCATCGCTATCATAATGGTTGCTGTATTAAGTCCTGACGTTGAACCCATTAGTGAGAACTCCATTTTGGAATTAAGCCTTAACGCCCCTATTGAGGAACGCGTGGAGAAAACACCGTTTGATGATATGGATTTAGGCATTTATGGTAAAGAAGCTATCGGTTTGAATGATATTTTGGCTTCGATAGAACATGCCGCCACAGATGATAAAATTAAAGGTATTTCATTAAATATAAGCTCGTTACAAGCAAGTCCGGCTTTTCTGTCCGAAATTCGTGACGCCCTCGCTAATTTCAAAAAAACGGGCAAGTTCGTCTATGCATACAGCGATTCATATTCTCAAGGTGCCTACTATTTGGCTTCCGTTGCCGACAAGATCTATCTGAATCCGAAAGGAGACCTTGCTTTCAAAGGAATTGCCTTCCAATTAATGTTTTACAAAGGTTTGTTGGATAAATTGGACGTTGAAGTGCAAGTGGTAAAATGTGGAAAATTTAAAAGTGCGGTAGAGCCCTATTTGTTTGATAAAATGAGCGAAGCCAACCGCGAACAGATGACCGTTCTTAGTAAATCCCTGTGGAACAAGATGTTGAAAGACATTTCCGCTTCCCGAAAAGTATCCGTGGAAAAACTTAATATGATTGCAGATAGTTTATCCATCAATACTGCCGAAGATGCACTTCACTATAAATTGGTAGATGTTTTAGATTATCAAAATAATTACCGTCAAATGTTGAAAGAGAAAGTTGGCGTCGGGGAAGACCAAAATTTGAATTTAGTCGCCTTGAACACCTATAGAAAATCATTCGATTTGGTAGTTCCTTCTAAGAACGAGGATAAAATTGCCGTTGTTTATGCCAATGGCGAAATCATTGACGGAAAGGGAAATGAGACAACTATTGGTTCTGAAACTTTGTGCAAAGAGATTCGCAGAGCCTATAAAGACAAATCTGTCAAAGCCATCGTCTTGCGTGTCAACTCTCCCGGCGGAAGTGCTTTAGCATCCGAAGTAATTTGGAACGAATTAGAACATGCGAAAGCAGCAGGCAAAAAATTGGTCGTATCGATGGGAACTTATGCCGCTTCCGGTGGGTATTATATTTCTTGTAATGCAGATGCCATCGTTGCACAAGCCAACACTTTAACCGGCTCAATCGGTGTGTTTGGCATGATTCCGAATCTTCAAAACTGCTTCAAAGAAAAATTGGGAATCACGATTGATGTTGCCCAAACCAACGCACATGCCGACGCCTATACCGGTTTCCGCGCAATGGACGAAAATGAATACGCACGCCTGCAACATAGTGTTGACATCATTTATGATACATTCATGCAACGCGTTTCCGATGGCAGAAAAATTGCCAAAGCACAAGTCGATTCAATCGGTCAAGGTCGTGTATGGACCGGCTCCGATGCTCTAAAATTAGGCTTGGTTGACAAATTAGGCACACTGAACGACGCCATTGCTTTAGCAGCTCAATTAGTGAATATGAAAGATTGCAAAGTCGTTTATTATCCGGTTCAAAAAGATTGGTTTGAACAACTACTCTCTCCGCAAAAAGAAGAGAATATTGCCGTTGCAATGAAAGAAGAAATGGGCGACTTATACTATTCTTATGCTGCTATCAAACAAATTACCAACATGCAAGGTATTCAGGCAAGAATGCCGATGGAAATAATTATTCGATAATAATGGCATTTTACATTTATTTATACGTAATGATTGGGATAGCCGCGATAGTTTTCGTGGCTCTCAATTTTGTGGAAGCCGGCTACGGCATGCTTATCTCACCCAAATGGGGAAAAACCATCAACAACAAATTGGCATGGTTCCTAATGGAATTCCCTATCTTTATAGCTATGATTATCTTATGGGCGGCTTCACCCCATCGCTTTGATATAGTGCCATTTATATTTTTTATTCTATTCCAGACTCACTACCTGCAACGGTCATTGATCTTTCCTTGGTTATTGAAAGGTCAGAGCAAAATGCCGCTGGGAATTATGTTTATGGGAATTGCTTTTAATGTACTCAACTCGATGATGCAGGGTTACTGGATTTTTTTTGAATCATACAATGTAAATTATACCGTTTTGGGAATGAGCTATACCGACATTGAGTGGCTCTATTCTCCACAATTCATTGTGGGTGTGAGTGTTTTTATTGCAGGATTTGTCATTAATTTGCATTCCGATTACATTATCCGTCACCTGCGCAAAGATGAAAACGACACCAAACACTATCTCCCCAAAGGCGGGATGTTTAACTACGTAACTTCTGCCAACTATTTAGGCGAATTAATGGAATGGTTGGGTTTTGCCATTTTTACGTGGTCACTTTCGGGATTGGTATTTTTTATTTGGACTTTTGCCAATTTGGTACCCCGCGCCCGCTCTATACATAAAAAATATCAAAAGGAATTTGGCGATGAAATGAAATCTCGCAAATTGAAAAGAGTTTTCCCTTTTATATATTAACTAACATTAAATCATTAACTTATGTCAGAATCTAAAATTTTTACGCCGTGCACTTTCGGACCCCTTACACTCCGCAATCGTACCATTCGTTCTGCAGCATTTGAAAATATGTGTTACGGCAACAAACCCTCTCAGGATTTATTCAACTACCATACGGCCGTTGCTAAAGGCGGAATCGGAATGACCACCATTGCGTATGCAGCTGTCAACAAAAGCGGCGTTTCTTTTGACGGTCAACTTTGGATGCGCGAAGAGATTATCCCCGACCTAAAAAAACTGACCGATGCCATTCATGCAGAAGGGGCCAAAGCCTCTATACAAATCGGACATTGCGGCAATATGACCCATTCTTATACTTGCGGACAGCTTCCTGTGGGTGCTTCCACCGGATTTAATTTATACTCTCCCACTTTCGTACGTGCCTTGCGTGAACAAGAAATTTATGATTTGGTAAAAGATTTCGGAAGAGCGGTCAACTTGGCACGCCAAGCCGGATTTGATGCCGTTGAAGTTCATGCCGGCCATGGTTACCTCATCAGCCAATTTCTTTCACCTTATACGAATAAAAGAAAAGATAAATTTGGCGGCACCTTGGAAAACAGAATGTTATTCATGCAGTTGGTTATCAAAGAAGTGATGGCAGCGGCGGGAGACGATATGGCGGTTGTGGTAAAAACCAATATGTATGACGGATTTAAAGGCGGTTTGGAAAGAGAAGATTGTTTGACGGTGGCCAAAGAATTGGAAAAGTTGGGCGTTCATGCGCTGGTTCTTACTGCCGGTTTCGTAAGTAAAGCTCCGATGGCGGTGATGCGCGGGGCAATGCCTTACAAAACACTCGCACATTACATGAACCCTTGGAAATTCTGGTGGCTTAAATTGGGGATTAAGATGGCCGGCAAATGGCTGATTCCCGAAGTACCGTTTGAAGAAGCCTATTTCTTGGAAGATGCCAAAAAGTTCAGAAAAGAGCTGAAACTGCCTCTCATTTATGTTGGCGGTTTGATTAGTAAATCTAAGATGGAAGAAGTTTTAGATGCCGGGTTCGATGGACTTCAGATCGCACGCGCATTGGTTCACGATACCGATTTTATTAATAAATTAAAAGCAGGTGAAGAACGCAGCGGCTGCAAACATTCCAATTATTGCATCGGCAGAATGTACACTTTAGAAATGAAGTGCCACCATTGCATCGACAATCTCCCCGCCAAATTACAGAAAGAGATCAAATTGGCAGAACAGAAATAGTCAACAAACTTTACTGCTTAACCTGAATTTATTCGCTAATTGTAAACCACAATTTTTTGTAGGTACTTTCCGCATATTGCGACATTGTTTCAAACTGCGAATTGAGCAGGTTGATTCGTTTTTCGCCACCTTTATCCAAAAAGTAGTAAATTTTATCATGGAAATGATTTTTCAATAAAATATTTAAAAAAAAATCGTAAATTTGTCGCCATTATTTTGATAGCGTAAAAAGGTGCTGTATTGCTATTGCAATTTTTTTGATGATACTGTTGTAAAATGCCCATAAATAGTTTATGATGAGAGAAAACCAAATAGAAGAAAACTTCATCAGAAAAATAGAAAGTGAATTGAAATATACTTTCCGTTCGGATATTTGTGATAGGGATATTCTGGAACAGAATTTTCGTAAAAAATTTGAGCAATTGAATCGAGTTCATCTTTCCGATTCAGAATTTGTACGATTGTTGGAAGAGATTACTGATTCCGATGTGTTTGTTTCCTCAAAACGATTGAGAGAACGTAATACCTTTTTTCGTGAAGATGGCACCCCTCTCCAATACACTTTGGTGAATATTAAAGATTGGTGCAAAAACGACTATGAAGTCATTCATCAGTTACGCATCAATACAAAAAACAGTTTCCGGCGTTATGATGTGATTCTTTTAATTAATGGCTTGCCACTTGTACAGATCGAACTTAAAACGCTTGATGTCAGTCCACGTCGCGCCATGCAACAAATAATTGATTACAAAAACGATGTAGGCAACGGATATGCCAACTCGTTACTTTGTTTTTTACAGGTGTTTGTGGTAAGCAATCAAATCAACACATACTATTTTGCCAATAATAACCGACAGCATTTCAATTTTAATGCAGATGAACAGTTCTTGCCCGTATATCAATGGGCGGACGAGCAAAACAAGAAAATAGTAAATTTGGATGATTTTGCAGAAGTCTTTTTGCAAAAGTGTAAATTGGGTGAGATGATAAGCCGATACATGGTGCTTGTTGCCAACGAAAAGAAAGTGCTGATGATGCGTCCGTACCAGATTTATGCGGTCAAGGCTATTGTAAACTGTATTCACGAAAATAGAGGAAATGGCTATGTATGGCATACGACAGGCAGCGGCAAGACACTGACATCATTCAAGGCTTCCACCCTTTTAAAAGACAATCCGGAAATTGAAAAATGTTTGTTCGTCGTTGACAGAAAAGACCTTGACAAGCAGACTCGTGACGAGTTCAACAAATTTCAGGAGGGGTGTGTGGAAGAGAATACCAATACGGATGCACTTGTCAACAGAATGCTTTCTGATGATTATGCCGATAAGATTATTGTTACCACTATTCAAAAATTGGGGATTGCCTTAGATCCTAGCAATCATCGCAATTATCATGAAAAATTGCTTTCATTAAAAGATAAAAGAATTGTTTTCATTTTTGATGAATGTCACCGTTCGCAATTTGGCGATAATCATAAGGCCATCAAAGAGTTCTTTCCGGAAGCACAGTTGTTTGGGTTTACCGGAACTCCAATTTTTGAAGATAATGCAAACTATACCCAAGTTACGGGCGAAGAGGCTCAATATAAGACCACGGAGGATATTTTTCAAAACCTGCTGCATTCCTATACTATTACAAATGCCATAGAAGACAAAAATGTCTTACGATTCCACATTGATTATTTTAAAGAAGGAGAGACGGACAGCAGTGAAACCGTTCGAAAACGAGCCATTGTGGAAAACATATTGGACAAGCATCAATCTGCTACAAATAATGGCAGATTCAATGCATTGTTTGCGACAGGCTCCATCAACGAAGCCATTGAATATTACAGGTTATTTGACCATATTCAGAAAGAAAGAAAAAAAAGAGATGAATCTTATGACTCCTTGAATGTCGCATGCGTTTTTTCGCCTCCGGCGGAAGGCAATCAGGATATCAAACAAATACAGGAAGACTTACAGCAGGAACGCATTGACAATGAGCAGGAACCGGATAAAAAGAAACAGGCTCTGATGCAAATCATGCAAGATTACAACAACAGATATGGTACCAACCATTCCATTTCTGAATATGACGCCTACTATCAAGACGTACAACAAAGAATAAAAGACCATAAATACAGCAACAAAGATTATCCCCATGTCGAGAAAATAGATATTACTATTGTGGTGGACATGTTGCTCACCGGTTTTGATTCAAAATACCTCAATACACTTTATGTGGATAAAAAGCTCAAGTATCATGGTTTGGTACAAGCTTTTTCAAGGACAAACCGAATTTTGAATGACACCAAACCCTATGGAAACATACTCGATTTCAGAGGTCAGGAAGATGCCGTCAATACTGCTATTGCTATGTTCTCGGGCAAGAAAGAAGATGAAGCCCGGAAAATTTGGTTGGTGGATCCTGCTCCAACAATCATTGAAAAATACAAGGAGGCAGTCGGCAATCTTAAACATTTCATGACTGTTCATAACCTTGAATGCAAGGCTGAAGACGTTTCAAACTTGAAAGGAGATGAAGCCCGTGCTGAATTTATCACCATCTTCAAAGATGTGCAGCGATACAAAACGCAGCTTGACCAATATACCGATATCAATCAGGACGAGCGGATGGAAATTGACAGTTTGTTGCCAAGTGATGATTTGCAGGCATTCAGAGGAGCTTATTTGGAAACTGCCAAGCAATTGAAAACAAAACGAGAAAAAGAGAGCGGAATAGTTTCTCCCGAAATAGAAGAGTTGGATTTTGAGTTAGTACTCTTCGCTTCTGCACTTATTGACTATGATTACATTATGAACTTGGTTGCCCGCTACGCAGGAACATCGTCCAAGATGAAGATGACAAAAGATCAATTGGTGAGTTTGGTAAGTTCAAGTGCCAACTTGATGGATGAGCGTGATGAGATTATTGCCTATATTGACAGTTTAGATGGTGTGAATGGCAAAACAGAACAGGAAATCAAGGACGGATACCAAGTCTTCAAAGCAGAAAAATACGCCAAAGAATTGATAATAATCGCTGACAAGCACCAAATAAATGTGGTTTCTTTGAAGACTTTTGTAGATGACATTATGGAACGCAAGATTTTTGACGGCGAAAGACTAAGCGAACTACTCGAACCTTTAGAATTGGGTTGGCGAGACAGAACTCGGAAAGAAACCGATTTGATGAACGATTTAACACCTCTGCTCAAACGGATGGCTTCAGGACAGAATATTTCAGGATTGTCGGCGTATGAAGATTAATAGTATGAACATACCAACATATACCATTAGTAGCAAGGTCATTGATCTTGTGGCTCGTATTGCTGAACGTGTGGGCGAAATAAAAGGAACCGGAGAATTTGCAAGAAATCTGCATTTGCGAAAGGTAAACCGCTTAAAATCGATACAGTCTTCTTTAGCCATCGAAAACAATACGTTATCTCTCGAACAAGTAACTGATATTATTAACGGGAAACATGTGTTGGGATTACCTCGAGAAATTGATGAGGTTAAAAACGCTTATCAAGCGTATGAACATTTATTGGAATACAATCCCTATAAAACAAAAGATCTGTTGAAAGCGCACCGATATATGGCTGACGGATTAATAAAAGATGCCGGAAAATTTCGTTCTGCCGGTGTAGGCGTGTTCGACGGTGAAAAACTTGTACACGCAGGCGCAAGTTATCAGTTTGTTCCACAACTTATTGACGATCTTTTGCTTTGGGCAAAACAATCGGATTTGCACCCGCTGATAAAAAGTTCTATTGTTCATTTTGAAATAGAATTGATTCACCCTTTTATGGATGGCAACGGACGAATAGGGCGTTTGTGGCAAACCTTGATTCTCTCACAATGGAATGAATTATTTGCGTGGTTGCCTATAGAAACGGTTGTATATGAGAATCAACAAAAATATTACGATGCTTTGCAGATTTCAGGACACACTGCCGACTCAAAACAATTTATAGAATTTATGCTCTCTGCTATTTTGCAAGTGCTGGAAAGTAGTTTAAATCCAAAAATTACCGATATATTTACCGATATAAATACCGATATGTTATCAAAGTCCGACCTTGAATTTTTAGAGCAGGTGGCGGCATATATCGATAAGAACAGCGAAATAACCAATTATCGGGCTCAACTTATTACCGGGAAATCGGACACAAGTGTAAAAAAGTATTTGGCAAAATTTGTAAAAATGGGATTGCTTGAAGCTGTGGGAGAAAATAAAGGTCGCAAATACAAAATAATGAACAGTTTACAATAAACAGATTATAATGGGCTGCATGGATAGAATTGAAAAAACATATAAAGAATGCCAGACAAATAATTCTTGTACCATCGAAAAAACAAAGGTGGACAATAGATAAAAAAGAAAAGTTGCATATTGAAACAGGTAACAATCAAGATATGAAAAACGAAGCAATTATTAATCAAAACGAGTATAATGAAATACTTCAGCAGGCTGTGGTGGAAATTTATACGGCAAAAAACACGGTAGCAAAACAACTGACGTGTACAGTTAATACCGTGTATTGGAATTTGGGGAAATTGCTTTTTGAAAAGAAATTAAATGAAGGTTACGGAGGTGGCGTTGTAAAACAGTTGTCGGCAGATTTGAAATGCAAGTTCCCTGACATGGGGCTTTCTCCTCGTAATTTATGGAACATGAAACGTTTCTATGAACGTTATTATTTGGCGGATCCAAAACTGCAACGCTGCGTTGCAGTTTTACCTTGGCGACACAATTTGCTGCTGATGGAGAAAAACAAAGATGATGAAGAAACCATGTTTTATGCCAACGAAACCATAGAAAAAGGATGGAGCCGCGATTTGCTGCTTAACGCCATTAAAATGGATATTTATTCTCATTCTAAAAACAAAATCACCACAAATAATTTCAGTCAAACGCTTCCGGCGATAAGTGCCGATTATGCCAACGAAGTGTTTAAAAGTTCCTACAATTTGGGATTTCTCGGCATTACAGAACCGATCAAAGAGTTGCAGCTTGAAAGACGGCTGATTGCTAAAATTCGTGATTTTATTTTGGAACTCGGCAAAGGTTTCAGTTTCATCGGCAATCAACACCGTTTGGAGTATAACGGGAAAGAGTATTTTGTCGATATGCTTTTCTTTCATCGAGGATTGCGCTCGTTGGTGGCAATTGAGTTGAAAATTGGAAGTTTCAAAGCCGAATACGTAGGCAAAATGAACTTGTATCTTTCTCTGCTCGACAAATTAGAAAAAAGTGAGAATGAAAATCAATCAATAGGCATCCTGCTTTGTGCAGACAAGGATCATCTTGATGTCGAAATTGCCTTGCAGGACATAAACAAGCCGATAGGTGTGGCAGAATATGAACTATTGCTGCCGCAAAAAGAATTGCAGGCGTTGTTGATAAACGAAATAAAAGCTGCAAAGAAGTAATTTACAATGACTATAATGAATAATAATATTGACAATCAAAATACTCTCGTGCCCAAACTCCGCTTCCCCGAATTTAAAAATGATGGGGAATGGGAAGAAAAAAGGTTGGGAGAAATAGCAGATACATATTCAGGAGGAACTCCTTCTGTTAACAATAAGGATTATTATGGTGGTACGATACCGTTTATTCGTTCTGGAGAAATTTCACATGATATGACCAAATTGTTTTTAACAGATATGGGACTAACAAATTCGTCAGCAAAAATGGTTAAGAAAGGAACTATTTTATATGCTCTATATGGGGCAACCAGTGGGGAAGCGGCTATTTCTCAAATAGACGGTGCTATCAATCAAGCGATATTAGCAATTATTGTTTTTAAAGAGTATTCTAGTGAGTATATATATTATTATTTAAGCTTTTGTAAAGAGTATATTGTAAATAGGTTTATTCAAGGAGGACAAGGCAATTTATCAGGAACTATATTAAATAATATTCCTATAAGAATTCCATATACTTTTAATGGGAAAATTTCATACAAAGAGCAGCAAAAAATAGCCGCGTGCCTCACCTCTCTTGACAATTATATAGAAGCCA
>CAYYHC010000068.1:0-10730 GCA_964471715.1 uncultured Lentimicrobiaceae bacterium | reverse complement strand
ACAATAACTCCGGAAAATGGTGTTATTCGGATTACAAATGAACAAGTTTTGAAGATAATTCAGAAGAATTTGGTCATTTATGACAAAAAAGGGGAGTCGCATTACGATATTATTTCGGCTTTTATTAAATCTATCAGGGGGAGTGACCCCAATGCGGCGGTCTATTGGCTGGCGCGTATGCTTACCGCCGGTGAAGATCCTCTTTTTGTGGCACGACGTTTGATTATTTTGGCGTCCGAAGATATTGGCAATGCCAATCCCAATGCTTTGTTGTTGGCGAACAACTGTTTTCAATCCGTACATCAGATTGGCATGCCTGAGTCGCGCATAATTTTATCGCAAACCGTCACCTATTTGGCCTCTTCGCCGAAGAGTAATGCAGCTTGTGTGGCTATTGATGAGGCTTACGATTGGGTGAACAAAACGGGCGATTTGCCGGTGCCGTTGCACTTGCGCAATGCCCCCACCAAGTTGATGAAAGAGATTGGCTATGGCCATGATTATCGCTACGCACACATCTATGAAGGCAATTTTGTGGAACAGGAGTTCTTGCCCGAAAGCATTAGTGGAAAGAAATTTTATGAACCGCAGAATAATCCACGCGAAAATGAACTGCGCCGTTATTTAAAAAATTGCTGGAAAGACAAGTATCGATATGTCGTTTTTTTCTTTGGCTTTTTGTCAATGATGTTTGCCTCTTTTTCACAAGATATTCATTATTCGCAGTTTAATAGTGCCCCATTGTATCTGAATCCTGCGCATACCGGCACTTTTGATGGCGTTTTTCGCGTCGGTATCAATCAAAAAACGCAATGGCTGGCAGTCACTAAACCGTACGTTAGTTTCTCCGGGTCGTTTGATGCGCCCGTTTTTAAAAGCAATGGCAGGCGGCAGTTGTTCGGGTTAGGAATTTTGTTTAATTCCGACAAAGCCGGTGATTCCCATTACAGCACGTTACAAGGTTGCTTGACAATGTCTTATACTAAAGCATTGGATCGCAAAAACAAAAATAAATTGAGTTTGGGTTTTTATGGCGGTTTTATGCAGCGCAGTATTAAATATTCGGAATTGTCGTTTGATGAGCAATATGTGGGAGGATTATTTAATGCCAACAATCCGATTTCGGAACAGTTTGGAAAAGAGAAGTTTACGTTTTTTGATTGCGGGGCAGGGTTGGCGTGGAGTTTTTCACCCAATAAAAGAAATTCTTTTACAGCCGGTGCAAGCGTGAACCATTTGACGCAACCGAACATTACTTTGTATGATGTCAACAGCATCTTGCATCTTAAAACAATGGCTTATTTTGTTTCAAAAATTGCCATTGCCGATGATTATTGTCTTTCGCCTATGGTATATACCGCTTTTCAAAATAGATACAGGGAAATTACTTTTGGTACCAATTTTGAATATGAGCATTATAGAAATGCTTATAGCAATCGTTTTGCGTTGGGTGGCGGCTTGTTTTATCGTTGGGCGGATGCGCTGATTATCTGCGCTAATGTGCAATGGGAGAACATTCGCGTAGGATTAAGTTATGATTTGAATTTTTCATCATTGACAGTGGCGAGTCGTGCGCGGGGTGGTTTTGAGATATCGTTATTCTATATTTTTAAAAAAGCAAATGTGCGTAGAGCCGGTAATGAGCCTTGCCCTTTTGAAATAATGTAACTATGGAAAAGAAACTTTTGCTTTTAATCATTTTTATTTCGTTGGTGAGCACCCTTTGCGCCCAACAAGTGGATGATGATAGAAAAGAGCAAATTGACTTTCTTAAAAAAGATACCATGCCCGTTGATATTGAACGGCTGTCAGAAATTATAAATACTTCATTTTCAGAATATAATGGTGTCCTATTAGAGGATTCCATTTTCTATTTTTCTTCTCTGCGTCCTGAAAGTGAAGAAGATTTTGATAATATTTTTGAAGAATTTTGGTCCACCCAAATCTATCAATCAACGCTAACCATCAGCGGCTTTTCAAAACCGATTCCGCTTCCGCGACAAATCAATGATGAGCATTATTATAATTGTAACTTCACTTTCAACAGAGATAAGACGGTTTTGTTTTTTTCGCGCTGTCTTCGGGATACGGGGAAGAATTTGGAGTGCAGCATCTGGAAAAGTCGGCGTCACGGCGGGAGATGGGAGAAAGCGCAAGCATTGAATCGGCGCATCAATTTGCCCGGAACGAATACAACGCAACCTCATTTAGTTGAATATAAGGATTATAGCGTTTTATATTTTGTATCCAATCGTCCGAACGGATTTGGCGAATTGGATATTTGGTACTCAATTCTTCGCAATAACCATTTTGACGATCCGATTAATTTGGGGAACTTGGTTAACACGCAGGATAGTGAAATTACGCCTTTTTATGATACAACGAAGAACCGACTTTATTTCAGTTCCGACGGCTCTCACTTGACGATTGGAGGTTTTGATGTGTTTTATACTACCGGTTCTTTGAGTCAGTGGACTACTCCCACGAACATTGGTGTACCCATTAATTCTGAGGCGAATGATTTTTATTTTACTGTTAATCACGACAATAAAAATGGTTATTTTTCATCCAATCGTGCTAAATCGCCGGAAGAAGATGCCGACACTTGTTGTAGCGATATCTATAGTTATCATTGGCTTTATGAAGAAAAAACGGATTCAGCAAAGGTGGATAGTGTTGATTTACATAAGGATACTATTTGTAATAGTGAAAGAATTGCGTTGTTGTTGCCGATTACTTTGTATTTTCATAATGATGAGCCGAATCCGCGGACTACGCAAACGACTACTCGCGAGAATTATGCCAATACGTTGTCAAATTACATTTCGCTCAAGGATATTTATATAAATGAATACTCAAAAGGGTTGGCTGATGAGGAGAAGTTGGCAGCGGAGCAATCTATTATTCGTTTTTTTGACGATTCCGTAAAGAACGGGTTTCGCAAGTTGGAGAATTTTGTGCAGTATTTGTGGAAGGATTTGAGTGCGGGCAACGACGTTGCCATTACGGTTTGTGGCTTTGCAAGTCCGTTGCACAAGTCGGATTACAACTTGGCACTTTCATCTCGAAGAATTGAGAGTTTTGTTAATTATTTGCGGGAATACAAAGACGGTCTTTTTCTTCCATACCTGAATGCGAAAGCCGGTAATCAATTGGTTATTAATAAAGAGCCGGAAGGTTCAGCGATGGCAAAAAGTTATGTGAGCAGCAATCAGAACGATCAGCGGAATTCGGTTTATAGTATTGCAGCGTCATTAGAACGGAGAATTCAGATTACCAAATATGAAGTGCTGGGGCGCTGATAATTGCAATATATAATTGACGTTTTATTTCTTAATACTCAAAATCAGTCCGAGTACCACACCTAATAGGGCAGCGAAGAGTACTTGATAATTCCCCGGCAAAAGAAATGTAATGGTGTGGGCCGGATACCAAAAAAACGGTATGGTTTTCTTGAAAATAAAGCCCCATTGTATATTCCAGTTGATTTTATTGGATAAAATATCTTGAAATGGGATAGAATGTGCAAAAAATCCGTGGAGTGTTCCCCCTGTTTCGTTAATGTGAATATCGGTAATTTTGTGCAAGGTCATAAAAACCGGTGCGAAAATACTGTTCATCAATACGCTAACGCAAAAGGCAACTCCCAATTTTCCCCAGCTCAGTCCGCCCGCAAACCATTCTGCCGCTTGCTCAATGCCGAGATATGTGAGAAAATTCACGGTGCCCGCTTTAAATATCATCATTGACATCGCAATGCCCATCCCCAATATTCCCCATACCAACATTCGTGGTGCAATGCCAAACCCCTTCTCCGTGTAAAATCCTTTGCGAATGCGTAATGCCAACATTTCACCAAAAGTGGCTAATATAGAGAATTTTATAAAACTCATTACCATCCCATGCTCTTTCGTGAGCGTGTTAAACAGTTCTAATGCTGCCGGAACACAGGCAAAAACAGCGATGATGATCGCCACGATGACCATTACGATGCAATCTGATTTTTTCATTGTTGTTGATGTTTAAAAAACATAAAATGAAAATACAATTATTGGAAATTGTAAATTATTGAACAATAAGTTATTACAAAATAATTATAAAGTAAATTCCAAGATGGCAAATAAAATGCCAATGATAAAAGTTACCAAAAGAATTCCTCTGCCTGTCAGATCAAATTTCAATTTCAGCAAATAGTAGCGCAGAATAAAGACGTTGGGAATAATGCTGAGTAGGATAATTTTCTGTGCCGATACCAATTCCAATACATCAATCGGTTTTGAGGATGCGAGCAAAATAAGGGCTATTACACCGTATATGATACCAAATAAGATGGCGGGAACACCGACACCGATGAGGATGCCCATCCATAAAGAATCGCGTCTGAGTTTTTCAATTAATTTTCTCATTCTTCCAAGAATTTTAGTGTGTTAATGTATTGATGTGCTGTTAAATCGAACTGAACCGGCTGAATGGATACGTAGTTGTGCTTCAATGCCCATTCGCAAGTATCTTCATTCGGATCTTTATTGACCAACCAGCCATAAAGCCAATAGTATTTTCCACCGTAGTAATCAACTCGTTCTTCCAACTCTTCGTGCCAATAGCCGTGAGTTTGACGTGTGATTTTAATTCCTTTGATTTCTTCTAATTTAGCTTTGGGAATATTGACATTCAAGGCAATAAATTCCGGGAATTCGTTGGCAAGGGCTTTGGCGATAATCTTTTTTGCATATATAGTCGCAGCGCTGAAGTCGGCATCAGCGGCATAATCCAAAAGGGAAAATCCGATGGATTTAAAATTTTCCACACTTCCTTCCATTGCGGCGCCCATAGTGCCGGAATAGATAATGCTGATTGAGGAGTTGGAACCGTGGTTAATGCCGGAGAGGATAAGATCTATGGGTTTATCTTTAAGCACCACTTTTTGTCCCAATTTTACGCAGTCGGCGGGAGTTCCGTTGGTTCGGAAGTAGGTTGTGCCGTCGTCATCGGTTCTATAATGTTTAAGACGCAGCGGAACGTTCATTGTTATGGCGTGGCTGCATGCAGAACGCGGACTGTCGGGAGCAATTACCACAACATCTCCAAATTCTTTTGCTGCATGTACTAATGCTCTTAAGCCTTTTGCTTCGTAGCCGTCGTCATTTACGATTAATATCGAAGGTTTGTTCATAATTAATTATCTTTGTGTAATGCCTGTTGGGTGTCCCAAATGACAATTTCTTCATTATCTTTATTATAAAATTTATGTTGGAGCAGATGTGCATCGAAATTTTCTTTCAGATGTATCCATTTCTTGTATTTAAAAAACCATTTTATGCGCTTAGAAATGATGCCTTTCGTGAAATAGGCATATAGAAATGGGTGCAATTCGATGGTAATTTTGCTTTCGACCTGTTTTTGAATAAGAAAGTCGATCATATTTTCCAAATTTTCCTCAATGAGGATGGTTGGTTTTACCTTACCGGTACCATAGCAGACGGGGCATTGTTCCAAAGTGTCGATGGTGGTTACTTGGCGAACGCGTTGACGAGTAATCTGCATTAAGCCGAACTTGCTGAGTTGTAGTACCGTATGTTTGGCTCTGTCAAATTCCATCAATTCGCACATTCTTTTGTAAAGAGCAGTACGATTAGTGGTTTTTGACATATCGATAAAGTCGATGACGATAATTCCGCCAATATCTCGAAGTCGAAGTTGACGCGCAATTTCGGTAGCAGCTTCCATATTGACTTGCAGTGCATTTTCTTCTTGTGAATTGGAAGATTTGATGCGATTTCCACTATTGACATCAATCACGCACAAGGCTTCTGTTTGTTCGATAATGAGATAGATGCCATTTTTGATAGTCACAATTTTGCCGAAAGAGGCTTTAATTTGTTTGGCTACGTTAAAATGTTCGAAGATGGGGGTTGCATCTTTGTATAATTTGACGATATCCGTATCATTTTTCTCATTGGAGAAAGATTTGATATAGTTTTTGACTTCGGCATATAGGTCTTTGTTATCAACGTGAATAGCTTGAAAAGAATCATTGAGCAGGTCGCGTATAAGGACGGATGTTTTATCTAACTCGTCAGCAATTTTGCAAGGAGCCGTCGCAGTTGCCAATTTGTCGATGGATTGTTTCCAACGTTGTACTAATTGTTCAATATCTTTAGCGAGGTCATCGGCTTTTTTGCCTTGCGCACTGGTACGAACGATGATCCCAAAGTTTTTGGGTTTGACACCTGTGACAATTTGTCGTAATCTTCTGCGTTCATCGCTACCTTTAATTTTTTGGGAAATAAAGACTTTATCATTGAAAGGGACGAGCACGCCGTATCTGCCCGCAAATGATATTTCGGTGGTCACGCGGGGACCTTTGGTGGAGATGGGTTCTTTGGCAACTTGTACCAAGATGAGTTGTCCGTTGGTTAGGACATCTGCAATCTTTCCCACTTTGGGTACTAATCGCTGAGAAGGAACGTTATTAAGGCTTCTTTTATTTCCGGACATTACCATCTTTACGTATTCATTGAATGCGAGTGAGTTGGTTCCAATATCCAAGTAATGAAGAAAAGCATCTTTTTCGCTGCCGATACTTATAAAAGCAGCATTTAAGCCGGGCATGATTTTATGAACACGGCCCAAATAGACGTTGCCCACTAAAAATTGTTCGGTTAATTTTTCTCGATGGATTTCAACTAATCTTTTATCTTCGAGAAGAGCAATTTGTACCTCGGTAGGATGGGAAGTGATGATTAATTCTTTGGTGATTTCGGACATAATTTAAGTTTAGGAGAATAAATAGAAAAAACTAAATTGCAAAAATTGCAATTTAGTTTTTTCAAAATGTAGGAACATAATAAAAAACATTACTTCTTCTTATGTCTGTTCTTTCTTAGACGTTTTTTTCTCTTATGAGTTGACATTTTGTGTTTTTTTCTTTTTTTACCGCTTGGCATTATAGTAAGATTTAAAAGGTTAATTATTTATTTTTTTTTACTACGTTCACAAAAGTTTTGCATGGTTTGAATGCCGGAATTTTATGAGCGGGTATAACTATTGTAGTTTTTTTAGAGATATTTCTTGCTGTTTTTTCTGCGCGTTCTTTAACTATAAAACTTCCAAAACCTCTTAAATAAACGTTTTCGTCTTTTGAAAGAGATGTTTTAACTGTTGTCATAAAGGATTCAACAACGGTTTGAACAGCGTTTTTATCAATACCGGTTTTGTTTGCAATTTCGTTTACGATTTCTGCTTTGGTCATAACTTTAAATTTATTTGTTCAACAATATATATATTAATACTTAAGTTCCATTTTTCAAATGAGGTTGCAAAGATACAACTTTATTTTATTCTGTATCTACATTTTACAAAAAAAAATAAAATTTATATTTCTTCATAGATTTTATCGGCTAAGCGACTTGCGCCAATTCTGAAGTAACGATTGGTGAGCCATTTTTCGCCTAATACATTTTCCAATATTTTTAGGAAATAAATGGCAGTTTCAGCATCGGCAATACCGCCGGCGGGTTTCATTCCGATCATAACGCCGGTTTCGTCGTAATGGGCTTTGATAGCATCCAACATTACCAAGAAAGATTCGGGCGTGGCGTTTACATCAATTTTACCGGTAGAGGTTTTGATGAAATCGGCACCTGCAGCGATGGCAAGTTGGGAAGCCTTATAAATATTGTCCGCCGTTTTCAATTCACCTGTTTCTAAGATAACTTTAAGATGTGCTTGCCCACACGCAGCTTTGATAGCAGCTATTTCATTGTAAACGGTTTGATAATCACCTTCCAAGAATTTTCCGCGTGAAATGACCATATCAATTTCGTCAGCTCCTTGAGCAACGGTATATGCTACTTCGGCAATTTTAATTTCTATTGGTGATTGTCCTGCGGGAAAAGCTCCGGCAACGCTGGCAACTTGAACGCCTGTGCCTTTGAGTAAGGATTTGGCTTGCGCAACAAAAGGAGGATAAACGCATACGGCTGCCGTAGTGGGTATATTTTTCTCTGCAGATTTAAAACTTAATGCTTTTTCGCACAATTGTGCAATTTTTTGTGCATTGTCAGAGCCTGCCAATGTCGTTAAATCGATTACATTAAGAATGAAACGATATGCAGACGGAAAGTCGAAATACTTGAGGTTAAGTGATTGATAATGAGCTAATCTTGCTTTGATTTCCGCATCAGAAAACGGATAATTTTTAGGTTCAATGTACGCCATGATGTTTTTTTGTTTTTGTTTTTATTTTAGGGCTGCAAATATACACATTTTTAATAAGATAGCATTTGCGAGCACTTTTTTTACATTATTTTTTGCACATCTTTTCGGGAATGACGTATTCATCAAATTGCTCTTCCGTTACCAACTGCAATTCCAAGGCTGCTTCTTTCAAAGTTAGTTTGTTCTTGAAAGCATATTGTGCAATTTCTGCCGATTTTGCATAACCGATGAGTGGATTTAATGCCGTGACAAGCATGAGCGAATTTTTTAAATGCAGATTGATGCGTTGCAGGTCGGGGAGAATATCCGCAATGCAATGTTCTCGAAATGAGTTTACTACATCGGCTAATAGTAGGGCAGAATTTAGTAAATTGAAACCGATCATCGGCATAAAAACGTTCAATTGCAAATGTCCTTGGAAAGCGCCGGTCGTAATGGCAACATCATTGCCAATTACTTGACAGCAGACCATTGATAGTGCTTCGCATTGTGTCGGATTGACCTTTCCGGGCATAATGGAAGAACCCGGTTCGTTGGCGGGAAGTATTAATTCGCCAATGCCGCAGCGCGGACCAGAACCCAACAAACGCATATCGTTGGCAATTTTCATCAGAGAGACCGCAATTTTCTTCATCACACCCGACACTTCTACCATAGAGTCGTGAGTGGCCATCGCTTCAAATTTGTTTTCACATGGAGTAAAATCTTCACCGGTGAATTGACTGATGTATTGAACAGCTTTTACATCGTAACCGACGGGCGCGTTCAAACCGGTTCCCACCGCTGTGCCTCCGATGGGCAATTCCATGAGATGTTTCAATGCAAAACGTAAAGAATCAATGCCATGTGATAATTGTGAATGGTAAGCGGAAAATTCCTGTCCTAAAGTCAGTGGGGTGGCATCCATCAAATGGGTACGTCCGATTTTTATGATGTCGGCAAATAATTGCGATTTTTCTGCGAAGGTTTTGCTTAATGCCTCCAATGCCGGTAAGGTGTGACGTAAAATGGCAATTGCCGATGCAATGCGCATCCCGGTTGGAAAAACATCATTAGTGGATTGAGATTTATTGACATCATCATTAGGATGAACATAGCGGGACAGATCTTTAATCTCTCCGTTTTTAATTATTTCGGAACGGTTGGAAATGACTTCGTTGAGGTTCATGTTGGTTTGTGTGCCGGAGCCGGTCTGCCATATACGCAACGGAAATTCCATATCCCACTGTCCACTGATAATTTCATCACAACATTGTGCAATCAGGTTTTTCTTTTCCAACGGTAAAACACCGCAATCGTAATTGCTTAATGCTGCCGATTTTTTTACAATTGCCAAAGCGTGAATGATTTGAATCGGAATCAATTGATCCCCAATTTTAAAATTATTTACGGCTCTTTCGGTTTGAGCACCCCATAATCTGTCAGCGGGCACTTGCACTTCTCCCATACTGTCTTTTTCAATTCTGATGTTCATAATGGATATTGATGGTTTAAAATTACGCTGCAAAGGTACGAATTTTTTAATAACTGAGTGATTGAGTATCGACTAATTGAGTAACCGATTTATTAGATTATTCAATCAGCGGGTAATGCGGTTATTGAAAAATAAATAAGGTGTCAATACCTTTTTTTAAAAAAAAGTGTAACTTTGCGACGTAATGATATAAAAAATAATAATACCATAAATACATAATAATAAGATACTTATATGAAAAAAGCAATATTATTGTTGACATTAGCATTGGTAATTTGTTTGAATGCGAATGCCGCCTATTTAAAAAATATTCCGCAAACCATACTGCAACCTAATGGGGATACCTTGCGTTGTTTTGCTACGGGAGATGAGTTTTACCATTGGTTGCATGATGCTGATGGCTATACAATTATATTAAATGCCGAAACCGGCTATTTTGTGTATGCCGATAAAATTAATGATATTTTGGTGCCAACCGAATACGTTCCCGGTCGCGTTAATCCGGCTGAGGTAGGTTTGAGAGTTGGTCTGAATATTTCGGCGGATCAGAAACGTGCTAAACGAGAGGCTTGGTATCAGGCTGTTCCTCAACGAAGTAGAAACACCCGAACTGCCAATACCGGTTCTTTAAATAATGTCGTTATTTTTATTCGCTTTGCGGACGAATCCGATTTTACCAACTCTTATGCCACTGTGGAATCCATGTTTAATAATGATGCGCAAGGAGCTACTTCGATGCATAATTATTTTCAAGCCGCTTCTTATGGCCAGTTAGACATAGAAACTTCATTTTACCCTGCTCCAAACGGAGATCAAATTTTGTCATACCAAGATACTTATGAGCGTAGTTATTTTCAACCGCAATCCTCGAGCAACCCGAGTGGTTATACCGATGATAATGACAGAACATCCCGCGAGTTTGCTTTGTTAAAACGCGCCGTTGATGCCGTTGCTGCTTCCGTCCCTACATCCATTGACATTGACAATGATGATGACGGTTATGTGGATAATGTTTGTTTTGTGGTTAGAGGCGATG
>CAYYHC010000067.1:0-10882 GCA_964471715.1 uncultured Lentimicrobiaceae bacterium | reverse complement strand
CATTCGTCGAAACATTTGTTCCATTTCAGGGTAAGTAAGTTTGAGTTGGCGCATAGTTTGAAACAATTGTTCATAGCTATAGCTTCTATTGTTGTTGAAATCCCAATGATTCATAGCACATAGTGTTTGAGTGTGCAATTTTGTAGAGTTGCCAATTCTGTCGAAACGTTTAGTAAGAAAATGGGCACGCTCATTTTCTTCAAATAGTCGGCATGGCATCATTTCAATTCCACAATCTTTCGCCATCAGGTAGTAGGCATATTCAACACGTCCGAAGCCTTGAGTTCCTCCAAGTTGAATGTCGCTCACACCATCCAATTTTATCAGCCAATGTTCAAACCCTTCCGGTGCATCACATTGACCGGACAACACTTCTTTTGTATTTTCATTGTACGCTATCACTGCTTTGGGACGTGCTCCACCAACTGAAGTACCAATTGTCAGAATTTTATGAATGGCCAATTCGTTGTCAGATTGAAAATTAGCAGAAAATTCAGACCGATGCTGCAATATTTTGGCGGCAATATCTACTAACGAAGAAATTTCGATGGATAAAGAAGATTCGTTACTAAATGCCGTCACCGGTTCAAATTCTAAAGCACCCATCGCACGTTTGCCTATAAAACAAAGTTTTTCGACAGGATTCATGCTGTTGGCTCCCCTGCCTTGAGTGGCTAACCATGAATTGATAAGTTCATTTCCATATCTATCGGGTAAAAAATCAGCGAGCAAGCCCGGCAAACCATTAAAGGCATTATTCAAGTTCGTGAGTTGCTGTCTTAAATTAGGAAAAGAATAGATTCTGTGGGCTTTTCCAATAGGCATCATGAGCGGCGAAATATTCCACATACCCTTTTCAAACGACTTGTCGTATTCAAAAAAAGCAAGACCTGAGGTGTTGTCCCAACTGACAGCTCCCACTGTCTCTCCCCACATTTTTACTAAAGCATTATTCATAACAAATTACCGGTTGAACGTTTACGTTTATTTTTTTGTAGTTTAATCAGCTCCATCGGACTAATTGAATTCAAAATCTTGAAAGAATCAAGTACATATAACAAATCTAAAATCCTCAACACCTTAATTATGCATATAAGAGAGGTGGATTGACCATTTTCTATCAGCGAAATTGTTGAACGACTCAAACCGGCATTTTTTGCCAAAGATGATTGCGTAATATTTTGCTCAAGACGATGATGTCTTATAAATTCCCCTATGAATAAAAGAAGCCGGTCGTCACTCATAGAATAGTAATCAATGTCGTTATTTTCATTCATTATTGTAATATTTAGAGTTAATGACTGAATTTGACTGCAAAGATACTATTAATTTCGACATTACACATATAATAATGAAAAAATTATCGCACAAATTTTTATTCCCGCCCCCAACCACATTTTCCCCGCTCATGGCTCACGTTACAGCCGCCGGTCGAGGTGGGCTGTCGGTTGGTTAGGTTAAACCAAAATAATCAAAATATGAAACATAAAATATGAAGTGCAAAGATACATTAATCTATTTTTTATTGACCTTCTTTCTAATTTCATTATTTAATACTTCGTCTTTACATAGTAACTGGCACACAAGTTTATAGACCATTGTGCAAGGATTGTGCAGGGCATATCGTTGATTGTCGTATTCGTTACTTTTTGCTTCTGCCCAACGTATTGCATTCTCCATTGATCCGTAGGTTCTCATAATTGAGTAATTAGAGGGATCGTTCTTAGCATATACATATTGTTTATTTGAATTGTAAGTCTGTGATTCGTTTACCGCTTTTGAGATTGCCTTTTTGTATTCATCACGGGACATTGCCGTTATACGATTTTGAAAATGATACAAATACCATAATTCAAATGCCTCATTACTCCATGCACAACCAATGTGATTGTTCTGCGCTTTTGTGATTGCAGAATTGAATTTATTATCCGAAAATGAATCTTTATCAAAAACTGCCCACACACGATCGAAATCGTTTTTAGTTCTCAATTCTATGGCGCGGTTAACCACGTTTATAGTGTTTCCCCCGATTCCTTCCACCTCAATATCATAAACAAATGTTCCTCAATTGATAGTTTTAAATTGCTTAAAATATAGTGGTTCTGTTTTCGTTCCCTCGCATACAATCATTATTTTACAAGGTACAATTTTGGGTTGTCGTCTTTGTGATTGTCGTTCAAATCGTCTGAGGAGGGCAGGCTCTATTTTAATTTTATTGGCAGGCATTTCAAAATTTTATTCGTTAATAATGTAAGGAATAGCTCCATAGCGTCCGGCAATGTAATTTTTTTCATAGTTGGCATCATTGCGCGGCTTGGTTCCATCAGGCAAAACAATATCCATTAAACTATATAAATCCGTACTTTCATAATCATCTTTTTCCGTGAACCAAATCTGGTCGCGTCTCAATACTTTTTGCGAAAGCAAATGAGTATCATGCGTGGTAAATACCAATTGTGCGTTATTGGGATTCGCTTCAGCATTATTGAATAGCTCAATAATATATTGAGAAATCAGCGGGTGCATTTTGGTATCCAACTCATCAATAATTAAGACAGCTCCTCTTAATAAAGTATCAAAAACGGGGCCTGATATGTCAATTAGTTTATTTGTCCCTGAAGATTCTCGTTCTTCAATATTAAACTCAAGATTTCCGACAATTTCACCTTTGAAATCATAAAGATTATGGGTGGATTTAATATCAATGCTCAGTATAGTTTTTAAATCGGACGGCAAATTTTGATATTTATCATCTATTTTTTTGATTTTTGTCGTTAAAGTATTGAAACCTAATTGTAATTTTCGAAAAAAACGGGAAGCCTCATCGGCAGATTCTTTTTGGGTATGCAAAAACGTTTTAGAAAAATTTCGGTATTCCTGATTGTTTAAGCCGGAAATGGTATTGAATTTTGATTGAAACCATGCAACTACTTGTTTGGATATATTTCCCCCTAACTGTTGACATAAGGACAAAAATAAGCGATTATCATTGGTTTTTTCTTCATTGCCAATTCCTTCGGGAAAATTATTTTCATTCACATCAATGCCTTCTTCAGTTCTTACAAACAATATTTGCTCTTTTGATCTTGGCGTAGTTTTACGAAACAGCCACTCATCTAAAATTCTATGAAGATTATATCTAAAACCATAACGATAACAATAATTATCATGCAAAAAAATAATTTCAAACATGGTTGGTCTATCATTATTTTTTAATAATAAGAACGGATCGAATGGCAAATCTTCATTATCATTGAGTTTAATGGATGAAAATATGCAATATTTCATGGTATAAAGCGCACTGATGAGGTTCGACTTTCCACTTGAGTTTGCGCCATACAATGCCAATGTTTTGAGAAGTTTATATTTATTATTCTCAAAAATATTACTAAGACATTGATTTTGAGCAGTATCCGCCACAAGCGTTAAAGTCTTTTTCTTGTAAAAAGATCTATAATTCTCCACTGTAAATTCCAATAACATAACTTTTTATATTTATAGATGAATACAATTTTTCAGGTGCAAAGATAAACAAAAAAATAATATAATGTTTATTTTTGAGAAAAAATCTCAAAAATAAACATTATAGGGGGTGCCCTCCTCTGTATAGAGGTGCAAAAAGTATTATTTGTTTGCAGTTATCATCCCTCAAAAAAAATATCGCGCAAATTTTTCTCCTCGCCTCCAACCACATTTTCCAACACTTTTTGTTCACGTTATAGCCGCTGGTCGAGGTGGGCTGTTTGCATTTGAATCATCATTTATTTATAACCAAATTTGGTTATGAAAAAAACTTTGCTCATTTTTTAGAAAAATCAATAATTGAAAATAATTTTTGCTATTTTTGCATTCGATTTAAAATATCAAGATAATTTAAAGTGGTACTATGGAATATCATAGAATATTAAATATCACCGATGAAGATGAAAACTTGTTTTTATGGGGGCACGACAAGTTGGGAAAAGCTGTTATCTAAAGAAAATGTTTCCTGAGGCGATTCTATATGATTTGCTTAAAAATAATGAATATGCACGGTTGTCTCGCCGTCCATCGTTATTACGCGAAGAGTTGGAAAAATTTGATGAAAGTACCTTGGTAATCATTGATGAAATTCAAAAAATTCCCGAATTATTGGATGAAGTACACTGGCTCATTGTTAATCGTAATATTCGATTTATTTTATGCGGCTCAAGTGCACGAAAACTAAAAAGATTAGGAACGAATTTGTTAGGCGGACGTGCTATGAAAAGGAGAATGTTCCCGTTGGTCAGTGCCGAAATACCCGATTTTGACGTTATTAAGGCTGTCAATAACGGAATGATTCCGCGCCACTATTTGGTGAATAATCCGTATGACCGCTTGGAAGCCTACATCGGAGTTTACATAGAAGAAGAAATTCGTATGGAAGCAAATTTGAGAAATATTCCAACATTTAATCGCTTTTTGGAAATGGCAGCGCAGTGTGACGGCGAAATCATTAACTACTCAAATATCGCACAAGATTGCGGAGTGAGTAGCGTAACCGTAAAAGAATATTTCAATATTTTAGAACAAACACTGATAGGTTACAGAATTCCTGCTTTTACTAAATCTAAAAAAAAGACGTGCTATCACAGCTCCTAAATTTTACTATTTTGACATTGGTATCGTTAACTACTTAATGAACAGAAAATCGTTATTGCCCGGTTCTGCCGATTTTGGGCATGCATTTGAACATCTTGTCATTCAGGAACTTATTGCTTATATTGCATATAACCGTAATAGGCAATTGTTGTCTTATTGGAGATCAGCAAGCGGTTATGAAGTGGATGCCATCATTGGGAATGCACAAATTGCTATTGAAATAAAAAGCACACACGAAGTTAAATCGAATGATACGAAAGGTCTTAAAGCTTTTTTAGAGGATTTTCCGAATTGCCGACTCATCATTGTATCTTTAGACGAACGTCCTCGTAATTTGAATGGCGTAGAAGTAATTCCGGTATCTCATTTTTTGAGATGCTCTGGAAAGATGAAATAGTAAAACAATCATAAAAGCTAAAACATGATGGGACACAAAAATTCCCCGCATCTCAACTCATAACTCCTTTTACTTTTCACGCCCTCAACCACATTTTTCCCCGCTCTTGGCTCACCTTATAGCCGCCGGTCGGGATGGGTATCATCACCAACACCCGTTCTTCCATATTAAAACAAATAATACAGACAATGAAGTACTTCATATTGAATAATTATGTATATTTGCAAACGATAATATTTTATCACTTAAATTAATATTATGGATATAACTAACAATATATTATCACTTGCAGACAAAACACCTGCCGCAATTTTGAGAGCAGTGGCATCGCGTGTCAAACAACGGCGGTTAGAACGGGATTGGACTCAGAAAATGCTTTCCACCCGCGCCGGATTGCCTTTGGCTACCTACCGCCGATTTGAATTGAAAGGTGAAATATCACTCCACAATCTGGTCCTTATCGCCATCGCTTTGGAGTCAGATGAAGATTTTGAAACACTATTTACTACACACTATTATCGAAATCTTGATGAATTAATAGCACAAAACAGATCTATACAACGAAAAAGAGGAAAACACAATGAATAAAGTTGATATTTTGGATATTTTATTGAATGATGTCAAGGTGGGAAGGATGACATTAACACCAAACGGATTGTGTGCCTTTGAATATGCCGCTGAATGGGTGCAAACCGGATTCTCAATTTCTCCGTTTTATATGCCTTTGAAAACAAGCGTAATCATTGCCAAACAAAATCCGTTTCGTGGAAATTTTGGCGTGTTTGACGACTCTTTGCCGGATGGGTGGGGTGCTTTTTTGCTCGATCGTTTATTGAAAACGAAAGGTATCAATCCTCAACAAATATCTGTTTTAGAACGACTTGCATTGGTTGGAAATAACGGACGGGGCGCTTTGACTTACCAACCGGATAAAGTCCTGCATTTTGAACCGGAAATTTATTCTCTTGAAAGAATGGAGAAAGAAATTGAAAAATTTATTGCTTCCGGTGGGGCTGCCAATTCTTTGAATACACTGTATTATTATGGTGGCTCATCCGGTGGTGTGCGTCCTAAAAGTTTTGTACGCTTGGATGGAAAAGAATGGTTGGTAAAATTCAAAGCTGCCACCGATCCTGAAGATATCGGGCAAATAGAATACAACTATGCACAATTGGCTCAAAAATGCGGCATTGATATGCCTGAAACCCGTCTGTTTGATGGAAAGTACTTTGGTGTAGCACGCTTTGACAGAGAAGAAAACGGAAGAGTACATACCGTAAGTGCGGCCGGATTACTCCATGCAGATTACCGAACCCCCAGTCTTGATTACAGCTCCCTTTTGGCACTCACCCAACAACTGACCAAAAACATGGAGCAAGTGGTGGATATGTTTCGTAGAATGGTATTTAATATTGTGATTTCTAATCGGGATGACCATGCCAAAAATTTCTCGTTTCAATATCGTAACGGACATTGGTGTTTGTCGCCCGCTTATGATCTTTTGCCTTCAGACGGATTTAACGGTTTTCATACCACTACCATCAACGGAAAAGGGGCCCCCGACCTCAACGACGTTTTGCAGATAGCAACCGAAGTGGGAATTTTGCATGGTAATGCCCTAAACATCATTAACGAAATAACAACGATTTGCCATGAGGCAAAAATGGCACGGTATTCTTTATAGATACCTACATAATTGATTTATTAATTATTGCAATAAAACACGTCAAACTCTCTGTTTAGTCACTTTATTTTCTGACAAAATAAGCGCAAAATGGGCGAATTAGTGTTTGAAATCATTCTTTTTATGTCAGAATGGTTGAAGAATGAGTATATTTTGCGAACCGCCGACAACTGTTTAGGAGAGATGGAAAAACGATTGGTAAACACTTCAATAATGTATTTCTCGAGGGATTGGGACAAGCCGTTGCTGCTCGGATGTTTGCTCCCCAACGATAAAGCTACTATTTACCATGAAATAATGTAACTGCAATGAACGCGGAGTATAGGGTCAGTACCCATTTTTTTGTGCAGGGAAAATGAAAAATAATACGATAGTAACAAATATTAGAAGAAATATCCTAAAATCTTTTGTATTTTTGCGCGCTAAAACATAGACAATGGAAAAAAAGTTTTATTACGTTGATAAAGAATTAAGAAGCGAATATCAATATTAATATCATTCACATAAGGTTCAAAAAAGTGCTTACGGTTAATCAATAAACACCATGACAAAAATTTCAATTATTATTCCTATCTACAACGTAGAAAAGTACATTCAAAAGTGTATTTATTCTTTGTTGGATCAAACGATTAATGATATTGAAATTATTTGTGTGGATGATAAAGGGAGCGATGGGAGCATGGCTATAGTGAATGATATTCAGCGGACTCATCCAAAAGGGAACTTGATTTCTGTGATAGAAATGCCCCACAATTCAGGGGCGGCAGCGGCTCGCAATGAAGGTATTAAAGCAGCAACCGGAAAATATCTGGCTTTTGTTGACAGCGATGATTGGTGCGAACCCACCATGTATGATAAGCTATTTGCTGAAGCAGAGAGATTGCAAACAGACTGGTGTTATAGTTATGCTGTTAAAGAATTTGCGGACGGACATCAGGAAGAACTCCGCCAACCGAAGGTAGTTGTTGGCGAACTAACACCGGACATGCGCAAGTTCATTTTTTCACACTTCGTCGCCTATTTTTGGACATCCATTTATCGTCGCGATTTCATTCTGGCTTACAATCTGTTTTTTCCTCCATATAAATTTTCAGAAGACAGCTATTTCGTTTGGATGGTGGTGATGCATGCCCGCTCATTAAGTTATGTAAATGAATTTTTTTACCATTACAGAATTTTATCCAATTCCGTTTCCAACACATACGATCCCAATAAAGGAAAACAAAAAATTGAAGTATTTTCATTGTTAATCAATAAATTAAAAGAAGAGAATCTATATTCCCAATACGAGGAGGAATTAAATTATTTATTTATTAAAAAAGGTTTGCTCATTCCACTCTGCATTGCTGCCATTGGTCCTAAAAAAATGATGAAAAAAAACATCATAGAGTTATTGAAAATGGGGTTGCAAGTTGTACCTAAATACAAACAAAATATTTATTTTCGACATGATAAAAAGACAAACTATTTATTGAGAATTTTTATTCGATGTCCTCGTTTTGCCGCATTTGTATTTCGTATTTATGTAAAGTTCAACCATAAAGTCATTCTATAAACGAAACAGTTTTGCTCTGTTGCAGCCAAATTAATATAAAAAACATTAAAATGAAAAAAGACTTATTGAAAAAAATCGCAATTTACCTTGTAATTATCATTACCTTTATTATTTTAGCTTTTGTTTATTGTTCTCCTATCCTTGATGGTAAAATAATTAGTGCCGGTGATACCAAAAGTTGGCAGGGAATGTATCAGGAAAACAAGGTATATAACGAAGAAACAGGTAATTATAGTTGGTGGACAGGTTCTATGTTTTCGGGCATGCCAACCTACCAAATCGGTGGAGGGAAAATTGCATCCGGACAATATTTTGCTCCTATATCAATGATAACATCTTTGGGTATCACTCAATTTTCTCTTATAATAGGCGTAATTGTATTGTATTTTTTCGGTTTTTTTATATTAATGCGCTCTTTTAAAATCAATATATGGCTTTCAATGATAGGCTCTATTGCCATTACTCTTTCTTCCTATTTTTTTATCATTATTGCCGCCGGGCATAATGCCAAAGCCCTCAGTATTGGTCTTATGGCGCCGGTTATTGCCGGATTTTATCTCATTTATAATCGAAAATATATTTGGGGAGCCATTCTCACAATGGTTTATGTGGCGGTCGGGTTGATGGCTCACCCTCAAATGTCGTATTATATCTGTATGCTTATCGGTGTACTCTTTTTTGCCGAGTTGTATATTCATGTTAAAGAAAAACGTTGGAAAGATTTGGGCATTTCCACGCTGATTTTTGCTGTATCATTTATGGTGGGAATAGGTACCGGTTATACCAAAATGCAACTTAACCTCGAATATGTAAAAGAAACCATGCGCGGTGGACACTCCGAACTGGTAAAAACAACGGATACTACCAATAAAACTTCAGGATTGGATTTGGACTACGCGACGCAATGGAGCTATGGCATTAATGAAACAATGACGCTCCTTATTCCAAATTATATGGGGGGTGCCTCAGATTATGAAGTAGGAACGGATTCGGAAATATTTAAAACTTTAAAGAAAAACGGTGTTCCGCAATCAAGGGCCAAAGAATTGTGCAAAAATGTACCAACCTATTGGGGGGACCAACCTTTTACTTCCGGACCGGTGTACATCGGAGCAATCGTATTCTTTTTGTTCGTTTTGGGTCTTATAATTGTGAAAGGACCCTATAAATGGGCATTATTAGTAGCGACTCTTTTCTCGATTCTGCTTTCATGGGGTAAAAATTTCATGCCGCTTACAGAATTGTTTTTCAACTATTTCCCGATGTACGACAAATTTCGAGCGGTATCCTCTATTCTTATTGTTGCAGAAATAACCATGCCTTTGCTCGGATTCTTGGCGATCAAAGAAATGATGGACAAAAAGATAACGAAAGAAAAAATGATTAAAAGCATATACATATCCGCAGGAGTAACTGCCGGAATATGCTTAATATTTGCGATGTTTGGAAATTTGTTTTTCAACTTTACTTCTCCTAATGATAGCCAATATGCAGAAAGTATTCCTGAATGGCTGATGACCACTATCGTTGCCGAAAGAGCCTCCATGTTCAGAATGTCGGCATTGCGTTCTTGCATCTTTATTTTATTGGGAGCCGGGACAATCTGGCTCTATGCTAAGGAAAAAATCAAATTCGGCTATTTCGTCTCAATTTTAGGAATTTTAATATTGATTGATATGTGGACAGTCGATAAAAAATATTTTAACGATAGTAATTTTGTAACACCCAAAGAAGATAAAAGCTATTTTGCCAAACAACCTTATGAAGAACAAATTCTACAAGATAAAGACCCTCATTTTCGCGTTTTAAACTTATCTACCAACACTTTTAATGAATCAAGAACATCTTATTATTTGAAATCCATTGGAGGATATCACGCTGCCAAATTGCGCCGCTATCAGGATATGATTGAAATTCACATTCAAAAAGAAATGCAAACAGCCTATTCCTCGATTGCCCAAGCACAAGGAAATATGCAAATGGTAAATCCGAAAGGATTTGATATTCTAAATATGCTCAATACCAAATATTTTATACTTCCAACTAACGACCAACAAGCTGTTCCTATTCAAAATCCGTATTATTTTGGAAATGCTTGGTTCGTGGATTCTTTGATCGTGGTTAATACTCCAAATGAAGAAATTTATGCTCTTGATTCTATCAACTTGCGTAATAGCGCAGTGTTAGATGCTAAGTATAAAGATTTTACCAAGGATTTTATTCCCGGACATGACTCAACCGCTACAGTTAAATTGACGCAATATGCACCCGACTTCATAGAGTACGACGCCTCTGCTTCAAAACCCGGTACTTTAGTCTTTTCCGAAATCTACTATCCTTATGGTTGGCATGCATATATTGATGGTAAACCCGCCGAACATTTCCGCGTAAATTATACTTTACGTGCATTAAATATCCCCGCCGGCAATCACCATATTCGTTTTGAATTCAGACCCGATGCGATAAAAAAATCGGAACCAATATCTTACACTTGTATATTTATTATCTATGCAACAATTATTGGTGGTATCGCATATTCAATTGTGGAGGCAAGAAAAAAGAAAAAAATCTCCTGACTTTATCAATACGACACCTAAAGCAAATTATTGTTCCAAAAGTCGGG
>CAYYHC010000066.1:0-11176 GCA_964471715.1 uncultured Lentimicrobiaceae bacterium | reverse complement strand
ACCCGACTTTTGGAACAATAATTTGCTTTAGGTGTCGTATTGATAAAGTCAGGAATACGATATGTTGGTATTCCTCCAATCAAGAATTGTATTAATCAAAAAGTTGCAAAATAAAACCTACTTGTGTTGACCTGATCTAAAATAGTTTTTTCCCCTTACTTAAAATCTTCACGAAGATGCTTCTTTTCCATCGCAAATAAAACTCCTACATAAACAAGTAATAAACAAGTATTTATAACCATTTTAAGGGTAAAATTCTCAATGGGTAGAAAAGTGCTCCCATAATAAATAAGTACGGCAAAAACGACATATCCTACAATTCTAACCGATTTATACTCCACACGATAATATTTTTGTCCTAAGATATAAGAGAGGAGCATCATGATAAAATAACAGGCAAAAGTGGCCCATGCCGATCCCATATAGCCCATTACCGGAATTAATAAATAGTTAAGTACCAGCGTAATAACTGCACCAATGAGCGCGATATATGCTCCGAAACGGGTTTGTCCGGTCAGTTTGTACCAAATAGACAAATTGTAGAAAATTCCTAAGAATAAATTGGCTAACAGTAAAATAGGAACAACGCCTAAGCCTTGATGATATTCAGGTCCGACGAAGTATTTAATAATATCAATGTATAGCATAATGCCAAGGAACATCACCGAGCAGCAAAGTACAAAATATTTCATGACCACGGCGTAGGTATCTTTGGCATCCGCATCTTTTGATTTACTGAAGAAAAACGGCTCCGCAGCATATTTAAATGCTTGAATAAAAATGGTCATCATAATGGATATTTTATAACAAGCACTATAGATACCCACCTGACTTTGAGCAATTTCCGCCGGGGACAAATTCTTCAATAATACTCTGTCCATCGTTTCATTTACAATGCCCGCCAATCCTAAAATCAGTAATGGAAAAGCGTAAGAGAACATTTTTTTCCATAGAGACCAAGAAAAAGCGAGATTAATTTTAAGCAGGTCGGGGAACAGCATAATCAGTGTGATGATACTTGCTGCCAAGTTGGAAATGAAAATGTAGCCGACGCCGATTTCCTGAGAATAAATGGTGTTCACGAAATCGACGGCAATGCCTCGTTGCAACAAGTAGGGGCAGAGCAACAAGAAAAAGAGATTCAAGAGAATATTGACCAAGATATTGGTAATCTTAATAATAGCAAATTTGATGGCTTTCATTTGCAAGCGCAACCGGGCAAAGAAAATGGAAGTCAGGGCGTCAATACTGATGATAATCGCGAGCCACGTAATATATTCCGGGTGGTCTTGATAGTGCATCCAGCCGGCAATGTTGTCCGAAAAATAGGTACAAAGCAGTGCAAATATTACCGAAGTGGTAAATAAGGATACAATTGCCGTGGAATAGCACTTGTTTTTGTATTCATCCATTTGCGAAAACCTAAAAAATGCGGTTTCCATTCCGTAAGTCAATATCACAATAAACAAGCTGACCCACGCATATAATTCACCGACAACGCCATATTGAGCGGGTGCAAAAATGTAAGTATGAAGTGGAACCAACAGGTAATTCAGTAATCTTCCCAAAATGGTGGAAAATCCGTAAACTGCCGTTTGACCCACTAATTTTTTTATAGAAGGCATTGATAATTAGTTTATTAATTGATAGGAACCACGAAACATTTTTTTATACAAGTTTGGTCCCTTTAAAACCTGCATAGAAAATAGCGCGGCAAATTTACAAAAAAAGTGCTTATTTCGCTGCTTCTTTCGTTGGGGTTAAACTAACGTGACGAAAGTAAGAAAGTGGTTGCAAAACACGGTCGAAATGGAAGTACTGAATTTTGTAAATTGTTGAGGTATCGTTATTTAATACACCATAACAGCGGTCGCGGTTGTAATAATTCTCAATGTCCGCAATTTTGTCGCCATTCTCATCGTAATAATCCATGTTATCATCCATACGATACAGTTTTAGTTCTGTAACTTTACCGTTAACATCTTGTAATGTAATGATTTTAAATAGATTATGATTAATAATACTGTCTTTTAGTTCCGGAGTCATGTCCTGAACCACCGATTCAAAATTACGTTCTCTATATTCGGATAGTACATTAATCAATTTGGTGGTATCGTACTTTTCAATTTGTTGGTGTTGAGCGTCAAACAGATTAAAGAAACGGGCGCCTGATTTTTCTACGGTGAAAGATTCGGCGGGATTTTCGTAATCCTTGACTGTAATTTTTTGAATGCGGGTCAATTTGGTTTCAAAAAGGCGGTGGCTGATCCAATCCACGGCGTAGGGGGAAAAGCGAGGCGTTATAAATCCGCGAAATCCCGGCACATTAACCACACACGGCATCTCTTCCGCACCTTCCAAAATGGCATAATTACCAATGTTTGATTGTGTTGCAGGTCCCATATAATAACATTTCGTTTTCCTTTCTTTTACAAAAAATCCCCTTTTAAAAATGGTAAACAATGGAACGTTTTCATAAATTTCAACCTTAATGGCAGCGGTTGCCATCATTCGCGTAATGTTGGGCTTGCTTTTTTCGGAAATCGGTTGCTGAACACGTATGTTTTGCATGGTTGCAAGTAGAGCTTCCATCTTTTCTTCAACGATGGGAATGGTGTCCGACATCATCCAAATACCGTTCTTTTTTGTAAAAAGAACATTATTGTTGTGCATGTCGGCAATAAATATTTTCGTAACCGATGAGGTGTCTTGAATGGCGAACATATCTTCACTTAACTCAACATTACGCGAAAATACGTTCGTTTTCCACAATACCAAAACAACACATAATACTACCAATACCGCGGAAACGATAATAATGATAAGTGTACTCTTTTTTTTCATAATCAATGAGATTTTTTACGAATATTATAACGATAACGTCTAATCGTCATCAATGCACCTCCAATGAGCGTAATAATCAGCAAAGGTGCGACAATATTGACAAATTGATATTGTTTGCGTACCGTTTTATCTGCAATTTTATTTTTATTCAGCACACCAATTTTGAAAGTTTTGGAACGGAGTTCTATTAAGTCGTTATTTCCACACAGATAATCGATGCAATTGGTGATAAATTCGGTATTATCATAGAATTTGCCGGTATAAACATCAAATCCGGTTGGGCGGAATCCGACTTTGGGACTAAAGAAATTTCTGATGATGTCGCCATCGGCAATAAAAATCTGTTTGGTTTCTTTACTTTCGCGCATAAAGTTGAATTGCTTGATGGTATCAAATTCGATAGGTAAAATACCATCGAAAGCTGATTGGAATCTTCCTTCTACCAATACGGCGATTGGCAGACGTTGTGTTGCAAATTCTTCAACATTCGGTTTGGCAAGACCTACTTTTAATGAAATGATAGCCGGGGTGGGCACAATTTTGCTGCTATCGGAAGAGGTTGCCAAAACGGTTTTGGTTAAGTAATCGTCTTTTCCCACAAAATCGATGGTTCCTGCAAAATTGGAGCGCAGGGAAGTAATTTTTTGAGTAATGGGATGTTTGCCGAAGTGTGTGATATTCAGTGCATAAGGGAAAATCATTGTTCTGTCTTCCGCAATCGGAATGGCTTGGCAGCTGCCGATATCCTGAATTACATTGGCATTCAGGCGTACCCCATATCTAAAAAACATATCGTCTAATCGCAAACGCGCCGGCAACGCCATAAATTCCGGTCTGTATTGCAAGCTGTCCATTGCGGCATCCGTGGCATCAATGAGCCACAGCACCTTCCCGCCTCTCATTATATGCTGGTCAATGGCGTATTTATCTTTATCGCTGAATGGATGAGAAGGTTGAGCAATGACTAAAACGTCGTATTTATTGCCCAAGTCTTTCACTGTTCCTTTCAAAGTGTCGGCGACCGCAATTTTACGCAAGCAATTGATTTTTCCGTTAATGGAATCGCGCGTGACCGTGTAGTAATTTTTTAAATTGACGCCTAATTGTGAGCCGATCCAGGCGGTGTTGTACAAATTTAATTCGCCGTGCCCATCAATAAAAGCCACACTTGATTTGTGAGGGTTTACCAATCCTTTAATGGCCATCATCAAATTATATTCCAAGCGCATATAGGAATAGTCTTCCACCATAAATCTGTTGCTGAAATCTTCTTCTATCAATGTAGCGGAGGATTCTTTGTTTTTGTAAGTGACCATCGCGCCGGGGATGATATATTTGGTTGACTGTCCGGCGGCGTATTCTTCACGTATCGGCATAGGTATCAATCCTTTCTGTGCAAATTCGGCATAAATGGCACTGATTTCTTCGCGTGATTTACCTTCCGTAGGATCTACAAATTCAAACTTGATTTTGGAAGTATAGCTGGCAAAATCTTCCAACATTTCGCGCGTCTTGGTGACGATAGGTTGATAAGTTGCCGGCATATCCTGACCTCCGATATAAATTTTAATAAAAACGACATCATCCAAATTCTTTAAAAGTTCTATCGTGGATTTTGATAAAGAATGACGTTTGTCTTGCGTCAGGTCAAGGCGGGCGAACCAAAAGGAAGAGATAATATTGATGGCAACAACTATCACCAATGTAGCGATGATAGAGATGATTGCTGTCTTTTTAAATGATTTGCTTTGTTTATTTTCCCTGTTTTTCATAGAAATATGATTTAAAAAGTTACCATTTTCTACTTAAAAGGACAATTCTTGTCCCAAAGAGGAAGATGAAAGTTAAAGTGATAAAATAAATCAGGTCTCGCGTATCGATAACGCCTTTGCTGATAGCCATATAGTGATGTTCTATGCCTAAACTTTTGATGAAAGTGTTGAAAGAACCGAAGAATTCGAAAGAGTAGATGAATTCAAATCCGAAATGGATAAAGAAGCAGAAAAGTGCGCCCAAAAGGAAGGCTACAATTTGACTGTTGGTAATGGCGGAGGCAAAGATACCGATGGAAATGAACGCAATGCCCAAGAAGAGCAATCCCAGATAGGAACCCCACGTACTTCCCATGTCGATGTTTCCAACGGGGTCGCCTAATTTCCATATCGAGAAAACATAGATGAGCGTTGGAAGCAAGGCAATCACCAAAACGGTTACGCACGCCAAAAATTTTCCGAGAATAATCTGCCAATCGGAAATGGGTTTGGTGAAAAGCAATTCGATGGTGCCCGTTTTTTTCTCTTCGGAAAAACTACGCATGGTAATGGCAGGAATCAAGAAAAGAAATAAATAACATGATAAATTGAAAAGTACTTGTAAATCTGCTATTTTTGATTCAAAGATGTTGTAATAATTTGGAAATACCCAGAGAAATAGTCCGGTAACCACCAAGAAAACCCCTATGATGATGTACCCTATAATGGAGCTAAAAAAAGATTTAATCTCTTTTACATAGAGTGTAAACATGTTTATTTTTTATTTTTTTTGTTTTGTTTTTTCAATGCGGCTTGCTCTTTTTCGTAGGTCATCACTTTTTCAACTGCTACTGTAGTTTCTTTCACAAAAGGGGAAACGGTTAGCTTCTCACCAATTGCTTTTTGTAACCAATATTGAGGAATCAGTCTGCCTTGCGAGAATATGCGTTCCACTTCCATTCCCAAGTTTTTACCTTGGAAATAGTTTTCTAACTGAAAACTAATCAGATAGCCGATAGGGTAGGCGGAAAGATAAAGTGGAGCTTCAATCATGTGTGAATAAACTGCCAAAATAGTTTGGTCTTTTTCTTTAAAGATAGGCGCATAAAATTGATTCCAAATTTCTTTTGACATCGAGATGACGGCATTTTTCAGTTGCGTAGCATTGGCTTTCGGATTTTGATACATCCATTGCCAAACTCGAATATCTAACAATGATACGCCCATAATTTCGTAGCAGCTCCAGAAATTGTCCAACAGATTGTAATATTGTGAAATATCGTCTGCTTTGTTGGCACCGAGCAATTCCAAATCACGCTGTTGGAAAGCAAAAGCCACTGCTTCGGTAAAGGCGGTATTAGGAACCCCTGACAGAAAATAATTTGGAACATTATACAAAGAGAATGTTTGTTCTACATTATGTCCAAATTCGTGAATACCAATATTATAACCCTGATAATCTAATCCGTTGCTTCCGATTCGGGTTCTCAACATGGCTTTGTCGCCTTTCATTTTCGATTCCCATGCGTGACCGGCACCCACAGAGGCATCAACCGTTATATTCTGACAAATGAAGTTGGCCTTGTCGTGCGTAAATCCCAATTTTTTCAAAATATTGGGCAAGTCGTCGGTAAATGCTTCTTTTGTAGGATATTTGGAATGGGTGAGTGAATCCAAATACTCTTGCGAAATATCACTTCTGTTTTTAAAACCATTGTACCATATATCAAAAGGTTGCAATTTACGTCCCAACTTTTTGGAAATCAGCTTTGCAACAGTTTCCACTTGCGGGGAAGAGAGATATGCCGTAAATAATCTTTCTACATCGCGTTGCGAAATTTCAAGGTCTTCATTGAAAGTACGCGATAAAAAAGTGGAATTATCAACGTAAAACTTGTCCGATGCTTGAATGGCTTTGAAATTATCCAACAAATATTGATAGCGCACATCTTCTTCCGGCGTTCCAATAATTTCAATATTTTCTATAAATAATTGATTTGTAGAAGGATACCAAATATATTCGTCGCTATTAATGACCTCTTTCGGAATAGATTGGTCAATAATGCGTTTCATAATATTGTAAATAATGTTCTGTTTTTTGAGACCGTTTTGTGAATCTGCGTAAGCGGCTTTCAACTCGTCGCGCAATCCCCAATGGGTAATCAGTTTGGTATCGGGCGACCAATATTTTTGATTCTCGTCGCTCCAAACTTTATACATGTGAATGTTATAATTGGAAATATAGTTCTCGGCAGCGGTGGTGGCGGCTTTAATCGCTTTGGTTTTGTCGGACGGCACGCGCGAAGTAAACATATCTCCCAAACGTGCGTAGCCCCATTCTAAATTCGACCATTTATCGGCGCACTCAGTTTTTTCTTTTAAGGTATAATAGGGAAAGTTGAGTGTTACAACGAATGCTACCTTGCTGTCAAACATATCATTAACGAGATGAGCCAAGCCATCGTAAGCGGCAAACATTTCGTCAATAGGCATTACATTGTAACCTTGTACGTCAATAGGTCTTTTCAACTCGATGGAAACACGATTGTTGTGTCCCAAAATGGTTTCAAAATTGTCGCAAAGTCTATTAAAAAGGGCTTCCTTTTCTTCTGCATTTTTGCAGAAATTATCGATACAAAAATTGATAAAATCCTCCTGATTACCATCTTGTGCTGTCCAAAGTGTGGCGGTCAAATTAACCCCGCGATTGACCATTTCAGCTGAAGCTGAAGTGTTTTTAAGTACCTTGCTGACAGTAGCTTGTACGGTTGTTTCGGTAATAAAATTGGAGGATGCTTTTGCAGACATAATTGTCATAAAAGAGAGGAGCATTATAGCAGAAAATATTTTTTTCATAATGTTTCAGTGAAATAATTAGCATTTTTCAGTGAACAACATTTTGTTATAATGTTGCAAACAGGTTAATACATTTGTTTTTACATGAATAAAGTCGTCCGTTCCGGCATTTTTCAGTGCGTCAACCACTTCAACGGGATTTCCGGCAACAATGAAAATAAAACCGGCGGCTTTGGCAGCTTTCGCAGCATCGACACCTAAAGTGATATATTCTTCGTCGGAACTGCACAAAACAACAATTTGGGCTTTGGCAGCTTTTGCGGCTTCGATTCCCTCTTCAATAGTTTGGAATCCGACATTTTCAATAATCTGATAACCGGCGCAACCGAAGAAGTTGGTTGCAAAGCCGGCGCGTGCTTGGCGCATTGCCAAGTTCCCGATTTTCAACAAGAAAACGGATGGTCTTCCGTGCTTTTTGCTGTATGTTTCCGTCTCCAATCGCAACGATTCGAATGCCTGCGCGCCACGATAAGTGCGTAATCCGGCATGGGTTTCCTCATCCTTTTGTTCTTCGATTTTGTCGATCATTATTTCTTGCGCATTCGGATATTGGTTGGTGCCTAAAAGTACATATTTTCGCGTAGCAATGTCCATATCTCTTTTTTGGCAACTTTTTTCAATTTCCGTTTTAATATCGCCACTCAAGATTTGTGCAATCATACCACCGACGGCTTCCACCGATTGGAATAATTTCCAAACGTGTTCGGCAATAGCATCTGTCAGATTCTCAATATAATAAGAACCGGCAGCGGGGTCCACCACTTTATCGAAATAAGATTCTTCTTTTAAAATAATCTGCACATTCCTGCTGATTCTGCGCGAGAAATCATCATCAGATTTGAAAGCCACATCAAAAGGTTGCAAGGTAATGCTGTCGGCACCGCCAATAGCCGCCGCCATTCCTTCGGTGGTCGTACGCAACATATTTACATAAGGGTCGTAAATCGTTTTATTCCAACAAGATGCAATGGAATTGATGCGAACTTGGTACGATTGTTCATCTGCCGGATGGTATTGTTCCAAAATGGTTGACCACAACAATCTGCCGGCACGCAACTTGGCAATTTCCATAAAATAATTAGATGCAATCGACAAAGTAAGGTTCATTTTTTGAGCTATTTGGTCGATGGTCAAACCGTTGGCAGTTCCAAAAGCGAAATACTCGTTGGCAATCGCCAAAGCATATCCCAATTCCTGAACAAGCGTTGCGCCGGCATTATGCATCATAATACCTTGTACATCAATTACTTTAAAATTTGGAAGGTCGGCAGTCAAATGAATTAATTCTACCGCCTCTTTCAAATCTTCTTGTTGCGAACGATAAAATTTGCCGTTGCGCAAACAATAAGCAATAGCATCAAATCCTAATCCGCCCTTAATAAGGTTTACATTCAACTTATTAGCTTGAATATATTTAATAAAATCTTGTGTAACAGAAAGATAATTTGAAGCATGAAGAAATTGGATACCTATTTTTTCTATGTCGATACCGCATAACAAGGTTTCCACATCGGAATAAGAGTGAATCTCTTTAACCGAAAAAGCAATGGTCGTTGCGCCACCTTTAATAGATGCAATTGCAATTTTATTGGCTTTTGCGGGATTGATTTCGGAAATTTTTTGCACAATTTCCCAATTATTCTGTTTGATTTTTGCACCTCTTGTGTAAGGAAACTCATTAGGAAGCGCGTTCAAATACGCGATATTTTTCAAGTTTTCGGCTCTATAGTATGGTCTTACACTGAAGCCTTCGTCGGTTCGCCATACTAATTTTCGTTCATAATCAGCTCCTTTTAAATCTTTTTGAATAATTTCTTCCCATTCTTCTGTCGAAACAGGTAAAAATTCGCTAAATAATTTTTCTTCCATATATTATTTGTCTTATATTCACTATATATATTTTGGGCGGCAAAAATAACGATTTTTTTTTGATTAATGACATTAAACAGAAATCTTTGCGTATTTTTGCAGTTTCCAATCTACAGCGTATGAAAACCTATCAAAATCAAAGTCTTAAAAGTTACAACACATTTGCGATTGATGCTCACTGTCAGCAACTAATTGAAATTGAGAAAGAAGAAGAAATCTCGCAATTATTTGATTCTCACATTTTTGAATTTCCGCATTTGATTATTGGCGGAGGTAGCAATATGCTGTTTACCAAAGATTTTGAAGGGACTATCATTCAATTAAAGACGAAAGGCATTCGGTTGGTTTCGGAAGATGATGCGCACGTTTGGATAGAGGTTGCTGCAGGCGAGACGTGGGCGGACTTTGTTTCCTATTGTATTGAAAATGAATATTATGGCGTTGAAAATCTGGTCGGCATTCCGGGTTTGGTGGGTAGTTGTCCCGTGCAAAACATTGGGGCGTACAATGTGGAAGTGAAAGATGTCATCGACAAGGTTTTCGGATTTTATCTCTCTGATGCGGCGCCATTTGCGCTTTCTCACTCCGATTGTCGGTTCGGCTATCGGAATTCTATTTTTAAAACCGAATTGAAAGGGCAGTGCCTTATTACAAAAGTTCGGTTTCAATTATCTAAAAAAGAGCATTTTACAATTACTTATAAAGGATTGATTGAAGAATTGGAATCTCAAAAATGTCCGATTACCTTGAGAAATGTTGCCAATGCCATTTTGACGGTTCGAAACAGGAAATTGCCGGATATTAGGGAAATAGGATGTGCCGGCAGTTTTTTTCAAAATCCCATCATTCCGCTTCTGCAATTTGAAAAATTACAGCAGAAATTTCCAAATTTAGTCTTTTTCCCTACTCCTGACGGGCGCGCGAAATTGGCGGCGGGACAACTTATCGAGTTGTGCGGGTTGAAGGGAACGCAAGAAAACAATGTCGGAGTTTACCCGAAACAAGCACTCGTAATTGTAAATTATGGAGGTGCAACGGGGAAGGAAGTTCGGGATTTTTATACAAAAGTACAACAGAAAGTTTTTGAAACATTTGATATTCAAATAATTCCGGAAGTTAATATCTATTAGAAATCAGCTTTAAAAATGTTTTCATTTTATTTTTCAAAGGGGGTTGATTTTCCAAAAACATTTTTATAAATTTGCAAACTCTAATATAACATAAAATACTATGGAAAAAAGGTGGATTCTTACTACTACTCCCGACGAAAAAGAAGTTGAGAAATTTAGTCAACTTTTGTCAATTGAAAAGCCGTTAGCGGCTTTATTAATGAATCGAGGCATCAATACTATTGAAGATGCCCAATTATTTTTTAATCCGGATATATCGAAGCTGCATGATCCTTTTTTGATGAAGGATATGGATAGGGCGGTGGAGCGTCTTTCAAGGGCGGTTATTGATAACGAAAAAATCTTGGTTTATGGAGATTACGACGTGGACGGAACCTCTGCGGTCGCGTTAGTTTATTCGTTTTTAAAAGAAATTATCGGCTTCGAATATAAAAATTACATCGAATACTACATTCCCGATCGCTATTTGGAAGGCTACGGCATTTCAGATCAGGGAATTGAATATTGCCATGCTAATGATTTTACGCTTTTAATCTCGTTAGATTGCGGGATCAAAGCGAACGATAAAATTGATTTTGCCAATAGTTACGGCATTGATGTCATCATTTGCGACCACCATTTGGCCGGTGAAGAACTTCCCAAAGCGGCTGCCGTTTTAGACCCTAAATGTGAAGATTGTCCTTATCCCTACAAAGAGTTATCGGGTTGCGGTGTGGGCTTTAAATT
>CAYYHC010000065.1:0-11182 GCA_964471715.1 uncultured Lentimicrobiaceae bacterium | reverse complement strand
AAAACTGCAATTAATTACATTAATCAAATCGGAATTCAAAATATCGCAAAGTGCGAGAATGAACTTTTAGAATACGCCACTCAACAATTACAACAAATTGAAGGTATCAAAATTATCGGTACAGCACCACATAAAACATCCATTATCTCATTTATAATTAAGGATATACATCATTATGACGCCGGATTTATTATTGATAAAATGGGCGTGGCTGTGCGCACGGGACATCACTGTACACAACCCATTATGACTAAACTGAATATTCCCGGTACCATTCGTGCCTCTTTTGCATTCTATAATACCAAAAATGAAGTTGACCAATTGGTAAAAGCCATTCATAAAGTGCGCGAAATGTTGGCATAAACATTATTCACTGCTTATTTTTCATTATTCAATGAAAAATAAGCGGTTTTAACTGAAACTGATAGTGCGGTTTTAAACTATTCGTACGTTTTTTTGTCTTATTTGTCGTAAAAATTTTATCGATGAAAAAAATTATCGCGTCCTTTTTTGCATTATGCTCTTTTTCAATCAATTGTCAAAATTTACAACTATCTTTACAAGAATGTATTAAATATGCCGACGAAAATAATTTGAATTTACAAAGTTCAAATATCGATTTATCGAACTCTCAAATACAATTATCTCAATCCAAGTTATTGATGTCTCCCACAATTTCAGCGTCGGCGAGCCAGAATTTTGGATATTCTCATCATTCGACAACAGGCGGTTTTAACTTGAGCGGTAACTACGGAATTAATGCCGGTCTCACATTATTTAACGGATTAAATACTTACAACACAATTAAACAAAATCAATTACACGTTTCGCAAGCAGAATTGCAAATTGAGCAAAATAAGAACACAATCCACATTCAAATTATTCAAGCCTACCTGACTGTACTGATGAATCAGGAATTATTAACGTATCAGAAAAATGTACTGACAAGCAGCCGCGAACAACTCAATGAGGGCAAACACCAATACCAAGTGGGACAAATCTTGGAAAGTGATTATCTTTTACTTCAATCGCAGTATATCTCCGATTCCTTGACGATTGAAAATACGAACATTGTTATTTCAAATAATATATTGACGCTCAAAAACTTATTGTCATTAAAACCTCAACAATCACTATTGGTTGTCACACCCGACAGCGCCAAAATTTCGCAAGAAATGTCAGTTCCCGAATTAGAACATATTCTCATTCAAGCGATGACTTACCTTCCGGAGCTAAAAATAGTGAATAATTCGGTAGAAATTGCCAATTACGATGTTAAATTGGCAAAATCGGCATATTATCCGACACTATCATTAGACGCCGGCATCAATACCGGATACAATAATTTATATAGTAAAGAACACGGAAACAGCAGTAACAGTCTGTTGGATAATTTGGGAGAAAATATCGGCATCAGCCTCAGTATTCCAATATATCGACAAAATAGCACTCGTAATAGTGTAAGAATAAAGCAATTATACGTTAGACAAGCCGAGTTGTCACTTCAACAAACAAAGTTGGATATTCAAAAAGAGATTGAAGAATATTACTTGAGTATGAAAAAGGCTTATAATCAATATATGCTCTCAGAAGTGCAAAAGAATGCCTATTTTGCCAATTATTTGGCATATAACCAAAAGTTTCAACATGGTGCCATTACGGCAGTAGATTTATTGCAACAGCAAACCAATTATTTGAATATTTTGAACAATTTTATGCAAAATAAATACAATTTTTTGCTACAGAAAAAAATATTAGATGTTTATACTGGTAATAGTATTGAATTATAAATCAACTATATATGGAATCTAAAAAGAAAAAAAGAATTATTATTGGAAGCATAGTAGGTGCAATTGTCATTGTAATCATTGTCATCTTTGCCATCAGCAAGAAGAAGATGACCGAAGTTACATTGGAAACATCAACAGCACGGATTGACAGCGTTGAAATTACGGTCACGGCAACGGGCGAAATACAACCCGTTTACAAAGTAGAAGTCGGCACTCAAGTATCCGGAATCGTTGAAAAACTATATGTTGATTTCAATTCAAGAGTCGAAAAGGGTGATTTATTGGCAGAATTAGACCGTTCGACATTGCAAGAGCAAGTCAATCAGGCAGAAGCGACCCTTTCCAACGCACAAAGCAACCTTACATTGGCAAAACAAAGTTACGACAGAGTCAAAGCCTTATACGAAAACAAAGCCGCCACACAAACTTCTTACGAAGAGGCGACCAATCAGTATATACAAGCAAAGAATCAAGTACTTACTGCCAAATCTGACTTACAAAGAGCCCAAGTTAATTTATCGTACAGTAAAGTTTATTCGCCTATTTCGGGCATTGTATTGAGCAAGGCGGTAGAGCAAGGTCAAACGGTGGCGGCTTCCTTCAACACCCCCACCCTTTTCACCATTGCCAACAATTTGAAACAGATGCAGGTAGAAGCCGATGTTGACGAAGCCGATATTGGTCAAATACGTATTGGTCAAGCGGTTACATTCACGGTAGATGCCTTTCCGGATGACATTTTTATGGGTACGGTCAAACAAATTCGCTTGGAACCCGTCGTAACATCCAATGTAGTCACCTATACCGTCATCATTGATGCACCCAATAATGAAGAAAAATTGTTCCCCGGTATGACTGCAAGCGTCAATATTATTATTGATAAACAATCCGGCACGACTGTCCCGACGGAGGCACTTTTCTTTACATTAAGCAAAGAAACTCAAGCCAAAATGATGGAACAAGGGTTTACTTTTAAAAATTTGTTCAATAATGAGGAAGATTTGACCAATAGTTTGAAAGATATTACAAAGAAGAGTATCTGGGTCAAAAAGGGAAATCAGTTTGAAGAGAGATTAGTGACGATAGGTATTGATGATGGTGCCAAAACACTTATTTCCAATGGTATAAAAGCAGGCGAAGAGATTGTCATCTCAGAAAAACAGTTGAGCAAGATGAACGGAGATAAAAATGAAAGCAGTTCATTCATGCCGCATCCGCCGGAACAGAAAAAGAGATAAGGATGGAAAGAAAAGAGATTATCAAGATTCATGATTTGGTACGACAATTCAAAGTAGGTAGTGAAACGGTGCATGCTTTGGACGGCATCTCATTTGCCATCACTGAAGGTGAATTTGTAAGTATTATGGGTACAAGCGGTTCGGGGAAATCTACTTTGCTCAATATTTTAGGTTGTTTGGACCGTCCAAGTTCAGGCGAATACATCATTAACGGGGTATCCATTAATAATCTAAGTCGCAATCAGTTATCCACCATACGAAATCGTCAAATCGGTTTTGTTTTTCAGAATTACAATTTGTTGGCGCGCACTTCCGCATTGGAGAACGTTCAACTTCCGTTGTTGTACAATTCCGAAATATCTTCCAAAGAGCGTAAAGAAAGAGCCATAGCTGCGTTAGAAGCCGTGAAACTCAGTGACAGAATGCAGCATGCGCCCAACCAACTTTCAGGAGGTCAGCAGCAGCGCGTTGCCATTGCTCGCGCATTAGTCAACAATCCCCTCATCATTTTAGCCGACGAAGCGACAGGAAATTTGGACACCAAAACCTCTTATGAAATCATGACACTTTTCCAAGAGCTTCATAGTCAAGGAAAAACAATTGCATTTGTCACTCACGAACCGGATATTGCCCTATTCACCACCCGCACGATTAAGTTGCGAGACGGCAAAATCGTATTAGATGAAGCAAAAGATCAACAATCTGCTAAACAAGCACTTATCAACTACGAAAACAACATCAAAAACACTCAGATATGAACATCATTAATCTTATCAAAATATCTTTAAGAGCGCTTTTGAGAAATAAAGGAAGGGCTTTTTTGACTATGTTGGGAATTATCATCGGAATCAGTTCCGTTATTGTGATGGTTAGTTTAGGACAAAGTTCTACGATAGGTGTTCAGGAGCAGCTCTCCTCAATGGGGTCCAATATGATTATGGTGATGCCGGAAAGACAGATGCGAGGCGGCGTAAATATGGGAAGTGGGACAGCAAAATCATTGGATGCCAAGGATTTACAATCATTAAACAAAAATTCTAAATACATAGCCCACATTTCGCCATCCGTCAGCACCTCCGCACAATTGGTTTTTGGATCCAACAATCACCCAGGGAGTTTGCAAGGAGTGGCCCCCTCGTATTTGGATATTCGCAAGTATAAACTATCAGAAGGGGTGACTTTCACCGATGATCAAGTAAAAAGATATGCGAAAGTTTGTCTTGTCGGGAAAACGATTGTACAGAATCTCTTCACCAATGGAGAATCACCTATAGGACAAGTAATCAGATGTGGTTCAGTACCCTTGAAAATTATTGGCGTTTTGGAATCGAAAGGGCAGAATCAGATGGGGCAAGACCAAGATGACGTTGTTTTGGTTCCTTACACCACGGTTCAAAAGAGATTTTTAGGTATTAATTATTACAACATGTTATTTGCGTCGGCCATCAACGAAGAGAGTTCGGAATTGGCAGCCACAGAAATAACCTATATTCTCCGAAAAAACCATGGAATCAAAGAGGGTGCCGAAGATGACTTTGAAATTCGCACACAAGAAGAATTATTAAACACGATGAGTTCTGTAACTCAATTACTTACTGTTCTTTTGTCGGCAATAGCTTCCATTTCACTTGTTGTTGGCGGCATTGGTATAATGAATATTATGTATGTAACGGTAACGGAAAGAACCAAAGAAATCGGTTTGCGAATGGCGATTGGTGCGCGCAATAGAGATGTATTATACCAATTTTTATCGGAAAGTGTCATTTTAAGTCTAATTGGAGGAATAATAGGCATTATTTTGGGCATTGGCATTGCTTTTGTGCTATCAACAGCATTAAAATGGTCCTTTATCATCAGTCAATCTGCCATAGTCATATCATTTTTTGTTTGTGCGGTCACAGGTGTATTTTTTGGATGGTATCCTGCCAAAAAAGCAGCTAACCTTGATCCAATCAATGCTTTACGCTACGAGTAGAACACAATTAGCCCAATAATAGTCGAAGGCATTAACATAAAAATATAAAAATGAACATTTTCACAATAATATTGTTTAAATTTCGTTCTTTGTGGTGTTGTATTGTGTTTGCTCAGTTAGTTGGTAAAAGCAAACTTTTATAATGTTATTAAAGTTCAAAAAGTATTATCTTACGATATAAACAGAATTATAAAAAAGGCATTAATTAGTACAAGAATAAATTATGAAAGAAATTAAAGGAAGAATTATGCTGGTAGAAGACAACCAGAATTTGCGTCACGTCTTAAAAGATTACTTGGAAGCCCTTAGATATGATGTTGATGATTTTAGTGATGGAGAGGCTGCTTTTCAATCATTTGCACAATGTAAGTATGACATCTGTATATTTGACATTATTATGCAAAAGAAAAATGGTTATGAATTATTAGCTGCAATCCGTGAAGTTGACGAGGAAGTTCCCGTAATATTTTTAACTGCACGCAATGATAAAGAGGACAAAATTAAAGCTTTCCGTATGGGATGTGACGACTATATTACCAAACCTTTCAGTACGGAAGAGTTGTTGCTACGTATCGAAGCCATTCTTCGCCGCACCAAGAAGCCGAAGAAAGCCAAACCTGCTTTGAGAACCACCAATGAAATATTTTCATTTGGCAATTACACGTTTGACTTCAACACGATGCAACTTACGCACCCTTCACAAACGCGTTCTTTGACCAGAAAAGAAGCCGAATTACTACGTTTGTTATGCGAAAATAAAAACAAATTGCTCCCTCGTGATGTCATCTTGAGACAAATTTGGGGAAGCGACGATTATGCTGCCGGTAGAAGTATGGATGTTTTCTTGACTAAACTTCGTTCATACTTGAGTTTAGATCCTATTGATCCAAAATACATTAATAAAGAAGGCGGACGCAAAAGGAAATATGTGGACGGTTACGAACCCCCTATTGAAATCAGCAATATTCACGGAACAGGCTTTATTTTGAAAGTAAGAGAATAGTTTTGTTCTATTATTAATCATAAAAAAAGAGGCATATTATCATGCCTCTTTTTTTGTTGGAATAAAAAATAATCGAAAAAAAAATTGTAATTTTGCAGTTTTATTAACCGTAGAAAAATACATCTATGATAACACACATTAAGGGAACTCTCATTGAAAAGAACCCTGCATTTGTAGTAATCGAAACTGGCGGAGGAATCGGTTATTTAGTCCATATATCTCTCAATACATTCTCACAAATCAAAAATGAAACCGAAATCAAATTATTCACCCATTTTGTTGTCAAAGAAGATGCGCAATTGCTATACGGGTTTTATGATGAAGATGAACGGACACTCTTCCGACTGCTTATCTCGGTAAACGGAATTGGACCCAACACTGCCTGCTTAATTCTGTCGTCGCTTTCCATCGGCGACGTCATCAATGCAATTAATACCGAGAATGTCAAACTAATACAATCGGTTAAAGGAATTGGTACCAAAACAGCTCAACGCGTCATCATTGAGTTGAAGGATAAAATCGGCAAAAAGCCATTGCAAAACAATGATATATTTTCACCCTCTTACAATAATAATAAAATAGAATCGTTATCTGCATTAGTTTCGCTGGGTTTCCAAAAAAATGCAGCTGAAAAAGTGATAGACAAAATAATAAAAGAGGAAGGGGCATTAACCGTTGAAGATTTAATCAAAAAAGCATTGAAGCTATTATAAAAACTAACAGACATTTCAAACGTGATTATTGGAAAGAACGCTAAAAAATATATTATAACTATAGTTGCTGCTTTTGCCTTGTGTACACTCATTTGGGCGATTCCGTCACCGCAGCAAACCTTTTATCAGACTTCTGAAAAAGTGGTTTCTCAACCTGAAGATATTGTTGCTGAAGGTGTTTCAAATCCCATAAAAGCAAATTTCATTACTGACACCACTCAAATTCCGGGAACTCCTCCCGATAGTAATGATTTGCGCGTTCCCATTCCCAATTATGACAATAATCCGTTAGACGAAAACAATTTCTATAGTCCGTTCAATCTAAACACACCGGAAAGTGTTGGCACACTAATCGTTTATGATTCAAACACCAATACTTACAAATTTCAAAACATGACCGGCAATGTTCCATTTGGTCCGTCATCATCAATGACGATAGATGAATACATTGATTATGATTTACGCAAATCTACGAGTGATTATTGGCGCGAGCGCGGGGCTAATTACGCAGCGCGGGGCGGTCGTGGAAATGGTTTGATTCCGCAACTTCACGTGGGAGGCAAAATTTTTGAAAGCATTTTCGGTAGCAATACCATTGACATACGTCCTTCCGGCAACGTGGAACTCATTTTCGGCGTGCTATATAACCAAAACGATAATCCATCCCTTCCTGTCAAACAAAGAAAAGTAACTCAATTTAATTTCGACGAAAATATTCAACTCAACGTATTGGCGAAAATCGGCGACAAAATCGAATTCAACCTCAACTACAATACTAAGGCGATGTTTGATTTCGAAAATGAGATGAAACTTAAATTTGAAGGAAAAGAAGATGATATTATACAACTTATTGAGTTTGGTAATGTTACACTTCCTCTCAATAGCACATTAATTACCGGAAGCCAGAGTTTGTTCGGTATTAAAACACAACTTAAGTTCGGGAAATTAATGGTTACTGCGGTTGCTTCGGAGCAAAAATCAGAAACGGAAACCATCACCGTCAGCGGCGGCGCACAAACCAACGACTTCTATTTCAAAGCAGACGAATACGAAGAAAATAGGCACTATTTCTTGGGACAGTTCTTTAGAGATCACTATAACCAATATTTGGAGACATTGCCATTGGTAGGTTCTCCTATTGTAATTACCAAAATTGAAGTATGGCGCACCACTATCGGTTCTGCCACTACTGACAATCGTAATATCGTTGCTTTCACCGACTTGGGCGAAAGTAACCCTCAATTTTCCGGATTTAATTCCTTAGGTGGCATATATCCATACGACTCTACCAACAACTTAACTATGATTATTGACACCTCCGCCTATCGAAATTTGAGTGATGTAAATAATAATATGCGGAGCTATGGTCTCACGTCCGGCGTTGATTACGAAAAAATTGAAAGCGCGCGATTGCTCTCGTCCTCAGAATATACTTTCAACAGCCAACTCGGTTTCATCTCTTTAAATACAGCTCTTACCGCCGACCAAGTGTTGGCAGTAGCCTACCAATATACCATTATTGGAGACGATAAAGTTTATCAAGTGGGTGAATTCTCCAATGAGGTGAACGCTCCTAATTGTATTCGTACCAAGTTATTGAAAAGCACCACTTTAAACACCAAATCGCCGTTATGGAATTTGATGATGAAAAACGTCTATAATTTGGGTGCCTATCAGGTTTCCAATGAAGATTTCATCTTAAATATTTTGTACACAGGTGATGATGAAGGTGTTGCCAATGGCTTTTTTAATACCGGTAGTCAAAAAGGTATTCCAATTATTCGTCTTTTAGGATTAGATAGATTAAATAAACAGCAGGACCCCTATTCTGATGGTATTTTCGACTTTTTAGACAATGCCGCCACCCAAGGTGGTACGATCAATTCCAATAACGGAAAAATTTATTTCCCTGTTATTGAGCCTTTTGGAAAAGATTTGCGGGCGATTTTTACAGATGGAACCAGCGGCGACAAGTATGCGTTTGATTCATTGTACACCACAACCAAAACATTAGCCCAACAATACACCTCCAAAAACAAGTATTATTTGGAAGGTAGTTATAAATCGAGTTCAGGATCTGAAATTTATTTGAATGCGATGAACGTTCCGGAAGGTTCCGTCAAAGTAACTGCCGGCGGGATTACATTGACCGAAAACGTTGATTATACGGTGAACTACAGTATGGGAACCGTCAGCATTATCAATGAAGGCGTTCTCAATTCGGGAACTCCCATCAACATTTCATTAGAAAACCAATCCACCTTCGGATTAAACGATCAAAGAATGTTCGGTTTGAACTTGGATTATAAATTCTCCGACAATTTCAACATTGGTGCGACCGTATTGAATTTGAACGAGCGTCCTATTACTCAAAAAGTTAATTATGGAGATGAACCCATTAATAATACGATTTGGGGGATGAATCTCAACTACAAGACCAAAGTGCCGTTTATCACCAAAGCGGTAGATTTGCTCACTTTTCATAGTACTACTGCTGAATCTAACTTGCAGTTGGAGGGAGAATTTGCTCATTTTATTCCGGGGCATTCACGCGCAATAGGCAAAGATGGAACTACCTATATTGATGATTTCGAAGCTACAAAATCGACGGTTGATCTTCGTTCCATCAATAAATGGTCTTTAGCTTCTACCCCACAATCTCAAATTCAGCTTTTTCCCGAAGCCTTTTCCAACGACAATGATTCTCCACGTAAAAAATTAGCATACGGATATAACAGAGCAAAATTCTGCTGGTACGTTATCGACCCGATTTTCTATCGTGACAATAGCGCAACCCCTTCTAATATTACCCAAGACGACCAGTCAGCTACTTATGCGAGAGAAGTATATGAGACAGAACTTTTCCCAAACAAAGAGAGTTCTAATAGTACTCCCACGAATATTTCAGTGCTTAATTTGGCTTTTTATCCTGAAGAAAAAGGTCCTTATAATTATGATGTTAACGGAATGGAAGGTTTATCCGCCGGCGTTAATTCTGATGGTTTACTCAACAATCCGAGTTCACGTTGGGGCGGTATCATGCGAGAAATGGATAATACCGATTTTGAATCCTCCAACTTTGAATACATCGAATTTTGGATGATGGACCCTTTCATTGACAATCCCAATCATGGCGGAGGTAAATTGTACTTCAACTTGGGAGATATCTCGGAAGACATATTAAAAGATGGTAAAAAATTCTTCGAAAACGGATTGCCAACCGACGGTTCAGATGAAAATGTTGAATATACGGTTTGGGGACGTGTTCCAACCATTCAAATGATTGTCACCGCTTTCGATAACGAATCGTCAGCTCGCGCCAACCAAGATGTCGGTTATGATGGTTTACCCAATACGCAAGAACAAGAATTCTTCAGCGACACCTACTTAAATCTTATTGCTGCACAATATGGAACTAGTTCTGCAGCCTATTCGAAAGCATTAGCCGACCCATCATCCGATAATTTTCATTATTTTAGAGGTGGAGATTATGACGATGGGGATCTGAAAATTTTAGATAGGTACAAAAATTACAATAATCCTGAAGGCAACTCTCCTACTGACGAACAGAGTGGTGAGTCATACCCGACCTCTGCCACAAACATCCCCAACATGGAAGATGTGAACAATGATAATACATTGAGTGAAGATGAAAAATATTATCAATATGTTATTGAGTTGCGCCCTGACCGCATGAATGTTGGAGAAAACTACATCAATGACGTATTCGAAGCCATTCCGGAACCTCTTCCCAACGGAAGCAAACCTGCAACAAAATGGTATCAGTTTAAAATACCGATTAAGAATCCGGACAAAATCGTCGGCAACATCTCAGGATACAACTCTATCCGTTTTATGCGTATGTTTATGAAAGACTTTTCAGAACCCATTATATGCCGTTTAGCCACTTTTGAATTGGTGAGAAGTGATTGGAGAACCTACTCGTTAGATTTGATGGAAGAAGGGGAATACCTGCCGGCACAAGGTGGTGATGAAAGCGTATTTAACGTGTCCAGCGTCAGCTTCGAAGAAAATGGGAATCGTCGTCCCGTTCCTTATGTGATACCACCCGACATTGAACGTGAACAGGGTTTTGGAAGTTCAAACATCTATTATGTCAATGAGCAAGCCCTCACAATGAAAGTCCAAAACTTGGTAGATGGAGATGCCCGCGCTATTTATAAAACTACGAAATACGACCTCCGGAAATTCAAAAAAATGAAAATGTTTGTTCATGCCGAAAAAGTGCACGAGAACGACGTTGTCAACAAAGGTGACGTTACCGTTTTCATCCGTTTGGGTTCCGACTTCACCGATAACTATTACGAATATGAAATTCCGGTAGAATTAACCCCGTGGTATTGCGGTAAAGATGCCACAACGGTTTGGCCGGTGAACAACAATATGGAAATCAGCTTAGACGAATTAGTCTCTGCTAAACAACAACGAAATATTGACTATCG
>CAYYHC010000064.1:0-11490 GCA_964471715.1 uncultured Lentimicrobiaceae bacterium | reverse complement strand
GCAGTTGCCGTAATATCCGTCAATTTCGGATTAACCGTTACTTTAAAATTAAACGTATCAGCACTACAAGTTTTCGGCTGTTCGTTATCCATATAATTGTATATTGGGGTAATGCTATAAATAACCTCTTGAGACTCATAAGTTGTATTCGTTAAGGTTTGTGGGGTGATGGTGGCTGTTGCAGTTGTGCAAGCAGCTTCACCTTCTACATTATCATTTTCAGCAACCGTCCATGTGTAGGTCATGTCGCTTTCAGGAATATTTGATAACGCTACCTCACCAAATGCAGTTCCGCTACAAATAGTTTGATCTGTTGCCATAATGTCCGCCAAGTTCGGATTAACCGTAATAGTGAAAGTTTGGGTTTCTCCGACAAAATCATTATCGCCATTTTCAAAATAAGGCGCAACACTAATACTTATCGTCTTTACATCGGTAGTAGTATTACTAAACGCAGCGTCAATATTGCCCGTATATTCCACACCGGAAGTCACTCCGCTCGTACAGTTTTCAGGAATCGTGGCAGTCCATCTATATTCAAAACCGGTAACTTCTTCCAATTCACTTGCAAAATCTACTGTTGCTGAGTCACCATTACAAATTATAATATTTTCAGGTTGAGTCATTTCAGGAGTCGGATAAACCGTTGCCGTAAAGGTTTGAGCTGTTCCCGAACAACCGGTCACGCTATTGGTTGGAACAACACTAATCGTAATAACTTGTGTTGTAGTTCCTGTATTACCGACAACGGTACTAATAGAACCTGTTCCCGAAGTCGCACCCATGGTTACTCCGTCAGGTAATTCGGAAGTTACTGTCCAATTATAGACAATATCGGTTTGGTCAGTAAATGTAGTGGCTAATGTTGCACCGTTCGTCAAGACTACATCTGCAGGATCATCCATCGTTGGTAATGGATGAACAGTAATGTCCGTACTAACCGGTTGTTCTATCGCACATCCGTTACCATCCGAAAATACACTGATCGTATAGGTCTTGGTGGCCGTTGGTGAAACCGCTTTTGTTGTTGAAGTACCTTCGATCACTTCTATTGTATCTCCGTCCAAGATCATAGTGATTGGCAAAGTTCCTGTAAAATTAACATTCAAAGTAGTAGATTCACCATAACAGATAGTATCTTCGGTACTCGTCAGTATTACCGTTGGCAACGGATTCACCGTCAACGTTACGGTAACGGCACTATCGCAGCCAGCTGGTGTAGTAAAATGAACCACTTTCTCTCCGGCCTCCGTAAATACAGTCTCTGTTGTATCCCCATTGCCATCGATATAAGTATATGGAATCTCATTGGCACAGATTGAAACATTAGTTGAACTTGTGATCGGCTCATTAGCATCAATAGTTATACTATCGTTTGCCGTACAGCCCATTTCATCGGTAACGGTCAAAGAATAAGTACCCGCACCGACATCGGTTAAGTCCTTATCAGTCACGCCATTACTCCACAAATAGGATTTAGTAACATTTTGACCTGAGAGAGAGTCAACAGTAACCTCGACATTAGTGGTTCCGTTTGAACAAGCCAATGTAGGAATAGTAGGCATACTAACAGTAAATACATTATCAGCCAAAGCATCCGTAATGGTCACTTCCGGTGTCATCAACACTTCGCAACCTTTGGCATCTTGAACAGCCACCGTATAAGTACCTGCCTCAAGCCCCGTCACTTTTAAACTATCATTTTCCACAGCAGAAGCAAATGTACTATAAACAGCATTATCCTTATATACTACGATATTGTATGGTGCCACCCCACCGGAAAAACCCACATAAATATAACCGGCATTCGTATTCGTACAAATGGTGGTCACATTACCTGATGCCTTCTGCTCAATAGTTAATTTAGGCATTCTGTACATTACCAGCTGTTCAATACTGTCAATTCTTGTATAACAAGTCGTATTAAATATACCGTATTGCACCGTATGGTTGTTAGAATAAGTATAATTATCTCCCGCAGTATTGGTAAAATCAGTTGACACAAAAGTATTGTCACCAATCGTATATGGAACGGCATTATAACAAATCGTATCTACTCTTGGTGTAGCAATAGTCTTGGTCTTGGTCGTGGTTAAGGTATCTCTGTGCACCAAAGCACCTATGGTAGCACCTTGTCCTCCGATATAGACACCCGTTTTAATAGTATAGGGGTAATCGGTTCCACCGTTCATTTCCACTAAATTCATCACAATCGAATAATTTCCTTCCATTTTCCAACCTATCACAAGACGAATAAAAGTGGTCAATGAAGGAGGTGAGGTTACACTCAAATATGAGCCACACAAATAGTTATATTTGTATGCCGAATAGTTTAGACCATTTGCAGTAAATGGAGAGCTCGCTTGCGGAAAATAGCCCGTTGGATTTAAAACCATCGATCCAAAAAAAGTTGGAATGTTTTTCTTAATAAGAAAACACGTTACGCTGGTGTCAACATAATTGTAAAAGTCGTTGGCATCTATTAATTCGCCATCCAACAAAAAAGAAAACTGTACAGCATAATTCTTTTCGGGGTCAACAACGTTCGTATAACTAAACTCGTACGTTTCCGTCACTCCTGCGCCCGCATTAATATTGGCACTAAGAACACCGGCTTTGGAAATTTTGACACATCCTTGAGCCTGCACACCGGCTGTCATAAGCAATAGACCGGCTAAAAAGAATAGAATTTTTTTCATAAAAGGGGGGTTTTAATATTATTGTTTTTTATTATTCCTTGTATTATTATATTACACTCAATAAGTAACAATTCTACGAGTTTCTATTTCTAAAGTTACATAAAATAATGTTTTTTTGTTCATATAATAATGTTTTTTGTTCATAATTTCACTTATTATATTTTATTTCGCAAATATACAGTTTTTTTAATCTATCTGCGTTTTTGTGTGTTTTTTTGAATTATTTATATTATATTGAATATCAATCATTTAATAACAACATTAGGCTTTTAACAAATCAAATAAGGCTTTTAACGATTAAAATTGTTTTCTTATTTATCAATTTATGTGGTAATAATCACCTATCGTTTCTTTTTCTGTATAACTTCCTCTTTCAATATTTCTATTCCCATTTCGCTTTGGCTTTCCCGAATATAAAACATTCATTTTCAATATAGTAATTATTTGGGCGCCCCGGCAGTTTTCCACCGCACTATTCCTTATCTTTTGCACTATTTTCTTGCTATTTCCTCCCAAAACTGCCGTCACGCTTTCCGCTCATACTCCGCGCAGCGGCAACTTCCTTGACCTTGCCTTAAATCCCTGCTCCAAAACTTTCACCTTTTACTTCTGACCTGCAAAGCCGCCGCTGCTGCGGGGTATCCGCTACAATCGTTGGCGCATTTGAGATCCCCCCTCATTGCAAAAGTGTTTGATAACAAAGCAACGAAAGTACCCGCACTTTGCCGTTGAAAGAAAATTTATAATTCAAAATGATAAAACAGTCTGTTTTTAAATATAAAATGTACCTTTGCAAGTTAAAAACAATTTTATGGCTATAAATAATACAAACAATACAGATCCGGACTCGCTTTATCTCCGACAATTTAAGCAACATCTTTTATTGGAAAAATCGCTTTCACCCAAAACCGTTGAAGCCTATCTTCATGATGTTCAGGTTTTAAAAGATTTTATACAATCGCATCATGCCAACCAATCGCTGAAAGAGGTCACCATTGAAGACTTGCACGACCTGCTCATTCAATTGCACGACGAGAATAAGGAAGCGAGTTCCCAAGCGCGATTCATTTCCGGCATTCGGGCATTTTACCGGTTTTTAATGATAGAAAATATCGTTTCCGAAAATCCTGCCACACTGGTCGATTTACCCAAAATGGGACGCCATCTGCCTACGGTTTTGTCCATACCCGAAATTGAAGCCATCATCAACAGCATTGACCTAAGCAAACCGGAAGGAGACAGAAATCGCGCCATTATTGAAATATTATACGGCTGCGGTCTGCGCGTGAGCGAATTGGTCAACTTGCGCCTATCGTGGCTCCACTTGCCTGAAGATTATCTTCGCGTCATTGGCAAAGGCAACAAAGAAAGAATTGTACCCATCGGCGAAACTGCACAAAAAGCACTCCTCAATTATGTGGAAGGAAAACGGCAACAGCTCAAAATAAAAAAGGGGTTTGAAGATATCGTATTCCTCAATCGCCGCGGCGAACAGATGACACGCGAAATGGTTTTTCTTATCATTAAACAAACTGCCAAAGACGCCGGCATTACCAAGAATATCAGTCCGCATACTTTTCGTCACTCCTTTGCCACTCACTTAATTGAAGGAGGTGCCGATTTACGAGCCGTACAAGAAATGCTTGGACACGAAAGCATCACGACCACAGAGATTTACACCCACTTAGATCGTGAATACATTCAAAGTACCATTGCGTTGTTTCACCCGCGATACTAAACTAATCTAAAGTAAAACGTGTTTCTCCCAAATACTGCGTATCGGAATAAATTTGTACAATGTACGTCCCTTTGATGGCTTTATCATTCTCACGAATATCCCAAATCAACGTAACATTTTCAGCCTTATTCACATAATTGACAGCAGTTTTGGCACTATACTGCAATTTTTTGCCGTCATTCATAAAGGTGTAAGCATCCGACTTGCCGGGCGTCAAAACTCTTCCATCGCCGGGAACCGAAATTCTACAATAAATATTATAAGTACCGGGAGACAATAATGAATTGGCACCCAAAATAAGAGAAGTCTTAATCTGTTTGGCACGACTGGCTTTTTCGGTAATCACTTCCTCATTCTTACGAGACTTATGATAAACGCAACGACTGTGAATATTGTAAACCGACAGCGTAGCCGCTGTATTGATTTTCTGATTAAGTGCTTCGTTTTCTTGTACAATTTGCGCTTTTTCCGTTTGCTCTTTACTTAACGATTGCGTCAACTGCGTATTTTCATTCTTCAACACTTTATTCTCTTCTATCAATTTATCCATCTCAGTCACATACTCTTGAGCAATATTTTGCAAACGTGCCAATTGTTTTTTGATTCGTTTGTAATCGCCCTGCGAGTTGATTAGTTTTTGAATTTCGGCAGCATTTGCTAAGATCACACTATCTTTTTCAGCTAATTGCTGTGCTAATTCACCATTTTCAGACTTAATGGCATTGTGCTGTGCCAACAAATCTGCCAATTCCTTATTCAAATCTTGTTCCACTTTTTCTTTCTCTTCCGTCATACTTTGAACCTGATTATTGAAAGACGGAGAATAGAATTTTGCGAAATAAATAGTGGTTCCTAAAAAGATAAATGCCAAGATACCCAATAAGATAACCCATTTCTTCAAAGGGTTTTCTTCATAATTTTGTTTTTTTGTGATTTCTAAATCTGATGTTTGCATAATTATAGTATTTTTGTAACCTCTAAAATAAACTGCAAAAATACTATTTAATTGTATGATGATGAAAAAATATTTCAAGTTTCTCGACAATCTTTTATCTTTATTTTATCCCCACTTTTGTATCGGTTGCCATCAAATTTTGCAAGAAAATGAAAAGCACTTGTGTTTGCATTGCTATCTTCATCTTCCGGAAACCAATTATCATTTAATAGAAAAGAATCCGTTGGACGAAATTTTTCGGGGACGTGTGAAGGTGGAGAATACCTATTCCTTGCTACACTACAGAAAAGGAAATCATGTACAGCAAATTTTGCACCATTTAAAATACAAAGGCTGCAAAGAAATTGGTGCCGAATTGGGTGAATATTACGGTCATAAACTCATCCAAGCGGGGAAATTATCTGATGTAGATTACATTCTTCCCATTCCGTTGCATCCGAAAAAGCAAAAAATCCGCGGCTACAATCAGAGCGAGTGGATTGCTATGGGATTGAGCTGCGCCACCCATATTCCCTATACCAACAATTACCTTGTCAGAAAGCAATTTACCGAAACTCAGACCAAAAAAAGTCGATATAATCGTTGGGAAAATGTCAAAGACGTTTTTCAAATTGCCGATGCCGAAGCACTTCAAAACAAACACGTCATTGTTTGCGATGATGTACTCACTACCGGCGCCACTACGGAAGCTGCCATACAGAAAATTTTAGAAATTGAAAATACCAACGTCACTGTAATTACATTGGCATCAGTTAAATAATAACTGAAACATTGATAGGAAACGACATTAATATTGTAATGACAAAAAAAGGTGTCAAAAAGACACCTTTAAACTGAATACTTGCAATAGACTACTCTTTTGTACCAGTAAAAATAGAATTAACACTGATTCCCAAATCGGTCATGTAAGTAATGGTCATATTGAGTTGATCTCCATTGAATCTGGCATCTACCGTAATTTTATTAACAGTACCTTCAAAATCGGAAGAGGTCAGACCGCAAAGTGTCATCATCGTACTGAGAGCTTCTGCCGTAAGACTTGTAGAACCGTCACATTCATAACGATTCTCTGCAATTCGTTTTAAGTCAATGACATAGTCAAAAAGTAAATCATTGGGTAAAACAGTATTTTGGGAAATAGTAGCCGATCCGTCTTTGGTAGTACCGGTTGTAACAAATGTTCCGGTATAGGTTCCTGCCAATGCAGCCGCTTCTTCGGCATACTGACTATCTTTGTCGCAGCCGGTGGAAACCATTGTAACAATACATAATAATAATAATAACTTTTTTTTCATTGCATAATAATTTTGATGATTAATAATTCTATTCTTTATGTAATTCTGAACTAATTCTATCATTAATCAACTGCACAAATTCCTCAATTTTCATACTTCCCTTATCACCGGCGCCATGTTCACGAACAGAAACAGTTTGTTCATTTTCCTCTTTCTCGCCCACAATGATCATAAATGGAACTTTGCTGACTTCAGCGTCACGGATTTTACGTCCGGCTTTTTCGCTACGTTCATCAATGGTAGCTCTAATATCGCTATTATCCAAAATATCCTTTACTTGGTTGGCATAATCTTGGAATTTTTCGCTGATTGGCAAAATAATCACTTGATCCGGGGTAAGCCACAACGGGAAATTGCCGGCGGTGTGTTCCAATAAAACGGCTACAAAGCGTTCCATAGAACCGAAAGGAGCGCGGTGAATCATCACCGGTCTTTTCTTTTGTTGGTCACTATCCGTGTATTCCAAGCCGAAACGTTCGGGTAGGTTGTAGTCCACCTGAACAGTGCCCAATTGCCATTTTCTGCCAATGGCATCTTTCACCATAAAATCCAACTTAGGACCATAGAAAGCAGCTTCGCCCAACTCAACCACCGTTTTCAGACCTTTTTCGGCAGCCGCCTCAATGATGGCATTTTCGGCTTTTGCCCAATTCTCATCGGAGCCGATATATTTTTCTTTGTTGTTAGGATCACGCAAAGAAACTTGAGCGATATAGTCTTTAAAATCCAATGTTTTAAAGATGTAAAGAATAATATCGATCACTTTGCAGAATTCCTCTTTGATCTGGTCTGGAGTACAGAAAAGGTGCGCATCATCTTGCGTAAAGCCGCGAACTCTCGTCAAACCGTGCAATTCACCACTTTGTTCATAACGATACACCGTTCCAAACTCTGCAATACGAAGCGGAAGATCTTTATAAGAACGTGGTTTCCAAGCATATATCTCACAATGGTGAGGACAGTTCATCGGTTTCAAGAAAAACTCCTCGCCTTCTTGCGGGGTGGTAATCGGACGGAAAGAATCGGCACCGTATTTTTGATAGTGACCGGAAGTTTTATATAATTCCACATTTCCGATATGCGGGCACATTACTTGTTGATAGCCGTATGATTTTTGAACTTTTTTAAGGAAATTTTCCAATCTTTCGCGAAGTGCAGTTCCCTTGGGCAACCAAATAGGCAAACCGGCACCCACTTTTTGAGAGAAAGTAAACAATTCCATTTCCTTTCCCAACTTTCTGTGGTCACGTTTTTTAGCCTCTTCCAAAAGAACTAAATATTCGTCCAATTCCTTTTTCTTAGGGAACGAAATACCATAAATACGGGTCAATTGTTTTCTCTTTTCATCGCCGCGCCAATAGGCACCGGCCGTATTCAACAACTTAACGGCTTTAATGGGAGCTGTATTAAAAAGATGCGGTCCGCGACAAAGGTCGGTAAACTTTCCACTTTCATAAAATGAGATGGTTCCATCTTCCAAATCATTAATCAATTCGATTTTATAAACTTCCTCTTTAGTAGAAAAGAAATCGAGAGCCTCTTTTTTTGAAACTTCTCTTCTTACAAACTGCATTTTTTCTGCTGCTAATGCCTGCATTTTTGCTTCAATGGCAGGAAAATCATCGGAAGAAATGGTATAATTCATGAAATCGATGTCATAATAAAAACCATTTTCAATACTGGGTCCGATACCGAATTTCACGCCGGGGTATAGTTCTGCAATGGCGGCTGCCATCAAGTGAGCCGTAGAATGCCAAAAAACCGATTTGCCTTCTTCCTGAGCCCAGGTCAACAAAACAACACTTGCATCTTCTTGAATTTCATAATTCAACGCCACCACTTTTTCATTCACTTTTGCTGCCAACACATTGCGTGCCAACCCTTCGCTAATATCCATTGCAACTTGATAAGGTGTCGTTCCTTTTTCGTAATCTTTGACCGAATTATCCGGTAATGTTATATGTATCATTTTAGTTTATTATATATATTAAAACGCTGCAAAATTACATTATTTTTTTGGATTGAAGTTTTGTGTTTAAAAATAAATGGCAAATTAAGTACAACAAGATATTTTATTTCTTTGGATAAACCTCTTATCAATAATTATTTCGGCAAAATAAAAATATGTTTTTAGCGTTAAGAAAAAGCGTAATCACTAATTATGAAAAAACTACTTCTCGTCATTATCGTTGCTATCGGAACTGAAATCAGCTTTGGGCAAACGGTAAAATACAGCAATGAGTTTCTCTCTATAGGATTGGGAGCTAAAGGTTTAGCCTTATCAAACACCATGACTTCCATTGCCAACGACGTCACCGCTGCCTATTGGAATCCCGCCTGCCTATCCACGATGGAAAAAAAATACGAATTAGGATTAATGCACGCCGAGTACTTTGCCGGAATTGCCAAATACGACTATGGCGGCATTGCTTATCGTATTGATAATCAATCAACCGTGGCTTTTTCCTACATCCGTTTTGGAGTGGACAACATTATGAATACGACTGAATTGGTTGATAATCAAGGAAATATAGATTACAATCGCATTTCCTATTTTTCGTCTGCCGACAATGCTTTTTTGTTGAGTTATGCTTATAATTTTGAGAAAGTGAAGGGTTTGTCATTAGGTGGAAATGCCAAAATTATTCGACGCACCATTGGCAATTTTGCCGGTTCTTGGGGCTTTGGTTTGGATGTCGGATTGCATTATGAAAAAAAAGGCTGGCACGCCGGTGCAATATTGAGAGATGCCACCTCCACTTTCAATGCATGGAGTTATCACTTGTCGGACAGAGTGGTGGAAGTTTTTGAGCAAACCGGCAACGAAATTCCATCCAACACGTTGGAGCTCACGCTTCCGAAGTTGATTTTGGGAGGCGGAAAATATGTTGAATTTGGCAAAGGGTTCAATGGTACTTTTGCTTTAGACTTGGATTGTACCTTTGACGGGAAACGTAATGTATTAATTAGAAGCAACTTCATCAATATTGACCCGCACTTCGGGATGGAATTGGCCTATAAAAAAATTGTGGCATTGCGCGCCGGGATCGGTAATCTGCAACAAGAACCCGATTTTGACGGAAAGAAAAAGACAACCGTACAAATCAACTTCGGCATTGGCGTTTGCATTAAAAATATTGTCACCATTGACTATGCGCTAACCGATATTGGCGACCTTTCCATTGCTATGTATTCGCACATTTTCTCGGTTAAAGTTGCATTAAACCATTTCAAAAAACCGGAAAAAAAGCCAACTATTACCGAATAATGGTTGATTTTTAAGCATAAATAAAAACGCAAATGAAATCCTATCGAAAAGAATTGTTTTTCAATTTTCCTACACGCAGAGGATTGGTGAACATCACCAATGAAGTACAACAAGCTGTCAATGAAAGTAATATAAAAGAAGGAATGGTATTAGTCAATGCCATGCACATCACAGCAAGTGTTTTTATCAATGACGATGAAAGCGGATTACATCACGACTACGAAGTATGGTTGGAAAGATTAGCGCCCGAAAAGCCATACAACCAGTACCAACATAATGGTTTTGAGGACAATGCCGATGCTCATTTAAAAAGAACGATAATGGGGCGAGAAGTTGTGGTTGCCATCACGAACGGGAAACTTGATTTTGGTCCTTGGGAACAAATATTTTACTTCGAATTTGACGGTAAACGTAAAAAGCGTGCACTTATTAAAATTATTGGCGAATAAATAGACACAAAATGAAATACTACATTATTGCAGGAGAGGCATCCGGCGATTTGCACGCTTCCAATTTGATGAAAGAAATTAAGCAACAAGATACGGAAGCCGATTTTCGTTGTTGGGGTGGCGACCTGATGGAAAAACAGGGAGGCGACATCGTAAAACACTACAAAGACCTTGCTTTTATGGGATTTTGGGAAGTAGCGACTCATCTCAGCACCATTCTTCGAAATATGAAAATCTGCAAAATCGACATCTTGCTTTACGAACCGGATGTGGTCATTTTAGTCGATTATCCCGGCTTTAATTTGCGTATTGCCGAATTTGCCAAAGAAAACAACTTTCGCGTTGTTTATTATATTTCGCCTCAAATTTGGGCGTGGAAAACCGGACGCATTCACAAAATCAAAAAGGTTGTGTACCGTATGATGACAATTTTGCCGTTTGAGAAAGACTTTTATGCGAAGTACAATTACAAAGCCGATTTCGTTGGTCATCCGCTGTTGGATGCGGTGGATAGCGATCTCAAACAGCGCGATGAAGTCCGCAACTTCCGAACAATAAACAAGTTAGATGAACGTCCTATTATTGCCTTATTGCCGGGAAGTCGAAAACAGGAAATTACCAAAATATTGCCTACCATGCTGCAAATGGTTGATTTATACCCTGATTATCAATTTGTGGTATCGGTAGTACCGTGGTTGCCTGCCGATTTATACGAACCTTTTTTCAAAAATCAAAATATAATCACAGTCACCTCGCAAACTTATCCGTTGATTCTCAATGCAAAAGCTGCGTTAGTCACTTCAGGAACAGCGACACTGGAAACTGCCATTTTGGGGACACCGCAAGTAGTTTGCTATTCCACGAGTACTCTCTCCTATCGCATTGCCAAATCCTTGGTTAAAGATGTAAAATACATCTCTTTGGTTAATTTGGTTTTGGATAAAATGGCGGTTACGGAACTCATCCAGCGCGATTTTAATCCGAAGCGACTGCAACAAGAATTGAACAAAATACTATTCAATGAGGCAGCGAAACAGACGATGCGCGAAGATTATGCGTTTTTATTGGAGAAATTGGGCAACGAAG
>CAYYHC010000063.1:0-11497 GCA_964471715.1 uncultured Lentimicrobiaceae bacterium | reverse complement strand
CTCAAGGGATGAGCCGTTATAGAAGGCTGGCCGGTGAAGTGGAAGCAAGGAATATCTGCACACGGCATTTTCTGACAAAGGAACAACGACTGTTAAAATTACGTTCAGACACGCAAGATGTGCCGGACAAGCAACAAATCATCGTTTTTAACTAAAAAGATAAAAAATAATTTTTTAAGCAAAACTCCATGGTATACCATCATTTTTCATACAATTTGTCTATTTTTGCATAATTAAAAACTCTAATTATATGCCAGCAAACCAATTGGGACGATATGTGTGGCTCGTTGACACACTACGTCACTACAAGCATCTTTCCTATAAGGAGATTAACGAAAAATGGCAAAAAAGCGGTTTGAGTTATGGCGAAGGTGACGAACTTCCTCTTCGGACCTTTCATAATCATCGCAAAGCCATACAGGACATTTTCAACATTGTCATAGAACTTGACCCCGACGTAAAAGGGTACAAGTACCATATTATGAACCCTGATGAACTGGAGAATGACGGTTTGCGAAGCTGGCTCGTGGACTCATACGCAACGCTCAACCAAATTCAGGCCGATAGCAAACTGGAGGGAAGAATCCAATTCGAGAATATTCCATCTGGACACACGTGGCTGACGCTTTTTATGCAGGCAATGCGTGAAAACAAGGTCATAGAGGTTACACATCAGGGATTGGGGAAAGATTATCCTAACACCTTTGAGATAGAACCTTATTGTCTCAAAGTTGTAAAACGCCGATGGTACGTCATCGCCAACAATCCATACTACGTTCAGTTGAACAAGAAACATGAGGGGGAAGAAGGTTACTCTCCATGTAAAGAGATTTTAGCTTATGGACTCGACAGAATATTCCAAGCCACCTTGCTCGATAAAACTTTTGAAATCAAGAAAGATTTCAGTGTGAAGAAGTATTTGGAAGGCTGCACGGGAATTATTTCAAGTGATGAACCTATAAAACATGTCATATTGCGAGCATATCGACCAGATTATCTCAGGACATTGCCTTTGCATGAATCGCAACAGGAAATAGAGAGTAATGAAGAGTCTGCACTATTTTCATACGACGTAAAGCCGACTTACGACTTTCTTCAACTCATCATGCAGCAAGGAGATCAAGTGGAAGTGCTTGAGCCAAAGGAATTGCGAGATCAGATGAGAAATTTAGCAAAAACATTAACAGGATATTATAAAGAGTAAAATTTATGAAAAACATTCATCAATTAGAAGAAAACCTTTATGAAAAATGGATAGAATCCTATAGCAAAGAAGAAAGAGAAAAATTTTGCTTTGACGGACTCTGCTACAATGGTATTGTATGCAACAATGGCTTTAATGCGGAAACAGGCAATGAAGAACAATTATGGGAACAAGCAGAAAGAAAAATTGTATTTCTCATGAAAGATACGAACAAAAATGAACGACAGGATTATAGACCTTGGCCATGGAGAGACATAACGCGCCCCTTTTTCAGAGCGATCATGAGGTGGTTGGAAGGGATTTCCACCATAACAAAAGATTATATTCCTTTATGTTCAAATGATGATTACTCTGATGACTCTGAAAAAATTGTCACCAACTATCCACTAGCAATTGTCAACATAAAAAAGTTGTCAGGATATAGCAGTGTAAATAACGCCACTTTACGGGCTTATGCTGAGAAAGATGCCGTTTTCTTGAAAGAACAAATTCTTGACATTCTTAAACCAAACATTGTAGTGTGTGGTGGTGGCAGTGGAACCATCAAAGATATTGCGAAAACGTACTTATATCCTGATATGGAAAAATTCAGTAATTGGTGCTATTATAGTCAATCAAGCAATGTTTTAATTGTAAATTCATATCACCCAAGTGCTTATGTTTCTAATGAAGACAAATTTGATGATATGATGCGAGCAATCCAGCGTTTCATGATAGATAACAATTTCACCATCCACTAAAACTGAAAGTTTGGTGTATAGGTCAAAATGCGGTCTGAAAAATAATATGGTGGCTCTATAGGTCATTTTGCGGGCTGAAGTTATCAATACTTCTCGTTCGTTACGATTTTGTGCAAAATATCATCCGGTATTTTCAAAAAATGGCAAAAAAATATAATCAGTGCTAATGGTCAAAAATAAGTTGAACCGCAAACAAAAGGTCACAATAAGGTCACTTGAAAAGAAAAAGCACTCACAAGTAAACTTGTAAGTGCTTTACCTTAAATGTGGAGCGTATGAGAATCGAACTCACGACCTCTTGACTGCCAGTCAAACGCTCTAGCCAACTGAGCTAACGCCCCATCCTTCGTTTGAGAGTGCAAAAATAGAAAAATTTTTTATTCCCAAAGAATTTTTTTGAAAAATAAATTATTTTTAATAACTATTTGAAATTCAATTAATTATATTTATGAACAACTACTTTTATATTCCGAACTTTTTTTCGTCGTTGCAACAAAAGCGTGAGCAATCTCTGTTTTTGATGGTTATTATGCAAAAAAACTATAAAAAGACAACCTCTTTTAATCCGCAACAATGCACTTTTTCATTGACATCTTGCAATAAAAGTCTTCCGTAATGGTCAATGCCAATAATTTTGGCATTCACAATAGTTCCACAAATTTTATAGGAATGATATGTTTCGTATTGATACAAATTATCCATATACATTTGATGGATAGTTTCTATATCTCCCATTTTTAGCATGTTATAATATTTTTCGCAAACTTCAACCAATTCACGAACCAATTTATCTATTGAATACTCCTTTCCCGTCAATTGCGAAAGTGAAACGGGATTGGGCAACTCGGCAGGGAAATCGGTCTGATTGATATTAATGCCGACACCGGCAATCGTATGCTGAATGCATTCACCCATAATGGTATGTTCTATCAAAATTCCTGCAATTTTTTTTTCGTTAATATAAATGTCGTTAGGCCATTTAATCTGTACATTGGGGACGTACTTTGTTAAAAACTGTCTGACCGATACTGCAAAACACTGATTAAAAGTAAATTGTTGGACGGGGGGAAGAGGAGGTGTAAAATAAATTGTTGCCAAAATATTGCGATTCGCTTCACTATGCCAACGATTGGTTGCTAATCCTTTTCCACTTTTTTGATAGCCTGCATATACTGTAAATAACTCATCTAATTTATTATCAATTAATAAGTTATCCCTAATTAGTTCTGCCATTTTTACATTGGTGGAAAAAGTTATTGGAATAAAATTGATTAAACGTTCTTTCATTCAGCAAAAATACTTATTTTTGCAGACAAAATTTTAATGATTATGAAAAATTACACAAAACTATTTTTATTCTTGTTCCCTATCCTTTTGTGGTCTTGCAAAGATACTTCCGGTGACTACATAGAACAGATTTACACCAACGAAGAGATGAACAGTGCGATTAAATCATGTTTAACCGTAACGAAAGATACTGCCATCAATCACTTGTGTATTTTGAACGGGTTTAATGAAAATGAAGAATATCGCATCGATTTTCCAACAGCTTTACAACCGGTCAGTGATTCACTCGTTGCACATGGCATGGGTTATTTGATGGATTCGTTGGTACTCAAAATAAACAGAAGTTGCGAAATGAACGGAAATACAATGACTTCCACATTTAACACGGTCATATCCTCCATCGCTGTGACTAATCCGGAAACGTTGATCAACGGAAGTAATTCCGCCATTACCGATTATATGAAGACTAATTATGCTTTGACTTTGCAAGTTGCTTTGTTAGAAAGTTTTACTTCGCAATTGAACACAACAGGTGCTTTAAGTTGTTTAAATGAAATTATGACCGAGTATTACAATTTGGGTGGTGGAATGATCAATTTGGATTTGCCACAATACGTAACCAATCAATGTTTATTGAAGGTTTTTAGTGAGATGGCTGTTGAAGAAAATTTGATTCGAACCGATTCACAACATCGCGTTACGGATATTTTAAAAAAGGTATTTGGAGATTTTGAATAATAAACTTAATAAGAATGATATCAGATAAATTATTTTCAGGAAAGACATTGGCAATATTATCCGGCGGGGGCGACACACCTGCCATCAATTCAAGCATTGAGTGTGTAAGAAATCGTGCTTCGATGTTGGGTTATAAAGTATATGGCATTTTGCGCGGGTGGAAAGGTTTGTTAGGTGATGGAGATCTTGTAGATTTAACCAACATTCCTTATGACGGCATTTATGGTGGAACCGGTTTATTGTCCAGTCGCACCAATCCATTCCCGAGCAAGAAAAATCCTGAGGATCGTTCACAACAGATTCTCAAAAATATTGAAAGATATAAAATTGATGTTTTGGTGACCATTGGTGGTGACGATACAAATGGTGCAGCCAAAAAAATGTATGAAAAATATGGTATTCCGGTGATCGGTTTCCCAAAAACCATTGATAATGATTTGCGTACGCGCTCCATTCACGAATACAACGGCAAGAAATTTGAAACCGTACTCTGTCCCGGATTTCCTTCTGCGGCAATGGCTATCAAAAAGTTAACCAGCAAGTTACACACTACCAATGAATCGCATCAGCGAATTATGGTGTTGGAAGTGATGGGACGTGATGCGGGCTGGTTGACCGGAACCGCTTCTTTTGGCGGCGCACAAATTGCGTTAATTCCTGAAGTGGATATGACCAAGGAGAGAAAAGAGTTCTTTTTTGAACATGTTAAAGAACAATATCTTCGTTCTCCAAAAAGAAGTTTGATTATTGCGGTTTCCGAAGGCGTTCGCTGGTGGAATGAAGAAACCCAACAATTGGATATGGTTTATGCAAGTCCCGATTTAGATGAATACGGACATCCTCGCTTCGGCGGAATCAGCGGCGTGATTGCTTCCGATATCTCCAAAAGAACCGGTATTGAAGCACGCGGACAAATCTCCGGCTATATTCCGAGAGCGGGCAAATGCTACGAATATGACCGCCGACTGACCTCAACTTTAGCCGACAAAGTTACCGACCTGCTGCTTCGTAAAGATTACGGCAAAATGCCGGTTATGAAAGACATCGTACCGTATTGCGAATTGGAAGAGTACCATACCAGCGCCATCGATATGGGAAATATAGGCAATTTCCCTCTTCCAAAAGAGTATTATGACGTTAACAAATTCTCTTTCACTGAACAATATACAGACTTCTTGACCAATATTATTGGTAAACCCTATCGCATGGAATTTAATCACGTTTTTCCTGTTGTTATACCCCAAGAATAATTATGCATAAAATTTGTTTTCACTTTCAAATTAGTCAGCCATTTCGTTTGAGAACCTACCGTTTCTTTGACATAAATGTACTGCACGACTATTTTGACGAATTCCAAAATAGTTATTTAGTAAATCGTATTGCGGAACGCTGCTATTTACCTGCCAATAAACTAATTTTAGAATTGATACGGAAAAATCCGGGACAAATTGCCATCTGCTATAGCATTTCAGGAAGTTCACTTGCTTTATTTAAACAGTATTGCCCCGAAGTAATTGCAAGTTTCAAAGAACTATTGGCAACCGGACAAGTGGAAATATTGGGAAGTACTTATACCCACAGCATTGCATCTTTAAACAATAAAAGCACTTTCACGGAACAGGTGAGACTGCAAGAAACACTTTTGAAACAACTATTTGATATACAGCCTACTACATTCTGCAATACAGAAATGATTTATTCGGACGAAATTGGAGAATGGCTCTATGAATTAGGCTATAAGAATGTCTTTACCGAAGGCGCAAAACATATTTTGGCTTGGAAAGACCCGGGATATTTATATTGTAATCCTTTTCAAACGGACTTAAAGCTGTTGCTACGCAATTATGCCTTGTGTGATGATATTGCTTTACGTTTCAATGACCATTCATGGGATCAATATCCATTGACCGCCGATAAATACCTCGATTTCTTAAAAGTTATTCCCGACGATGTGCCTCATATCAACTTTTCTTTTGATTATGAAACCATTGGGGAATATTATACCAAAGAAATAGGCATTTTTGATTTTTTCAAATCTCTTTTTGAGAAATTTGCTCAATCATTTGATTATCAAATGATTTTACCTAAAACATTGGAAATAGAACAGGAAAAATGTGCCACTTTGCACGTTCCGTGGGCTATTTCATCGGCAGGCGAAGAAAAAGATACAATAGAATGGCTCGGCAATGAATTACAACAAGAAGCTTTTGAACAGCTCTTTAAGTTAGAAAATATGTATCTGAACTCCGAAAATGAAACTGCCAAACTCAGTTGGCTGCGTCTGCAGGCTGCCGACCACTTTAACTTTATGAGTACAAAATGGTTTCAAAAAATGTCGGTAAAAAGAAATTTTGATGTTTATCCATCTCCCTATCAGGCTTTTATCAACTATATGAATATTTTGAATGATGTAAAAATTCAACTATCCGAGAATTAAAAGGCAACATTTCAGCGTTTATCATGTCACAAGATTATCAAGTAAATAAATATCAATGAATAAACCATTATTTTTTAAGCGTATAATTATCTTTTGCTTGTCGGTCGCTTTCGCATTTTCCGCAAAGGCGTATAATGTACCATCAAGCGGAAGTTCAACGCAAACACTTTGTTCCGGAACCATTTACGATCCGGGTGGAACAGGCTCTTATAGTAGTTATTGCAGCGGTTATATGGTTATTAACCCCGGAACTACGGGTTGTGTAGTGCATTTAGAAGGAACGTACAATACCGAAAGCAGTTTCGATTACCTTACCATTTATGAAGGGACAGGTACAGGCGGCACGCAATTAGCGCGCGTTTGCGGTACCGGTACTGTAGATGTGACTTCTACTACAGGTCCACTTACAGTACAATTTACTTCCGATGGGTCAGTAACTTACAGCGGATTTCAGTTGGAAGTTTCGTGCCGCGGCGGTTGCACGTGCGGGGGGGCACCTTATGGCATTCAAATTACAAATGGAACGATGGGTGTTGATGTTTCGTGGGTCGCTTCTTTGGATCCTACCGTTACAAGTTATATCATTGAATATGGTCCTTCCGGCTTTACCCCCGGAACCGGCACAAGCGTAGTGGTCAACGGAACCTCTTATACCATTACCGGCCTGACAACTTTCGCGACTTATGATATTTATGTATATTACGATTGCGGAAATGATGGCATTGTAACGTCCGAATCACCCTATGTTACCTCTTTTTGTGTGCCCGATGCCAACTTATGTATCGATTTCTCCGATTGGACGAATCCGAATATCACTTGTACTTATGGAACTTTTGATAATCCCTACGCCACAGTTGGAGTGGTGGATAACGGATATAGCCAAATGTCAAGTCGCCATACCGTTCATTATGTCGATGAGTTGGATCCTCGAACAGATAACCTTTTGCACACCATTCCGCCATGCGAATTGTATTCCGTCCGATTAGGCAATTGGAATACCAACTATGAAGCGGAAAGTATCTCTTATGATTTTTTGGTTGATACTAATGTTGCTGATATTCTGTTACTTAAATATGCTGCTGTGCTGGAAGAACCCGGTCACTCCGCCGCAGAACAACCCCGGTTTACTTTTGAATTATTGAATCAAAACAATGTGCAAATTGACCCGACCTGCGGTGCTGCCGACTTTATTGCAAGTACAAACTTGGGTTGGAATGTGGCAAGTAATAGCGTACTTTGGAAAGATTGGACTAATGTTGGTGCCGACCTTTCTGCTTATCATAATCAAACTGTCAGAGTTCGTTTAACCACTTACGATTGCGACCAAGGCGGTCACTATGGTTATGCTTATTTCACATTGGGTTGTAAAAAAAGAACCATTGTTGCCGAAACTTGCGGAGAAATGCTGACTAATACTTATACTGCACCCGCCGGCTTTAATTATCGCTGGTATTACGAAAGTGCCCCCAATAACGTACTCTCTACCAACCAATCCGTTACCGTAAGCGTAAGCGGTGGTCAGGATGTATTGTGTTGTTGGGTTTCATTTATTGGTGATGCCAACTGCGGTTTCCAATTAACAACTTCACTGTCAGCACGTTACCCACTTGCAAGTTTTGAACCAGTTCGTGATAGTTGTACTTGGTCATACACTTTCAACAACACAAGCACTATTTCTTTTGATGGTGTTACACCTAATGGTTTTAATGAAAGTTGTGAAACGGCGCACTGGGATTTCGGCGATGGAACCACTTCCAACCAATACAATCCAACTCACGATTTTCCCGGTCCCGGCACTTACATTGTTACGATGATCGCCGGAATCAGTAACGATGAATGTCAAGATACCGTTTCCTATACCATTGATTTATTGTCCAATATGCCTGTCATCAGCGGTAATTTCGATATTTGCCAAGGCGAATCGACTACCTTATTGGCATCGGGCGGTAATACTTATACCTGGATGTCCGGAACCGATACATTAGGTCATAATTCTACTATCTATGTTCAGCCTGATATTACGACCACCTATTCTTTATTGTCTTATGCAGCGGATAGTTGTTTAGTAACTATTTATCAAGATGTTACAGTCCGTACCACCTCTTCCTCTACCCTTACCGACGAAATCTGCCAAGGAGAAAGTTATCGTGAAAACGGTTTCTCTTTACCGGCACAAATGGTGGCAGGTACCATTACCCCTCAAATTGTCGTTCCTAACCAATACGGATGTGATAGTACTGTTACTTTGACACTTACCATTAAACCACTTCCTAATGTCAACTTAGGGAAAGATTATAATCACTGTTTTGAAGATTTGGGACCTGTTACTTTACGCGTTATTGAAAATGATTGCGATTCTTACTTATGGAATACCGGACAAACTACCCAAAATCTTAATGTGGTTGAAGGTGGAGAATATGCAGTCACCGCCATAAAAGACGGATGCGAAAAAACAGGCGATATTACAATATTAAATGTTTGCCCGTTCAATATTTATCTACCCAACACCATCACGCCAACGAATCCCGATGGCATCAACGACTTTTTCTGCCTCCCAACGACCAAGGCAATTAAAGAATTTGCCATTTTTATCTATGACCGTAACGGACGTTTGGTTTATACCTCAACTGACCCTCACTTTAAATGGGACGGTTCTATTGACGGAAAAATAATGACCAATGCGACTTATACCTATCGTATTGATATTGTTACAGATGGAAATGAAAAATTGACATTAAAAGATATAATTAACGTCTTTTAGTCAATCATAATTATTGCCATAAAGCAGAAATGAAACGTGTTTTTCCCGCGAAATCATTTCTGCTTTTTATTTGTACAAAACCGTAATTTTTCAATAGTGACACTATCTCGGCATGATACGATTCATAAGTTTCAAAATAGAGTTTCCCGCCATTATTAAGATGTGTGGCACCAAATTCGGCGATGGCTTTATAAAACAACAACGGCGCATCATCAGGGACAAAAATAGCATTATGTGGTTCAAAATCAACCACATTGATAGCTAAATCGTTTTTATCCCGTTCCGGCACATACGGCGGATTGCTGACAATAATATCGAAAGAGGGAAGGATAATGTCATTTTTCAAAATATCAGATCGCAAAAAATGCACATTTACATCGTTAAGTGCGGCATTTTCAGCGGCGAGAGCCAGTGCAGGGGAAGAAATGTCAATGGCAAATACTTCCGTTTTATTCCAATGCCGGGCAAGCGTAACCGCTATGGCACCGGTACCCGTACCAATATCCAAAACAGAATGAATCTCTTCATTTTCTCTCAAAATAATGTCCACCAACTCTTCCGTTTCAGAGCGCGGAATCAGTGCGCGGGAATCCGTCTTCAATTCCAATCCGCAAAAAAAAGTTTTCCCAATAATATATTGTATCGGCTCCCCTTGTTTTAATCTTTCTATATCTTTTTTATAATCAATATCTTCCGACACTATTAAATGAATGTCCAAACAATATTCATAATACGGAATCTTCATTTTTTCGGAAACATACAATCTGAAAATCGCATTACGCTCCCGCTCATCGTATAAAGACGCTATAGAGGATAGAAAAAGCTGTTTTAATTCAATACGATTCAACGATAATAAATTTCTGTGTTTGTTGTAACGTTGGATTGCCTTTTTTATTTTGTTGCTCATTATTTGAAAAAAGTCTTGTATATTTGCAGCTAATTTTAAATCTCAATAAATGACCATTAATATGAAAAAAATTTTATCCATTATCTTTGCAATTTCACTATTTATGAATGCTTATTCCCAAACTGATTTAGCTATTATCAACTTTGTAAATGACAGTCATAATCCGGTTGGGGATATAAATCTAAGTCAAAATGATGACTTTTCGCCAATTGCATGGATTATCAACAATGGATCGGAAACCATATCTACCGGAACCGTTCTTACTTTTTCGTATTATGTTGACGATGATACTTTATTGACGACTTCTTCACCGTTAGCACAAGATTTAGCGCAAGACGGAAGCATGTATTTGAATATTCCTACCCTTTCTTCCGAAATTATTTCGGAACACGCAGTAGGAGATTACTTTGAGTTGTGCTTGTCAATTTCTCTCTCTTCCGATGTGAATACCGCCAATAATGCAAAATGCCTGATGGTTACGCGCGAAACCGCTATTAATGAATCCGTTGTAACGAACCTTTCCATTTTTCCAAATCCCACAAAAGATTATTTTTACATCCATAATGCCGACAACGCAACCATCCAAATGTACGACCTCAACGGAAAAGAAATATTGTACCGTTCAAACGTAAATAATTCTTCAATAATTTACACAAATAATTTAGCATCAGGAATTTACATTCTTAAAGTTAATCAACAAAACAATATATTTACAAATAAGATTCTCATTTTAGAATAATTAATCATTACAATAATGAAAAAATATCTTTTTTTTCTATCCGTAATTTTTTTTTCATACACCCTACAATCTCAAAGTGCTTTACCCATTTTTTATAATTTTGACAGCGATAATACTTTAACGCAAGGGTGGACATTTAGTAGTGAAAATCCCGAATCGTGGAATGCGATGATGGCTTCCGTTCAGAATACGTTCGCCTCGTCACAACCTAATGCATGGTCATTTTCTTCGGTTTTCCCGGACGAAATCAGCTATCACCAATATCTGTTTTCTCCTCGTTTTGTGAATGGCACCTCCGATTCTGTTACCATTCGTTTTCAATACAGAACCGATGACCTTGATCATCCGGAAACGTTCCGAATTGGCTATTGCACAGCAAGTTCTTACACAAGTGCCTCAGATTTTACTTGGGAAAACGGCACCACCGTCGCCACAACGCAGTGGACAGAATATGTAATCAATGTTCCGGCGAATGCACAATATTTTTGCATTAATTACTATTCTGAAAATCAAAGTGCACTCTATATTGATGATATTTTTGTTGAATCCGGCACTGACCCGAATCAGTTTTCCGTTACCGTAGGCAGCAACGTCGGTGGCACGGTGGTGCCCGGCTCTACTTCTGTTAATGCCGGCGATTCTGTTCAATTCACGGTTACGCCTTTCGAGGGCTATCACATTGAG
>CAYYHC010000062.1:4995-11502 GCA_964471715.1 uncultured Lentimicrobiaceae bacterium | reverse complement strand
AAAATAGTTTTTTTCATAATTAATTATCAGTTAGTGTGTTACTTAGGTTCTGCGGTTAATACGGGTTGGTGATGTGTCACTTGATGATAATCATAAACGGTCGCGAACGCATCGGTTAAGTACTTTCCGATTCTGTTGGCGCCGGCAGGTGTAAAGTGCACATAATCAGTACCTGCCAATCCGTTTTGTGCCCACGTAATCATTGAATTTTCGCCTCCCATTACTTCATAAATGTTCCAAAATGCGGCTCCGTTTTCCAATGCCGCCTCTTTCAAAGCTTGAACGGTTTTTGCCAAAATAGGATAGGAGCGTAATTCCCCGTTTACTTTTGTCGCCATGTCTGACGGTCCGATGAATAGTATCGGCACGCCCGGATTCAAACTCTTAATGCGACGAATTTGATTGCCAATTTGCATTTTATAGTATTCGACACCTTTATCACCATGCAATCCCGGAATCGTATTGCCGCCATATTGTAAGATTATCATTCCTACATCTGTTTGACTATAAGTCTGTTGCAGTAATTGTGAATTTATTTGTGTAAAAATGGTGCCGGAGCAACCCCGCATCGGAATATTATCGACAGCCACTCCACACCCGTTATCCACCATCATTCCGTGCAAATCGGCAAAACCTTCAAAATTCAGAGAAAACGATGATATGGATAAAGGCAGATTCCATTCCACAATCTTTAATCCCAAAAGGCTGTCACATACTTTTTCCTCTTCAATATTCGCCTCTTTGTTTTTCAAAGTTACTTTAAAATTACCTTTTTTATCATTCAAAATGAGCCTTATTTTGTTGGTTCGAGTATTGGAAATTCTGCAGGTTCCCGAACCGTAAACGCGGTAATATTTCGCCATAATGCCGTACATTTTCTCTCTGTCGCGGCTTTCCGCTCCGTATGCCATGTAAGGTGTAAAACTTTCTGATGCCCATTGCGTTACAGTTGAGGTGGGTACCGTTTGTACTACCGGGAGCAAGCCCGGACCGCCGCCACCGAAGCGTTTTTGAAAAAATGTCCTGATATCTTTGCTGATTCTATCCAATTCAATTTGAGAATCTCCGTAATGTACGATTCTGATAATTTTCCCATTGGCGCGTGCCGATGTTACTTTATTAAAAAAATCATCGAAGTAGGTTAAATCATCATTGGGAAAATAAAATCGTGATATATGATTGGTAATCAACTCTTTATATGTATTAAGACTATCTTGATGGTTTGACAATTCTTGTTTGCGAATAATATCTTCCATACTCTCCACTTCTTCAATTTCCTTGATTTGTGCGGAATTGCGTGTCAGGATTTTTTCCAAACTGGGGAATCGAAGTGCCATTGTTCCTATTTGGATGCCGTCGGCAGGAAAAATATAACAGATTGCGCCTAATGTGGCAATCGCAATAAAAATGAACAGAACAATTTTGTAAATTTTCATAAAAGAGTGTTGTTAGTAAATGTAAGGGAAGATTTTATTGCGTTTTAATTTTTTAAAATCATCGCCAAAAAATTGGATATATCTTTCATATACAGCTTTAGAACGTGGTACGATGTTGGCGAAACTCCATAAAATGAAGACTACGCCCGATGGCGACCATGACAAAACGGCAAATCCTACCCACTCCAGTATTTCTCCGAAATAGTTGGCGGAACTTATTTTTTTAAATAAAAAACCTTGCGGAATATAATAATTATTATCTTTTTTATCTTTTCGTAATTTACGTATTATTCTGTCGGAGTGCATATTAATCACCATTCCGAGGAAAAACAGAATGGTGCCGATAATGAACGGCAATGACCAAAACCAACTTATATCATATTGATTGTCAGGACATACGTAAAACAACCAACCACCTTGCATGTAGGCATTTGCGGTATTAAAAAAGAATCCCATTGCAATAATGGAAATCGGCATTTTGCTGTTCCCTCTCATCAGAGGCGGAAAAATAAAAGAACGCTCGAAATAGTGCAATTGGAAAAATACAAAAATGGTGAGTGTGACCCAATTGAAAGGTTTGACATTATGTTGCAACGAATAAATGTAGAAAAAGGTCATTGCAATAAACACGGGTGACTCCATGATGAACCAGCCCAATTTGTTTTTGACGGACATGCCCCATCGGTTGTTGAAAGTCATTCCGTAAGCGGGGGTGACGAATTGCAAAATGACAAAAATAATCACTGCCAAGATTGACATGCCAATCAGAAAATACTCATACAAACTGCCGAATAAAAATTCCATAATCAAATTTTAAAAAAAACGACTTCCGTCAAAGTACTTTTTATGACGAAAATAATATTGAAAAATGATGGTTTTTGAGTACAATTCGCTATATGCATCAAAAGACTGTCCTTTTCGTTTACTTTTCATGGTTTTATGATTTTTTAAGACAGCCCAATGTGCTTTGTAAACTGCTTTAAAATCTTTCCATTGACCTTTGCATAAAAACAAAAACGCTGCTGCATTATCAAGAAAGATACGAATGAAAAATGTTGTAAATAGTTTATTATCAGGTATATTCTTGAGTAATAGGTAGTGATTGTTTCTAAAATTGAGAAATGTTTTCAATGAGTTGCTTTTGGGTAAAGTGCCGCCGCCCACGTGATAAATAACGGATTGCGGTTCAACTACAATACGATACCCGGCATTTTTGATTCTCCAACAGAGGTCAATTTCTTCCATGTGAGCAAAAAAATCTTCGTCCAACCCCTTCATTTCTCGATAGATTTCACTTCTTACAAATAAAGCCGCACCCGTAGCCCAAAAGATGTCGATGGGATTTTCATATTGTCCCTTATCTTCTTCAACGGTATCAAAAACACGACCCCTGCAAAACGGATAACCATATTTATCGATAAAACCACCGGATGCACCGGCGTATTCAAAAAAAATTCTGTCGTAATAACTGAGCAATTTTGGCTGAGCTGCGGCAATGTCGAAATCACTGTCCATGCGGTCAATGACCGGCTCTACCCAATGCGGCGTAACCTCAATATCAGAATTAAGCAAACAATAATAATGAGCTTCAATTTGATTGAGCGCATCATTATAACCCTTGGCAAATCCGCCATTCAATGAATTTTGAATAATGGAAAGTTGTGGATAGGTTTGCTGTAAGAAAGCAACGGAATCATCGGTCGAAGCATTGTCGGCAATAAAAACCTGCGCATAATCCGGAATATTCTGTAATAAAATCGGAAGAAATTTTTCCAAAAAAGTTCTTCCATTCCAATTCAAAATAACAATTGCCAACTTTAGTTTCATCCGATAGGTGCTAATTTTTTCAAGTTACAAAAGTACATGATTTTTTTTTAAAAGACTCGTGTTTTCATTTTTTATGAAAGATGCTGAAAAACAATGCGTTTAATCATCACGACCATCATTACACTCACATGTGGAAGTGATTTTTATGTCAGTATAGGGCAATAGTACTTCCATTTTGTCCAATTCGGAAGTTTTAAGTGCCACTTGACGCAAGTCGATCACTTTCAAAGTATGTTGCAGTGCGCGAATGCTTTCCGGAAATGTGTAAAGCGGGTTTTCCCACGCATCGATGTAGGTTAACTTTGTGAGATTTCCGATGCTTTCCGGCAATGCCTCTATCATGTTTCTGCAAATAATAAGTTCTTGCAACTCAGTGAGTCTCCCGATGCTTACCGGTAAACGGATTAGTCGGTTACTCGCTACGTTAAAATATTGTAAATGTGTAAGTTGTCCTATTTTTTCATCTATAACCGATAAACGACATTTAGAAAGGGTTAGTTCCTGCAGGTTCGTCATCAAAAAAACTTCTTGCGGGATAGAGTCGGCGCGAATTTTTAGTTTCAGACGATACACTTTTAGCGGATTAGCGGCGGCTTCCTCCAACGAAGTATAAATCGGCTGTTTTTCTAAATCCTCGCGTGATAGTAATTGAGCATTTATATTATTGATAATTAATGCAATACAAAATAATAGCACTATTCTTTTCATTATCTGTATAGAAATTTATTAAAATAGAAAACGTATCTTTTTGATTTAGATACTTTCTTTTTTTGGACAATATATTGATATCCTGTTGCTAAATAATAGTCGTTATACCATCTGAAAATGTGCGTTTTTTGGTTATATTGTACCAAATCTTGTGCAGAATTATTTTCAATTCTTGTATCGGTTATTCTTGAAATCACATCATAATCGTGAAGTAAAGTATGTGTGATATAGTTGTTGTTAGGATAAAACATAAGCGCATTGTCATTAATGTATTCTATTGATAATCTGTTAGATAATTGTTGAGATAAGAGATTTGAATATGGGAAATAGTAATCGGAAATCAGGTTGCCGGCGGCATCAAAAGTGGTGACATAAGCATTTACGAAGCGATAGCCGGCGAAGGTGGTTGTAGTTTGTGGCAAAGAATTACCGTAATAATAGTCATAGCCGCTATTGGAATAGTTGTACTCGGGGTAGAAAACTTCGGTCGCCAATGTAAATTTGTGAGAATTGTGTGAAATGTTGCCCACCAACAATTGAAAATTTAGAACGTGTTCGCGATATGCTCCTTCGGTTTCGGGATTTGAAATTTTAGTTTTAAGGGAAGCATAATTAAAGAATTTTGCGCTATCTAATTGATTTTTAAATAATTGCATTGTATAAACGCCGGAATGTTGATTGGAAGAGTTGCGATCTTGCAAAACATTGTATGTTCCGATGATGAGCGTGGTGTCCTTGTTGATGACGACAGCGCGGGCGGTATTATATGAATATTGTATTGTATTGGAAGCGATGGTGGGAAATGGTTGTGTATAATCACTATTTTTTTCATAATTATGCTCATACAGAATGATTTGTCCGAAATTTTTCCCTTGAGCCGGAATGAGTCCGAACAGCCATCTTTGATTGAAAGTGTCGAGTTCACAAAACTCAAGCGTGTAATCAAAATATTGCCGGCATGGCGTTAGTTGTTGGGTAAGTGTATGATAGAAAAAAAGGCTGTCGGTTTTGTTCTGTGTGGCGTGGATGATCACTTCGTGGTCGCGTGCGTACAACCGGTCAATTTTAGTATTATCAAATTCATTGATTTGCTGTAAGTTATACTTATTCTTTTTTAAATCTATTTCCATTAAAAAGGTTTGAACGGGCGCTTTTTTCGGGAATCGTTTTTGAAGAATAAAATAGAGGTAGTTATCGGTTTTGGAGTAGTCGATCAATTCGGTAAACAGCGGGAACGGAACGATAAAGTGGTAATCTTTGTGCAAATTGGTATCATAATGAAGAAAAACCCAAGAGGTGGTGTCGTCGGCAATGCGATTTCCTTCGTACAAAACAAACAAGCCGAAAGTATCAGCCGGAGCTAAAGTGTAGTCATCCTGATCTTTTGCCGATTCCAATTCAATGCGTAATGGTGCGTCGTATTGTGCGGCGAGCCACAAAGGAGCATAGAGTAGAAACAGAATGGCGAATCTTTTTAGCATATTCTAAATTTGCGAGCGCAAAAGTACAAAAATAATATTAATAAAAGGGGCGATTTCCGTTATCAAAATCACAAAATCATTGCCAAGAAATGAGGGTGATTCATCATAATATAATTCGATTGATAGGTTGAGTTTCGTTATACTATTATCATTCAGTAAATTGATGATTTTAAAAAAAAAGATAAAAAGGGCATTGAAATAATAAAAAAAAGTGTAATTTAGCGAATTATTTTAAACAAATATAATATATTGATAATCAACTTAATATAAAATTAAATCTAAAAAATTATGGCATTACAAGGAACATTGGTAATTGATACCGAAAAATGCAAAGGTTGTGGCGTCTGCATTACGGGTTGTCCCAACAAAGTGATTGCATTATCCAAAAAGGTTAATAAAAAAGGATATAACTATTTGGAGATGGTAAACGAAGCTGCGTGCATCGGTTGCGCAAATTGTGCAGTAATCTGCCCTGACGGGGTGATCGAAGTTTATCGTGCGAAAAACTAATAATTAAAATTAAACACTAATAATAAAAAAAATTATGGCAAAAGAACTCAAATTAATGAAGGGGAACGAAGCCATTGCAGAAAGCGCAATACGCGCCGGCGTAGATGGCTATTTTGGTTACCCAATCACTCCCCAATCAGAGGTTCTCGAACATCTTATGGCAGAGAATCCGATTGAAAAAACAGGAATGGTTGTATTGCAAGCTGAAAGCGAAACTGCTTCCATCAATATGGTTTATGCCGGAGCATCTTGTGGAAAGAAGGTGATGACCTCCTCTTCCTCTCCCGGTATCAGCTTAATGCAAGAAGGTATCTCTTATATCGCAGGAGCAGAGCTTCCTGCAGTGGTTGTTAACGTTGTTCGTGGAGGCCCGGGATTAGGTACGATCCAACCTTCTCAAGCAGATTATTTTCAAACTACCAAAGGCGGCGGTCATGGTGATTATCGTTTAATTACTTTGGCACCGGCTTCCGTACAAGAAATGTACGATTTCGTTCAATTGGCTTTCGAATTGGCTTTCAAATACAGAAATCCTGCTATCATCC
>CAYYHC010000062.1:0-4985 GCA_964471715.1 uncultured Lentimicrobiaceae bacterium | reverse complement strand
GGCCAAGTAATGGAAAAAGTGGTTATTGATGATTACAAACCTCGTTGGACTGACGATTACATCGCCAAAACTTATCCTTGGGCTGCCGTTGGCAAACCTGCCGGCAGAAAACACAACATCATCACCTCTTTGGAATTGGATTCCGCTAAACAAGAACAGATCAACATCAACATTCAAAAGAAATACAGAGAATGCGAAGAAAAAGAAGTTCGTTACGAAATGATTAACTGCGAAGATGCTGAATATCTATTCGTTGCGTATGGTTCTTCTGCCCGTATCTGTCAAAAAACAATTGAATTGGCTCGCGCTGAAGGTATCAAAGTAGGTCTTTTCCGTCCTATCACTTTATGGCCTTTCCCAAGTAAACAATTGAAAGAAGCCGCTAAAAATGTAAAAGGCATCTTGAGTGTGGAAATGAGCGCAGGTCAAATGATCGAAGACATCAAATTGGCTACGGAATGTCGCATTAAAGCAGAGCATTTCGGTCGTTACGGCGGTATGATTCCTGATCCAAACGAAATCTTGGTGGCGTTAAAAAAACAAATTATGTAATTCATAACGGCGCTTTCAAACCCGTTATCAAAAATGAAAAATTATGACAAGAGAAGAAATAATAAAACCTGAAAATTTAGTGTACAGACGTACGCCGGTGCTTACCGACAACATTATGCACTATTGCCCCGGTTGTGGTCACGGAACTATTCACCGTCTTATCGCTGAAGTAATCGAAGAGATGGGAATCCAAGACAAAACCATCGGTATCTCTCCGGTCGGTTGCTCTGTATTGGCATACAACTACTTTGATGTTGACTTCGTAGAAGCCGCTCACGGTCGTGCACCCGCGTGTGCTACCGCCATCAAACGTTTAAATCCTGATAAATACATTTTTACTTATCAAGGTGACGGTGACTTGGCAGCCATCGGTACCGGCGAAACCATCCACGCTTGCAACCGCGGCGAAAATATTACCATGATTTTCGTTAATAACGCCATTTATGGAATGACCGGCGGTCAAATGGCTCCTACAACATTACTCGGCATGAAAACCGCTACCTGTCCTTACGGCAGAACCGTAGAAGCTAACGGTTATCCATTGAAAATTACCGAACTGATCGCTCAACTCCCCGGATCATATTACGTTACCCGCCAAGCTGTGTTCACTCCGGCTCACGTGCGCAAATGTAAAAAAGCGATTCGTCAAGCTTTTGAAAATCAAAAATTGAAAAAAGGCGTCTCTTTCGTTGAAGTTGTTTCCAACTGTAACTCCAATTGGAAAATGCCCGCAACGAAAGCCAACGAATGGCTCGAAGAAAATATGCTTCCATTCTATCCACTCGGAGACCTCAAAACTCCTGAAAAATAATCATTTTAGAAATTATTAAATCGTAAATATTATGACAGAAGAAATTATTATAGCAGGGTTTGGCGGACAAGGCGTACTCTCAATGGGTAAAATCTTGGCTTACTCCGGCGTTATGCAAGATAAAGAAGTAAGCTGGATGCCCTCTTACGGTCCCGAAATGCGCGGCGGTACTTCCAATGTTACCGTTATCATCAGCGATGAACGCATCAGCTCCCCACGTATCAACCAATTTGATACCGCTATCATCTTGAACCAACAATCAATGGACAAATTCCAAAGTACGGTAAAACCCGGCGGTCTCCTTATTTATGACCCTAACGGAATTACCGAACATCCTACCAGAAAAGATATCAACATTTACCAAATTGCCGCCGCTGAAGAAGCCTCCAAAATTGGTATCATGAAACTTTTCAATATGATCGTTTTAGGCGGGTTCCTTAAATTGAAACCTATCGTAAAACCTGAATATATCAGAAAAGGTTTGGAAAAATCACTTCCTGAAAGACATCATCACCTTATCCCTGAAAACGAAAAGGCGATCGAAACTGGAAAATCTATCCTTAAACCTTATAACGTATTGTAAAAAATCGTTATCTATTCAAAAGCGGAACATCAAGTTTCGCTTTTTTTTTGCTCATTATTACCAATCTTCTTCATTCCTGTAGCTCTCTCAATGGAAGTTTTGAACAATTTTTATTCATAATTATTCCGATTATTATTGCAAAACAGACGAAATAATGTTGAAATAAAAACAATTATTTCCGCTATTTGTGCCGTTTTTCGCGTTTTTTGACACCTTGTCATAAAATTGTAAGAATTATTAAATTACACAATTTTGAATGAAAAAATTTTGTATTTTTGCGAGCTTAAAATAAAAGTAATAAAATAGTAATAATCAAATAATTAAAAACGTAATTAAACGACAATGAAAGTTTATCAAACTAAAGACATTAGAAATATTGCCGTAATCGGAGGAACCCGTACCGGTAAAACTACCCTTTCCGAGGCGATGGCATTTCACGGAGGCGTAATCAGCAGACGTGGAACCGTAGAAGACAAAAACACCCTCTCCGATTATCGCGATGTAGAATTGGAAAGACAACAATCTATTCAATCCACGGTTTTGTACAGCGAATTTGAAGATACCAAGATTAATATGATTGATTGCCCCGGTTTTGATGACTTTGTTGGCGAAGTAATTGGCTCTTTGCGCATTGCAGATACCGCTTTGATGGTATTGAATGCTCAAAACGGTGTGGATATCGGCGCTGAAATTCAATGGCGTTGGACGAAAAAAATGCACCGTCCGGTCGTTTTTGCCGTTAACCAATTGGATCACGAAAAAGCCAATTTCGACGAAACATTACGTGAATTGAAACACTATTTCGGTGGAAGCGTTCTTCCTCTTCAATATCCCGTAAATGCAGGTATCGGTTTCGATTCCGTTATCGACTTGCTTCAAATGAAATTGTTGAAATTCCCTGCCAACGGTGGTAAAACGATTGTTGAGGATATTCCTGCATCCGAAAAAGCAAAAGCAGAAGAAATGCACGGTGCTTTAATCGAAGCTGCTGCCGAAAACGATGAATCTTTGATGGATAAATTCTTCGAAGAAGGTACTTTGTCGGAAGAAGAAATGATGAAAGGTTTGAAATTGGGCGTTATCACCAGAGGTACGTTCCCGGTTGTTTGTGTTGCCGCCAAAACCGACCAAGGTGTGGACAGATTGATGCAAATCATTAAAGGAAACTGCCCGAATCCAAGCGAAGCACTTCCTGTAAAAACCACCACCGGGGAAGAATTGAATTGCAATGCCGCCGATCCTACCGTTGCTTACGTTTTCAAAACCACTATTGAACAACACTTGGGTGAAGTATCTTTCATGAAAATTTATGCCGGTGAAATTACCGAAGCCATGGATTTGGTGAATACCAATACCAATACCAAAGAAAGAATTTCTCAAATTTTGTGTTTTGCCGGCAAACAAAGAGATAAAGTGGAAAAAGCTGTTGCCGGAGATATTATTGCTACCATCAAATTAAAAGGTACCGGAGCTTCTCAAACTTTGGTAAAAACCGGTGATGCAATGGTTGAAAAAACCGTATATCCGGATCCGAAATTCCGTACCGCTGTTAGAGCAAAAAATAATGCCGATGACGAAAAATTGGGCGCAATATTGAACGAAATTCGCAAAACCGACCTCACTTTCTTGGTTGAACAGTCCAAAGAATTAAAACAAGTGATTATTTCCGGTCAAGGCGAACAACATTTGAACATTATCAAATGGATGATCGAAAAGTTGAATAAAATTGAAATTGAATATTACGCTCCGAAAATTCCATATCGTGAAACCATTACAAAATCTTCTGAATCAATGTATCGTCACAAAAAACAATCCGGTGGTGCCGGTCAGTTTGGCGAAGTACACATGTTGGTAGAAGCCTATTACGAAGGAATGCCGAATCAAACCAAATATCCTGTTCGTGGCACGGAATCTTATGATTTGCCATGGGGTGGAAAATTGATTTATAACAATTGTATTGTGGGTGGTGCCATCGACGCTCGTTTTATGCCGGCTATCTTAAAAGGTATTATGGAAAAAATGGAAGAAGGTCCACTAACCGGTTCTTATGCTCGCGACATCGTCGTGAATATCTATGATGGTAAAATGCACCCCGTTGATTCTAACGAATTGGCATTCAAATTGGCAGGACGTAACGCTTTCCGCGAAGCATTCAAAAACGCAGGCCCTAAGATTTTGGAACCGATTTATGATGTAGAAGTATTTGTTCCTTCCGACAGAATGGGTGATGTAATGACTGACCTTCAAGGACGTAGAGGTATTGTAATGGGAATGGATTCCGAAGGCGAATTCCAAACCATTCGTGCAAAAGTTCCATTGGCAGAAATGAACAAATATTCTACCACATTAAGTTCAATTACAAGTGGTAGAGCATCTTATGAAATGAGATTTGCAGAATATCAAGCTGTTCCTGCTGATGTTCAAAGCGAAGTTATTAAAAAATACGAAGAAGAAAATAAAGACGACGAATAGTAATGATGAAGAAAACGTGTTTACTTGTTTTCCTGTTTTCATTCCTGCTTTTGAATTTTTTGAAAGCCCAGGAATGTATTGATGCGATTGTCTATAAGACAGATAGCACCGGAAAACAAGTAGATACCATTTTCTGTAAAATATTGAGCGAAGAAGAAACCTATTATACCATTGACAACGGGCTTTCGATTACCACCATTTTTAGTAATATGGTAGTTGATGTGGTTCGTTGTTTGCGCCCGATGAACGCCTATGAAACATATTTATACAAAGGTTTGAATGGTGTTTCGCAAGATTATTTCGATAATCAAAATACGGCGGGTTATTATCTTCGGAGAGCTTCCACTAATATTTTTATTTCTACCGGTTTAGCGTTGGTCGGGGCGGTTTCGATGACATTGGGATTTACTTTGTTTGATGAAAATCCGATGGCGGAAGGTGCGTGGGTGATTGGCGGCGGCGTGTGCGTGGGGGCTTCCCTCTTCTTGGCTATTGTGGGTTGGAATAAAATCTATAAAGCCGGCAAATTGCTCGATTTACAGAGATCTTCACTCTATTTAAGGCCTA
>CAYYHC010000061.1:0-11532 GCA_964471715.1 uncultured Lentimicrobiaceae bacterium | reverse complement strand
CAATTATTTTGTGAGATATAGTTTCTTATACACAATCAGGTGATTATATGAGAAACTATATCTCACAAAATAATTGTGACAGTGTGGCTACCTTGCATTTGACAATTCATCATGATGTTTCTTCCGATGTATATATCACCCGTTGCGACAGTTATGTTTGGGATAATGAAACTTACACTAATTCAGGAGAATATATGAATCAATATGTCAATCAATTTGGATGTGACAGTATAGTAACGTTGTATTTGACCATTGTCCATGATACCATTTCCGAAATATATGTTACAGATTGCGAAACCTACACTTGGAATGGTCAAACTTATACGAATACCGGAAATTATATTCAAACTTTCCATACGATATTTGGATGTGATAGCATCGTTACATTACATTTAACTATCAATTACGGTGTTACAACGACTTTGAATGCAACAGCCTGTGATCAATATATTTATAACGGAACTATTTATACTCAAAGCGGCAACTATTCGGAAGTTCACGAAGCAGCGAATGGATGTGACAGTACTGTAATTTTACAATTGACCATCAATCATTCTTATGATAATATCATTAACCACGTGGCTTGCGATTCTTATACTTGGGGTGGCACAACCTATACGCAAAGCGGGATTTACCAACATTTGTGGCAAACCGCTGCAGGATGTGATAGTTTGGTCACCATTCATTTAACTATTGCTTCTGTTTTGACGGAAGAAGTTACCGCTTCGGCATGTGAAACTTATGAATGGAATAATGAAGTATTTACGGAAAGTGGCACTTATGAACGCTCTTTTGAAAGTGTGCAAGGCTGCGATAGTATTGTTACATTACAATTAACTATTAATCAAAGAGATACAGTTAGTATCGCGGAAACGGTTTGCGATGCTTATGTATGGGGCGGCACAACTTATTCTACTTCCGGAGAGTATTCTCAAACATTTGAAAATGCAACCGGCTGCGATAGTGTTGTGAATTTGAATCTTACTATTGTTGCCACGCCCGCAGCAGTTATCAGTGGTGACGATGTATTGTCGATAGGAGAATCCACTACGTTGACAGCGATGGGCGGAGATAGTTATACTTGGAATACAGGAGAAACGACATCAAGTATTACTGTGTCACCGACAGATACGACCGAATATTATGTAATTGCTTATAATGAAAATTTATGTGCCGACACTGCCTATTTTACGATTAATGTTGTTTCTGGAGTGGTTGAAAATGCAGTATTGGTTGCAAGAATATTCCCTAATCCGGCGAATACAGTGATTAATATTGATGCGGAAAATATCCAAACAATCAATGTCTATAATAATTGCGGACAGCTTGTAAAAGCTTGTTTGAATGTAAATGCCGACATTTATCAATTGAATGTCACTGATTTAGTGAATGGGATATATCTTATCCATCTCGTAGGTACTAATGGAAACGTAGCAAGAGCCAAACTTATTATTCAGCATTAAATTATTGATAATGTGTTCATTTAATGTTGTTTATTGAATTATTTTGAATAAATGATGTTTGAATATTAAAAATTTGTATCTTTGCAAATTAAAATTTGGAACTAATAAATTGAAGAAGCTTTAAGAAAATAACTTATAGTATAAAATAGAAAAGCATTAGCTTTTGTTCTTTCCCCTCAAAAATCTGGAAAATTATTGACGAAGACAACTGGTAATGTTCATGCTAAAGCGTGGACGCGCAGTGCTCGGTCGTAGGTTTCTCCAGATACCTTGGGGGCGAGTGCTGTGTGGACACGCTTTTTTATTGCGGTTCGCTTCAAATCAACTCGACATTATTTCTTTCCAAAGCCTTATATATGTAGCATCGGAAATTATTTTTGAAAAGTAAACCTTTTTACTCAAAAAGTAGAGGAAACTTCAGTCTCTTTAATTATGTCAGGGGCTTTCAGAAAAGCAATAATATAATGAAAAAATCGCTATTTCGGGAAGGAATACCGACAAAGATTTATTGTTGTAAAGAGGCAAAAATAGGATTAAATCATGGATATAGCGACAAATAGCCAATGGGCAGCAATGCCGCCGCACAAGCCACCGATGGTATGTGCGATAATTGCTTTACCGGTGAGTTTACGAAACCCCATTGAATCAAGCATTGCAGTGTGAGTGCTGAGAAAACCGCTCCAACACATACCGATTGCGGTAAACACGGCGACTGCGTTACTATCTAACAAGCCTGATTCCTGAAAATGGGGTACCAATGCTAATGCTGCTCCTACTGCACCTAATGCGGTGATAGGGAACGATATTAGCTCGGCGGAAGTAAAGCCGAACAGCCAATCAAATACGAAATCAATTTTGCCGGCGAGCCACGGAATGATGGGCACTCCTTCGTAAGCAACGCCGGTGTAACCTCCGTTGGTCGGCCCAAACGTAAGCATCATCACTAAGGTAGAGATAATTAGTACGCCCGGTATAATCGCCAACCCTATTTCAACACCGGATTTGCCACCATCTAAAATGGCATTCAGAGTGCGGATAAATACACTTCCTTCACTTTTAAACGAAATCTGTTGGTTGTCGCCGCCCACCGCCTCTTCGGTTTTCATTTCCGGATAGGCTTTAAGAATAAAACGCTGAACCAAACGAGTGGAAACAATGCTTCCGATAATGGCACCTACCAAGCCGATAAGTGCACCCATGGCATAGCCGCGTCCGGTCATAAAAGCAACTACGACTAATCCCATGCCAAATGCTGTCCCGAAATTGGTTAACGATATTAATTGATATTTTTTGAAATAATGACTGAAATTTTTATCTTTTGATAATGAAATAATGGCAGGATTATCGGAAAGAAAGGTCATAATTGCTCCTAAAGCGGCTACACCCGGTAAATTGTACAACGGTTTCATTAAAGGTTGCAAAATCACTTCCAATAGTCGAATAACGCCGAATTCAACTAACAATTTGCTCAATGCTCCGGTTAAAACAGTGATTGCCATGATGTAAAAAACCGTTTCCAACAGCAGATGATACGAAGTTTGCATCAGGGTGTTGAGCATATTTGCCAAGCCCATTTTGTAGGACAGCCCTCCAAACAACGCGAAAAAAATTACTAAGAAAATGGTCGCTTCGATACGACGTTTGGCAAGGAATTTAAGTGCTTTCATTTAATAAATTTTAATGGTTGTTTTTTAGAAGTTGCTTAGTTTTAATGCGGTGAATGACTTTCAAAAAATCGAGATTCCAGGTCAATCCGATATTGGCATTCCACGATTCTGTATAGTAACCGGAATGATTGATGATGTGCTTGTCGTTGTATGCAAAATAGGCGTGAAGGCGAATGTCGCGGTATTGTGAGGGACGATACTCCAATCCGATTCCACCATACGCAAAACGGTGTCCCGGCTGTACCATAATATCTTTAATTTCTGTTGTGCCAATATTTTCCGAATTATTTTGGTCGTAACCGCCTTTGAGAAAAAGATTCAAACTATTACCTAACTGAAAATCCACGCGGGCGATAAGAGAAAAATCGTTAAATAGTTGATTAGTAGAAGGAAAACGGTTTTGGTAATCAATGTAAAAACTGCAATTCTTGAAAACAAATTTGTTCCCCAATGACAAATAAGCCACGAATGAGCCGCGTTTGCGTTCAATCATATTGATGGAATAGATGGTTTTAAAGTGACTGAAGTTGCCGTACCAAGCGAGATTATAGGTGAACAAACCGCGTCCGAAAATTCGTTCCGATAGGTTACCGTCATACAGATATGGCGAATTGGTGAATTGCAAAGCGACCGTATTTTTACCACTGTTATCGGTATAATTTGCGGATAGTCCGAGTTGAAAACATGCACAATTTGCCCAGAATTGTGAATAAAAATAGACGTCAATAGGTGCCATGTCGTATTCAAAACTACCGATATGCAGTGCTTGTTTTCCGGCAGTGAGCGAAAAATTTCGGTTAATAGTATATTTCAAATAAAGAAAATCGGTATTATCAAAAAGGTTGTATTCACCGGCTTTGGAAATGATGCGCTGGCGGAAAAAGTAAGAAAAATGTTCATTGAAATTGCCTGCCAAAATGAAATTCAGGTACTTTCCCTTGAACCCGTAATTGTCGAAAGCGGTGTCCAAATTTTGAGTGGCAGAATATTCAGTCTGGTGTAGATAATCAAATTCAAAACGGGTTTCCAAACTTAGTTTTGAGATAGCAGGGTAGGTGGTATCGGACTGCGCGGAGGCAGTTTTGGAAATAATGGCGAAAATTATTACCCATAATAGTATTGGGAAGTGTTTTATTGATAATGTGTTATGGTTTATCATCACTGCAAATTTGAGTTTGCAAAGGTAGTAAAAAAGTTAATGTAAAATCATTGAATTGCAAAGTGACTTTTGCCTTGATAATGAAGCGAAAAAATCAGTTCTTTACAATTGAAACATCTTGTTTTTGATTCCGTGGGAGTTGAGAATTCGATTAATACGATCTCCGTCGGTGTCGGAAAGGAAAACCTGTCCAAAGTGGTCGTTGCCGACCAAATTGAGTAGTTGTGAGATGCGTTTGAGATCCAGTTTGTCGAAAATATCGTCTAATAAAAGTATCGGTTTGATGTGTTTTTTTTCGTAAATATAGTCAAATTGCGACAATTTGAGCGACAACGCGAGTGATTTTTGCTGCCCTTGCGAGCCGAAGCGCTTAGCGGATTTTTCATTCATCAAAAATAAATAATCGTCTTTGTGAACGCCAAAAGTAGTATAGCCGGCTTTGTAGTCTGATGTTGCATTGCGTTTTAAACCTTCTTCATAAGATGAAAATGATGACAATGCAGATTGATAATCGATTTGTACAATTTCCTTACTATTACATAGATAGTCGTAATATTTTTGAAATATCGGACTGATTTCATCTATAAATGTTTTCCTCTGTTCGCAGATGTAAGTCCCTAAAGGAGCGAGTTGCTCATCATATATTTGCAAAAGTTCCGTTTGTTGATTTCCTGTTTCGTAATAATTTCTGAAAATGGCATTTCGATTTACTATAATTTTTTGATAATCAATTAATTTACGAAGATACTCTTTGTTAAATTGTGAAATGATGACATCAAAAAATTTCCTTCTTACTTCGCTGCCATCGTTAATCAGGTCATTTCCATAAGGGGCAACCATAATGAGAGGATACTGTCCGATGTGGTCGCTCAGACGTTCGTATTCTTTCATATTGACTTTCATTACTTTACGTGCGCCTTGTTTAAATGTGCAACTGATTTTTTTGGTTAGATTATCTTCGTAATTGACAAACTCGCCGTGAATGGCAAAGAAATCGGTACCGAATCGTATTGAAAAGGCATCTTGCGATGAAAAATAGCTTTTACAAAACGATAAATAATGAATGGCATCTAAAAGATTTGTTTTTCCGCTTCCATTTTCCCCTACAATCGCATTTACTTTGTCTGCAAATTCAAAATAAGAATCGCTATAGTTTTTAAAATTAGTAAGTTGTATTGTTTTTAGGTACATGGTTTCTTTTCTCGAATTGGAATTGCAAAGATAAATTTTTTGTGCGAAATGAACAAAAAATAGCTCGTTTTTCTGTTTAAACAGTGTTGATGAACTTTTTAATGATTGATTTGCAGCGTTTTAAAGCCGATTAATTTATCATAAGAAGTTCCTTCTTCCTGTAAGTAAACGAAAACGTAATATTCGTTTAAGGTTTCCCAGTGGCTGCCTTCAATATAGGTTTCATCGATAGTGGAGGTTCCGTTTTTGACGTAAACGTATTGGTAATTGTAAAATCCTTGTTTAAGCAGGAGGTTGGCTTCCCACAATCCTGTTTTTGGGTTGGGTTTCAGTTCAGCCTCTTTCAATATGCGCCAATCGGTCAATCCGCCAAATACATACAGCTTTCCGTCGGTGACGGGAAAGTCGATATGGAGGGTAAAATGGGTTTGTACATAATCTTGTCGGTTGCGACCTTCGTAATCTTCATTTTTGTAGTAGCATCTCCCATTGATTGTATTTTCCGACACGTAAGCACCATAGGGGCGTGCAATGTCGTCAGCCACATAAGCTTGATTTTCTTGTTGATAGTAACCGATAGAGACAATATGAGTCCCATTGTATTTCAAACTTTTGGTATCAAAATCGCGAAATTCGGAGCCTCCATTGAAGACATTCTGGTTGTCGTCGTAATCGAAACTATATTCGCCCTGTTTGCCGGAGCGGTATCGCAAGCCGGTGATTGCATTTTCCCAGCGTCCGTTTTGTAAAATGACAGCGTGCAGGTATTGCGAGGGATTTCGCACTTGATAATTGCCGGTATTGACGACAAAATCAATTTCTTGTTTACTGAACATATACGAAACGTCTGAAGCTTGTTTGACCTCACCGGAGAGGCTTGCCGCTTGCGGTTCCTGTACCACAAATCTTCGTGTAAGTATTGGATTATCAATATTATCGTCATATACAAACAAAACATAATTGCCTGATTTTGTAATTCGCATCATATCACCCGGAAATGTCAGTTGATATTGTGTATATGAGGTGATGGTATTGAAAGAGTAGGTGTATTCGGTAATCTCATCTTCGGTAAAACCTTCCAAATATTCAATCTGATTCATACCGTCCAATTTCCAATCGTGGCTGCAATGGATGAAAGTATATTTTAAGTAGTGACTATTATTGCTCAAATCGTCGAACCGCAAAATTAGTTTTTCATCCCCATTGAGTGTAATGATGGGAAATCCCAATTCAAAGCCTTCGCGATAGAGTTCAATACTTTGAATATTGTTATCGTAAATGGTGTTGGTTAATGAAATATGACTAAAATTTTGTGCCGAAATTGTCGAAAAAGCGGACCAAAAGAGCAATAAAAATATGTATTTTCTCATAAAAATCGGATATGGTTTGCAAAAGTACACAATAATTTCACTTGATAGCATTTATCGTGAAGATAATTGTTATAAAATGAAATTATTGTGTTTCGAGCTCTTTGTATTACCCCTGTAAGGTCTTGATTATGTCCTTTTTTTAATTATCAATTTCGAAGTGTTCCAACGTGTAGATGCGTCTGCTACCGGTTCCGAAATAGACATTTTTTCCATCGAAGTGCCATAATCCGTTAAAGAATTTTTTCTCTTTGTCGGGAGTCATCACCAATTGTTTGGTAGGGAATCCTTCTTCGCTTAATATTGCCAAGATGAGGCAGCTTTTGCCCGGGAAAAGCGACATGTTAATATAGTCACCTTTATCATTCGTTTCCGTAATATTCTCTTTAGTACCATTGTAGAGGATGTAAACATCATTATCAACCACAAATGGTGAGAAAGAGATGCCGGCGGCGAGATAGGTGAAGATATTTTCGCCGAAGTAACCTAAAGTATGGGTATAGCCGCCGCTGAATTGTTTTTTGTACAATATGGGGCTGTCATTCGAAGAAAGGCTTGTACCGTCTGCTTCAAAAGTTTTGTAACAAAGGTTGGTGGTATAGTTTTTATAAGTTTTTCCGGTTTCTTCTTGAATGACGAGCGTTGCAGCGTGCTCACCCAGCATCATCACATGTCCGTTTGCCAATTCCAAAATGTGAGTGCAGTACATTTGAAAGGTGGCGGGAATCAAACAACCGAAAACGGGTTGAACACCGGGTATTTCGTCTTCGCTGAGAGGGTAAGTGTTGATCTCTTCAAAATCGTTGCTGTTCGTATTGAAAATGGTGGAAAAATATTGATTGGCTTGTGATCTACCGTTTTTGGCGGAGAAACCACCCACAAAATAATTGCCGTTTTTCAGTGCAGCAATTTTCGTTGATACGATAACGCCATCGTTCATTTTTGTGCTATAAGTCTCAATAGTGTTGTCAGCTACAAGTAATTGAATTGCTCTTTTTTGTACCGTCAGTTTCTCTCTTTCGCCGGAACTGATTAAAATAAGCGCTTTGCCGTCGTTGGTTACTTTGAAATCCTCTAATTCAAAATAGTTCCCAAGAATCTCCGGACTAAAGTTTTGATATACAATTTCCGTTCCGGTTTCATCATATATAAACAGATGAAAATTTGTGACTTTGCTGCGGCTGCTGATATTGATGATCAAAGCGGCACTTATTTTATTGTCCGGCGATTTGGCTGAATACTCCATAACGTCCCCGAAGAAGTCGGTTTTAAACGAAATTCGGGTAACAGGGCTTACACTTGTTGCACTCATTCCTTTAGGGATTTTTGCTGTAACATACTCATATTGAGTCCATTTTGGATAATGAGAGTAGGTGACGAAGTATGAATCCCCAATGTCGGTTGCTAAAACTCGAAAACAATTGTCCGGAAGTGTGAGTGTTTGTGTCTGAACGCTGTTATCCGATTTATTGTAAGTGATGATAGATTGATTTTTAGATTTTTTATTAGCTGACATGGCACCACAATAGACAGAAAATGAGTCTCCGTTATCTCCCATAAACATATTGTGAGAAAGTTCCTTATCATATCCTAAAATGACAGGACCACCAGTTTGTGCAAGTGGATTTTGCGATTTTATTGATCCTGCGAAAAAGCAAAAAACAATGAGAATAATAATACTTTTGGTTTTCATAACATAATTTTTTTGTGATTTATTGGGTTATTTAATGAACTATTTTTCGTTTCATACAATTGCGTTATGATGACTAATCATACTAATTAATACCTAAGTCTGTCTAATCTTAAATTTTTTAAGACTTTGCAAAAATAACTAATTAATCTATTCGTTCAACAGTTTAAGTGACGAAATACATATTATTTGTAAAATTATTTATATCTATTTGATTAATAGACGGATAAATGAATATTTTAGTATTGGTTGATAATATAAATTAAGAGATGAAGAAAAAAAAAGAGGCACCGAAGTACCTCTTTTTTAAACATATAATATAATGAACTAATTATTTCTTGATGATTTTAGCGGTTCCAACGATAGCATTATCATTGAATATTCTTAAGAAATAAACGCCGGTAGTTAAGTTGCTCATTGAAACAACATTGTCGTTATTAAGACTTTGAGAGTTGGCTAATTTTCCGAATACGTCATAAATGTCAACGTGAGTGGCAGTAGTGTTTTCGTCTAAAGCGATAACCACATTGTCGGTAGTAGGATTAGGATAAACCTTAACAGCATTCAAATTGAAGTTATTTTCAGCAATTCCCACGAAATCGTATAATGCGCGAGGAACTACATAATATCTTGCAGGATAGTTTACACTATTGATTCTGCTTGTGAAATAGTTGATACCTACAATATTCATAGAAGTGGTTGGAATAGGTGAATTTTGAGCAACATAGTCGGCATCGGAGAAAAGAGTGGCAACAGCGGTATCGGTTGTATTTTCTTGTGCAACGGCGTAACGTAAACCGAAATCAAAAGTTCCGGTAGTAGTGAATGTAGCATTTGAAATAGATACCAATTCAGCTTGATGTTGTCCCATATAAGCTTGGTCTTGCAATTGTTCGAGAGTGATTTCCAAAGGAGTTACATCATTATAGCTGTTGATTTTTCTATCAATGTTGAATTGAGGTTTGAATTCGAGGTATCCGTAGTAGTTTGACAACTTTCCATAAACGCCGGTAATTTTGTCGCCCACTGCCAAAGGAGTGGTGATCGCTCCGTCTTGGTCAAAAATAAAGATTGCGCCGGTGGCATCTTGAATACATTTTTGATTTTTATATGCAACAACTGCGGTAACAATAGCTTCGCCGGTGTATTTGTAAATAACATTGTCCGTAGTGTTGCCGGAGATATTGCTATAATCATACATCGTTCTTAATTCTGCCAAAGTGGAAATTTCTGTGAAGCCAACGCAATGAGCGGATAAATTAATGACTTTGTCTGTGGTTAAATCACTGTTACTGAAAGTAAGTGTTCCTGTGAAAACACCTGTATCGGCAGAGAAAAAGGCAACGGGAACAACTACGCCGCCGGCAGCCATTAAAGCATCATTGGTGAGTGTGGTAGTGGTTGTGCTGAAACCTGTTCCGGCAATGGTAACGGTCGTATTATTACCGGCAGTAAGGTTATGACCTGAAACCGCCAAATTGTAAATAACGGAATCATTTTGTCTTACATTACCAAAATTGATGTTGGCGTTACAAGATAAAACAGGAGCACTATTATGTTCTACAATAATGCTATCTAAGAAAAATCTTGCTTTATTGGCACCCATACCTTCAAATTTGATCGTGGTAGCAGCTGTTCCGCCACTAAAAAATACGTCATAATCGTTCATTATGTACGCATCAGTATTGCTTAGACCTGATACAATGGTAGGAACGTCATTGACGTAAATTTTAATACTGGTAGAATCGTTAAGCCAAGCCATTGATTTAAAATGAATAACGAAATTACCATTGTTAGCGGATAAATCCAATGTAGGAAGTTGAATAAAACCTAATCCACTGGTTGATTTACCCAATTTAATTTTTCCGTAAGCAGGGTAAATCCAATCCCCTGACCATCCGGGAGTTTGTGTGTAGTCATTTAATGTGGCTGTAATGGATGTGCCACTTGCACCGCCACCTTGTGTGCCACCTTCATTAGCTAATAAATCGAAATTTTCGGAAAGAACGACCTGCGAATATGCAGTTGTGTTCATTCCAAAAAATAAAACTACGGCCATTAAAACCGCCATAAAATTGTACATTTTTTTCATAATTATTGCATTTAAAGTTATATGATTATTTCTGTGGCAAAAATACACTATTTTTTTGATATAATTAGTCATTATAACAAAGAATGGAAAATAAAAGTTCAGCGGTTGGCGAATTAGAAAAAAGATGTACCTTTGCAACTTGAAATTTGTAGGGAAAAAGAGTCAAAACATCATTAAACAATATAATATAAATACAGATACTATGGAATTTTTATCAAACAGAGTACTCAACATGGCAGAGTCGGAAACATTAGCCATGACAAGTATCGCACGCGAATTAAAAGAAGCCGGAAAAGATGTAATTAGTTTAAGCATCGGCGAACCGGATTTTAATACTCCCGAAGAGGTAAAAACCGCCGCTAAGCAGGCAATAGATGAAAATTGGACTCATTATCCGCCGGTTCCCGGCTATCCCGAATTGAAAAAAGCGATCTGTCATAAATTAAAAAGAGATAACGATTTGGATTATAAACCGGAACAAATTGTTGTTTCAACCGGTGCAAAACAATCTATTTATCAAGCTGTTATGGCTTTGGTTAACCCCGGTGATGAAGTTGTTATTCCGGCTCCTTTCTGGGTATCTTACAAAGCCATTGTTCAATTGGCAGAAGGAAAATCCGTTTATATTCAAACCAAATTGGAAGATGATTTTAAAGTAACGCCGGCACAATTGAAAGCCGCCATTACGCCGAAAACCAAATTAATCATCTTCAGCAGTCCCTCAAACCCGACCGGTATGCTTTATACGCAAGCCGAATTAAAAGGAATTGCCGATGTAGTTGCGGCATTCCCGAATCTTTTCGTTATCGCAGATGAAATTTATGAACATATCAATTTTGAAGGCAAACACGAAAGTCTGGCTCAATTTGACTATATCAAAGACCGCGTCATTACCGTCAATGG
>CAYYHC010000060.1:0-11642 GCA_964471715.1 uncultured Lentimicrobiaceae bacterium | reverse complement strand
TGCTGTTCAATCCAAAAAAAATATGGGTAATAACATTTCCATAAAGTATCACTCGCATAAAATCGCGTGCATACGGAAGTGTTTGCGGACTTGCGCCAAACCAAATTAAGATGTCATCTAAAAAAACTAAAGCGACAGTAGAGAAAATAACACCTATAAAGATATTAAGAATCAAAGCGTTAGCCAATATGCGTGTGGCTTCGGCGTGACGTTTTTCGCCCATTCGTATCGACACCATTGCCGACGCGCCAGATCCGACCAAAGTGCCGAAAGCCGTCGCCAAATTCATAATCGGAAACGTAATCGCTAACCCTGCAATTGCCAATGGTCCAACACCTTGACCAATGAAAATTCGGTCAATAACATTGTATAAAGAACTTGCGGTAGTTGCAATAATAGCCGGAAGTGCATAACTAAAAAGTAAATTGCCAATATTACCAAATTCTAACTCGCTTGCACTCTTTCCCACTAATTGAATTAATTAATTGATTGATTGTAATCCCCTCTCAATTCTCTGAATCGCTTTCTGGCAGTGACCGTAAATAAACTATCGGGATATTCTTTCAATAACTTTTGATAATATTCCATCGCTTTTGCGGAATCCTTCAAAGAATAATCATAAAGCGTTGCTAATTTGAACGTTGCATCATCTGCCAATAAGTCATAAGAATGCTTTGTGATGATTTCCTGCAATAACTGTTCAGCACCAAAATAGTCCCCTTTTTTTATTAAAATCTGCGCTTTTTGATAATATACATCATCAGACAATTTTCCAAACGGATCCACAATGAGTACGGAATCCAATAGTTTGATAGCATCGTCTTCTTTATTTTGGAAAATTAAGAAATCTGCTTTGGCATAATAGCGCAAAGAAACATTATTTCCCTGATTATCAGAAAACAAGGAGTCTTCTTCGGCTTCATCATCTTCATTATCAGAAATTAATAATGAAAAATACATAGCATCATTGGCAATAAGTTTAGAGGTGGCTGCGCGAAGCACGTCCAATTGACTTTTGGCCCATTCAAATTCACCAATATAAAATGACAACTTGGCATTTTTAAACTTGGCAGTTTGTCCGATAACATCATTTGGAAATTCCTTATCCACTTGAGAATAATGCAAAGTAGCCTCCCACACATCTCCCATAAATAATTCAATATCAGCCAAATCAATCTTATAGGCAGCTTGTTCGGTTGCATCTCTTTCAGCGTTGGCAATGGCTTGGTTGAGCACTTCCATCGCTTTGTCCGGTTTATTGACATAAAAAGCCAACAAATGTGCATATTTACGAATCCAATCTGCCGTGCCGTTGTGATAACCGTATAAGTTCAATGTTTTGTCAAAATCATTTTCCAAAGCAATAGCATCTGCCAACACAATTGGAGAAGTATTCGACAACTGTTCATACTTCACATCCAACAACTGGAATTGCGCTTCCGTGTAGTAGCTTCCCGTTTCACCCTTGGCAATAAGATAACTCAATGCTTCAATAGCAGTTTGATAATCCCTATTGGCAGCGGCTTCTTTGGCTAATTGATAAATACGCTGTCCATCTTCTTGCAGTTTTCTGTCAATCGCTTTGGTAATCACCAATGCATCCGGAAATTCCTTATGCAACAAATAAACCCATTGGAGAATCAGTTCATAGCACACATTATCAGGTTGTTGCTGAACATTTTTTTGCAAAATGGTTCTAACGGTCAGATATTTCTGTTGTTCTTCATCGTCGGTAAGCAATTTCTGTAAGATGGTTTCTACCACCTGAACATTGCTCATTGCCTTATCTTCCACTAATATCAAGGCTTCTTCAACTACCTTATCGGTTTGATTCATTTGAATATAGATGTCCGTAATTTCGGAAGTGAACATTTTGGGATCATTCAATAATTTGCGGCCTCTTTGAAGAGTGGTAAGTGCATAATTTAACTGTTTTCTGACCAAAAAAGAGTTGTAAAGTTCTTTAATCAAATTTTGTTGCGGTTGCAAGTCTTTAATTGCATCATTATAAACCTTTTCCGCTTTTTCGGTTTCGCCGGAGCTTTCATAAACAAATCCAAGGTCAATTATATATCGCTGTACTTTCGGGGAAATTTTCTGTTGTTTTTTGACCACTTTTTCCGCTTCTTTGAAATCGCCTAATTGCAACAACGTTTGGTAGTAATAATAATAAATGTATGAATTGGGGGAATCATTATAAATTTTAGCAAACAATTCGGCAGCTTTCTCATATTCTCCGTTTTGAAAAAACTGAATACCCATTTTTTCTTCTTGGGTACGTTGTGCTGAAGCGAAGAATGTGATAAAGAGCAAGAAAGCTGTAAGAAATGTCTTTATTTTCATTAGTTGATGATGTCAAATCCGGTATATGGACGAAGTACTTCGGGCACAATAATGCCGTCCGGGGTTTGATTGTTTTCCAAAAGAGCAGCCATCACTCTTGGCAAAGCGAGGGCGCTACCATTCAAGGTATGTGCCAATCTCATTTTCCCGTTTTCATCTTTAAAACGTAATTTCAAACGATTCGCCTGGAAACTTTCAAAATTAGATATAGAGCTGACTTCCAACCACTTTTGTTGTGCTTTGGAATAAACTTCCAAGTCATAAGTTAAGGCAGAGGTAAAACTGATATCGCCGCCGCAAAGACGAAGAACGTGGAAAGGCAAACCCAAGCGTTGCAACAAAGAGATACCATATTGTTTCATCTTCTCGAGCGTTTCGTAAGATTTATCGGGGTGTTCAATTTGCACGATTTCTACTTTATCAAATTGGTGTAAGCGGTTCAAACCTCTCACATCTTTTCCGTAAGAGCCGGCCTCGCGTCTGAAACAAGCGGAATAAGCACAATTTTTAATCGGAAAATCGGAAGGTTTAAGAATAACATCTCTATAAATATTGGTGACAGGGACTTCAGCAGTGGGAATAAGATAGAAATTGTCCAAGTTGGCATGGTACATTTGTCCCTCTTTATCAGGAAGTTGTCCCGTAGCGTAAGCCGAGTTTTCGTTAACCATGTAGGGAGGTTGTATTTCGGTATAGCCTTGTTCCGATGCCGAATTAAGGAAAAAATTGATAAGTGCGCGTTGCATTCTAGCACCTTTTCCTTTGTAAACGGGGAAGCCGGCACCGGTAATCTTGCAACCGAGTTCAAAATCGATAATATCATATTTTTTCACCAATTCCCAATGTGGAAGGGCATCATACGTAAAGTTGGACGCATCGCCTTCTTCATAAATGACTTCATTATCTTCTGCCGATTTTCCGCGAGGAACGGAAGCATGCGGCATATTGGGCATCAATACCATCAAATCCGTAATTTGAACATCTTTTTCCGACAATTCAGACTGCATTTCCTTTTCCGAATTTTTCAATTCAGCCGTTTTTTGCTTCAATTCGTCCGCTTCAGCTCTTTTCCCTTCTTTGTATAATGTACCGATGGTTTTAGCAATTTTGCCTTGCTCCATCAAATTTTCATCCAATGTCTTTTTTAGTTGACGAATTTGCGTGTCTAAGGACAATATATTCTGAATAATTTCTTTGGCATCAAAATTCTTAACACTAAGTCTTTCAATAACTTCTGTTGGGTTTTCTCGAATAGTCTGTATTTGTAACATGATTTTAAATTTAAGTTTGCAAATATACATGAAGATTTTGAAAAGTATGAGGGTACCATAAAAAAACAAAGAGATTATTTAGCCCATCATCAAAGATCAACTATGTGCGGGATGCCCAATTGAATGTAATATAAATTCCTTATCATCAATTCTTTAAATTAATTGAAAAGAATTATTTGTCATAATATCAAAAGAGAATAAAAAATAGTATTATTTTTGCAAGTTAAAATAAAATTATACTATGGCAAAAAGTGCGATGAATTGTATCAATGATGTGGTTCAATCTATGCAAAACATCATTGATGATTTAGAAACAGAATTTCAGTTAATCAATTCAATTAAAGCCTCTCCTGGGATGTTGGACGTTATCGAAATTGACTTGTATGGTGTCACTTCTCCATTAGGTCAAATCTGTAATATCACTTCTCCAGATTCACGACAGATTATCATACATCCGTGGGATAAAGAAATGATACCATTTATTGAGAAGGTGATTACAGATGCCAATTTAGGGTTTACTCCCCAAAATGATGGCGTGCGTATTAACATTCAGATTCCCTCACCGACGGAAGAACAGTTGAATGCTTTATTGGAAAAATCAAAAGAAAAAATGGAAACAGCCATATCAGCCATCAATGAAATAGCTGAAATTGCTTTGAATGAAACGATAAAAAATATTGATAATCAGGAACTTTTTAAAACGGAGGTACATAAATTTTCTGATAGTTTCACTCAAAAAATTGGCATTTTTTATGAACAAAAGAGAATGCAATTGCTGAATTCAAAAAAATAATTTCAAATTTCAAACCAATGATGATGATTAGTTCAATTATGCCCAATATCACCGCTTTACTTTCAAATATTTCAATTTTTTATATTATTTTATTGATTGTTATATCATTTTTGGCAGAATTGTTGGATTCAAGTTTGGGGATGGGATACGGCACCATATTAACTCCGATTTTACTAACTTTTTTGGGATTAGATGTTTTACAAGTCGTTCCCGCAATTATTTTTTCAGAAATTTGTACAGGGCTTTTAGCCGGATTTTTACACTATAAAAATGGTAATATTAGCAGTTTCTCAAAAGCTGAATGGCAACAATACCGACAAAACAGCAAACAAAACTCCTCATTAAAATTCAAACTGTTACCACAATCCATCAAAATTATAATCATCATTACCATTTGCAGTTTGATTGGCGTAATTCTCTCGTCCTTCATAGTAATGAAACTATCCGAATTTTGGATTAAGCTGTATATCGGTGTTTTAGTATTACTTATCGGCATTTTTATACTATGTACGATGAATAAAACGTACCGTTTTTCATATAAAAAAATCGTTTTTTTAGGCACATTAGCCTCTTTCAACAAAAGTATCAGCGGCGGAGGATACGGTCCATTGGTCACCGGTGGACAAATATTATCGGGCGTTGACAGCAAGAATGCGATTGGAATTACCTCTTTTGCAGAAGGTTTTACTTGCATTTTGGCATTTCTTGTCTATGTTTTCGTACATCCCAATGATTTGGATTTATCATTAGTGCCGTTTTTGCTTATCGGCTCCGTATCTTCTGTACCGGTATCGGTTTATATCATCAAAAAATTGCACATTAAGTATCTGAAATTAGTGATTGCGTGTGCCACTTTATTTTTAGGTGGATATACACTATTAAAATTATTTATGTAATGTCTCAAAATTTGCTCAAATTTATTACTTGCGGAAGTGTTGACGACGGAAAAAGTACACTGATAGGTAGATTATTATACGATTCGAACCTGCTTTATACAGATTGTAGGGATTTAATTTCCAAAGATGACCCTAATTTTGCAGTTATCTTGGATGGTCTGAAAGAGGAGCGCGAGCAAGGGATTACCATTGACGTTGCCTACCGCTATTTTTCAACCGCCAAAAGAAAATTTATTGTTATTGATTGTCCCGGACACGAACAATACACCCGGAATATGGTAACCGGAGCATCAAATGCCAATTTTGCCATTATTTTGATTGATGTGCAAAACGGCGTCACCGCGCAAACAATTCGTCATGCCTCTATTGCCGCCACTTTGTCGTTAAAAAACATCTTGGTTGCCGTTAACAAGATGGATTTGGCAAACTATTCTCAAGACAGATTTACAGAGATTTGCAACGATTTTGCCGATAAAACGAAACACTTGCATTTTTCAACCTGCCAATTTATTCCGATATCCGCTCTACATGGAGATAATTTAATTTTTGCAAGTCATCGTACAAAATGGTACACAGAGCAACCTCTTTTGGATTATTTGGAAAATGTTTCGATTGATGAAACCTCCCCGACCAACCCCGATAATTTATTCATGCCCATTCAATATGTGTCTTTTCAAAACGGACAAAGAATATATTATGGAAAGATTATTTGCGGTGAACTCACAGTAAATGACGAAATTACTATCATGCCTTCGGCAATAAAAGTAAGCGTAAAAAGCATCTTTTCCAACAATAGTCAACAAAATCATGCAAAAACAGGTGCAAATATTGCATTTAGCATAGATAAACACGTGGACATTAACAGAGGTGATTTCGTTTGCAAAAGCAAACAGTTTGCGCCACTCACGGACTATTTTACAGCCAATATGATTTGGATGTCGCGTACTTCCTTAAGTGTGGGAAATACTTTTTTGCTCAAAATAGGAAGTAAGACAACGACTGCCACCATCAAAAAAATTGATTGTGTTTTAGACATTGCCACGCAGCAACTTATTGACAAAAGCGATGTTGAGTTCAATGATTTGGCAAAATGTTCCTTGCAAACCTGCGAAAAAATACCTTTTAAAGATTACGTTTCCAACAAAGAGATGGGGGGTTTTATTCTGATTGACCGAGCCAATAACGAAACGGTTGCCTGCGGAATGATGTTGCAGAATCTTGATAATTCTTTGAATATTTTTGAACAAAAATTGGACATTATCAAGGATTTTAGAGCAAAGTTAAAAATGCAACAACCTTGTATAATCTGGTTTACAGGTCTGTCGTGTTCGGGAAAATCCACCATCGCAAACGAATTGGAACGCAAATTTTATAAATTGTATAAACACACTTATATTCTTGATGGTGATAATATTAGATTTGGATTAAATCAAGATTTGGCTTTTTCGGATTCCGACAGACACGAAAATATCAGACGAATAAGCGAAGTGGCGCGGTTAATGGTTGATGCCGGCTTGATAGTGCTGGTTGCAGCCATTTCGCCATTCAAAGAAGACAGAGATTTTGCCAGACATTTAGTAACCCGAAAAGAATTTATCGAGGTTTTTGTTGACACTCCTTTAGAAATTTGCGAACAAAGAGACATTAAAGGATTGTACAAGAAAGCCAGAAACAACGAAATCACTAACTTTTCCGGTATTAATTCGGCGTATGAAAAACCGGAACATCCTGACATTACGATAGATACGACAAAAATGACCGTTCAAGAATCCGTTCAAATGATTCTTGATTATTATTTCAAAAATTTGTTATGATAGCCTATTTAAAACAGTTGGAAGAAGAGAGCATTTACATTATACGCGAAGCCATTGCCGAAAGTGATAATCCTGTTTTGTTGTATTCTATCGGTAAAGATTCAAGTGTATTGTTGCATTTAGCCATGAAAGCATTTTATCCTTTTCCGATTTCTTTTCCGCTAATGCACATTGATACTTTGTGGAAATTCAGGGAAATGATTACTTTCAGAGAAAAAATCAGAGAACAATACAATCTGAAAATGATTGTGTATTCTCATCCTGCCCACCTCTCCCCTTTTGGCGACAATGCAGCCAACTACACCAATATTATGAAAACGGAAGCGCTCAAATATGCCTTAGACTATTACAAATTCGATTTGGCGATTTGTGGTGCCAGAAGAGACGAGGAGAAATCGCGTGCCAAAGAAAGAATTTTCTCTTTCCGCACCAAGCAACACGCATGGGACCCCAAAAATCAACGCCCCGAATTGTGGAATGATTTTAATTTACGGAAAAATAAAGGAGAAAGCATCCGCGTTTTTCCACTCTCAAATTGGCAAGAAATTGACATTTGGAGATATATCAAAAGTGAACAAATTGATGTCGTTCCACTCTATTTTGCAAAAAAAAGACCCACCGTAGAACGAAACCGACAACTATTCCTTTATGATGACGACAGATTCGTTTTAAAAGATAATGAAGAAATTGTGGAAAGAATGATTCGATTTCGAACATTGGGCTGCTACCCGTTATCCGCCGGTGTCCTATCAACAGCACAGACATTAGACCAGATTATTACAGAATTAGAACAAACTCACTTCTCAGAAAGAATCGGACGTTTAATCGATTTTGACGAATCCGATTCAATGGAAAAAAAGAAAAAAGAAGGCTATTTTTAATCATTATATTTTAATTTTATATCCATGAATATTCGTAAACAGTATTTCAAAATCATGTTGGGGCGCTTTGGATTTGAAGATCCCGCATTCAGTAACCATGACATCCAATACATTCCCGACGTTGAAAAACCCAAAATTGTTATTAAAAAAAGAAAAGCCCGATTTCTGCAAGTATATGAAATTGAGCAAACTATATTTTATTTTATTAGAAGTAAATTTTTCTTTAAAGATTAAATAGTACCTCCCATGAGCATAAATAGTAAAATTCAAGCTTCCATCAATAAAATGGAACAAAAATCGTTGCGATGTCAAAGAATTGAAAAACGATTAAAATATTTGGATTACATCTCTAAATTTGGAGATAAAGAAGATGATATTTACATAGTAACCTATCCAAGGTCCGGGACAACATTGATGCAAATGATATTGTACCAATTAGTTACAGATGGAAATTTGAATATAGAAAGCATTTTTGATGTTACTTCATGGCTCAGAGCCGATTTTGAACGCGGAATACCCGTGCAACAGCTGCCATCGCCTCGAATCATTAAGACTCACGATATGCCTAACCTCATCGATTCCTCCACAAAAGGACGTTTTATTTATATTCAAAGAGATGTAAAAGATTGTATGATTTCCAATTACTATCACGAAAATAATTATGATAAAACAAACTTGGAGTTCTTTATGAATTGGATTACAAAGTACAATTACGAAATTTCGGAAATCAAAGGATTTGTCCCCCCCCAATTTGAACTCGAAAAAGAATTTGGTTTGGAAAGATATATCAATTTGTTCTTATCAAAAAAATACAATTGGTATTTATTTTCCATAGAATGGTTGGAAAACAGGAAAAAATTGCCCGTTCTATACCTGCGGTACGAAGATTTGATTAACCATTTTGATGAATGCTTGACTAAAATTATCAACTTTTTGGAATTAGATCCCGCAAAAGTTGACCGACAAAGAGTGTATGACTGCACCAGATTTGATTTTATGAAACAGCATGAATCGATCTTTGTACCTATACTTTCAAGTACAAAATTTCAAGACTTTATTAGAAAAGGGAAAATTGGCGAAGGCAAGGAAACCATTCCGGAAAAATATGCTTTAGCGATGGATGAAGCCTACGAAAAATACGTTAAACCTCTTGAAAAGAATAAATTCGCATTGTAATGAGTGATTTTACATTTAAATGATTTTACAACATTCAATCATTCGACCTCTCTTTTTACTTGCAATATTTTTGCATGGTTGTTCAATTTGCGGGCAAACCATTTCAGGTACTGTTTTTGACAATAAAACCAAACTTCCTATGTCTTTTGTGCAAATTGCAATAAAAGACACTTACATTGAAACGATGAGCAATGAAAAAGGAGAATTTACCCTCAACAATGTTCAATTTCCCACCACTATTGAAGTACGATTCATAGGTTATCAATCTCAAGAAATTACCATCGAAAGCGAACAAAATAGTTTAAAGGTTTATTTGGAAGAAAGCAACTACCAAATAAGCGAAGTAGTGATTAAGCCCGATTACTCTTACGACTTGTCATTGCTAAAAAAAATCATTCAAAACAGGGAACTCAACAATCCCGATAACTTTACCGATATTATTTATCAGGATTATCGCAGATTATCGCTTTTTTTTCGAAATATGGATAAAGAAAGGGTAAAAAAGTCAAAGTTTTTGAATAAATATGCTGATGCGCTTATTGTAACTTCCGATTCAACAGTGATGATTCCGCTGATGGTGAGCGAAAAAATTACTTATCATGAAAAAAACAGCGAGGAAAAAATTGATATTTCCGAAGAAGTGGTCAATGAAGTAGATGCTATCCTTCCGGGTGTAAAACAGCAAGTTGAAAAATTCGTTTCTAACCAATTTATGACAAAATTCAATTTTTATGACAACCAACTCAACATGCTAACCAAAGGATTTCCCGGTCCGATTTCTTCCTCTTCTCGTTTGTATTATAATGTTTATGTGGTAGATAGCACTGTTAAAAACGACATTAAATACTATAAATTTGAGTATTATCCCAAGAAAAAAGGCTCCACAATATTTCAAGGCTCTTTCTGGGTGGACAGTCGCTCGTGGGCACTGACCGAAATGACCGCGACCTTGCCCAATTTTGAAAATTTAAACTACGTTAAAGATTTGCATATCGTTATTGAATACCAGCCCACATATAGCGGAAGATATTTTTATAAACGACAAAATATTCAGTTTAATCTTACTTTAATTAATTCAGAAAAAAACAGAAAAGATAAAATTGACATTGCCGTCAACTTACTGAATACCTTTTCATTATCCAATATCGGACGGCAATCTGTCGATGAATTAATTAAAAACAAAGACAATCTGCTGAAAATTGAACGTGATTCTGCCTCCTCTGACACAATAACTTCCGATGCTTATCAAGGATTAAAGAAATTGAAATCGAACCGTTATTTTAAACTGATGGATAAGATGATGGGGCTGTATCTATTTGGATATTTGAATGTTGGGCCTATTGACATTGGGGATTACTTATTGTTTTACAGGCAAAATGCGATTGAAGGACATCGTTTTTCTATACCATTAAGAACAAGCGAAAAGTTACTAAGTAATTTTACTGTTGGCGGTTACATCGGATATGGGATCAAAAACAAAGAGTTTGCTTATGGTGTAAATATTGGCTACGAATTCGCCACGCGACAACGTCTGATTATGATGGCAAAATACTACGATGATTACAAACCTCTAACGCAGAATATTTTTAATGAATTTATTCAAGAGAATCCTTTTCAACAAGGAGCAGGCAATTTAATTTCGCTTTTTACCAATTTCAAACTCAACCCCTACCTGTATCGTCGGAAACACGTTGAATTAAAATTTGATTATGACTTAAGCCCTAAATTGAGAATGGTTTTATCTCCGGCTTTCGACAGATACGTTTCTAACGAAAATGTAGAATTTACACAAAAGGAAGAACTCATTTCCAATTTTAACACTCAAACATTACTATTTGACCTTCGTTTCTCCAACGACCAAAAATACCACGACGGTTTTTTCTCTCGTATCTATTACGCAAATGACAAACCCGTTTATCATTTTTTGATCATATTGGGGCGATACGAACTTTCGAACGAACAATACACAACGGGGTATTTTGCCAATTTGAATATCTCTTTCAAAAAGCGTTTCGATATGGGAATTGCCAACTTGATGTTATTGACAGAAGTAGGTGGAATGTTGGGAGACGTTCCTTTCCCGCTTTTAAATTTACCGCAGGGCAATCCCAACTTAGGCAGTGCGCGTTATCACTTTAATCTATTGGACAATGCCTCTTTCATTAGTGATTTGTACCTCAATGCACATTTGACTTTAAATACGGGAGGAATTCTTTTTAATCGGATTCCATGGATTCAAAAATTGAAAATGAGAGGTATTTTTGGTTTCAAAATGTATTATGGTTTTTTGCTGGGCAATCACGACAAAATAATAAAAGCGGAATTCCAAAGAACAAATCAAAAAATATCAGAATTAGCTGAAAAATATGGGGATAAGATTGAAAACTTAAAGAAAATCTGTTCGAATTATGAAGAAAGAGTTGTTCTATTTGGAGACAAACTTGTTTATCTTGATTTTGAACGCTTCG
>CAYYHC010000059.1:0-11648 GCA_964471715.1 uncultured Lentimicrobiaceae bacterium | reverse complement strand
CATACATTGTTTCGTTTCGTTGAGTTCGTCGTCCACCATAAGCATGCGACGCTTTGTCTTGAGTTCCTTTGTACGCCTCGGTTTCCGTAATCATACCACCGGCAATTTGTCCGTCAATTTGAGTAAATAGATATTTACCTATCAGGTCTTTAGCCAAATAGACAACATCTTCATTCAAAAAGTAATCGGTTGGAATATTCAATACGAAAAAAATATCGCCGAATGACTAATGATCATTCGACGACGCAAATTTTAAAAATGTTATTCGTTTTGCTGAGCCATGTAGTTGATTAATTCGAGTACTTTGTTTGAATAACCCCATTCGTTATCATACCAAGAGATTAATTTTACAAAATGTTCGTTAAGCATAATTCCTGCGTTGGCATCAAAAATGGAAGTTCTGGAATCTCCTATAAAATCGGAGGAAACAACAGATTCTTCGGTGTAACCCAGAACGCCTTTGAGTTCATTTTCTGAAGCTCTTTTCATGGCCGCTTTAATTTCGTCATAAGTGGCGGCTTTTTCCAAACGACAAGTTAAGTCCACTACGGACACGTCTAACGTAGGAACGCGGAATGCCATACCGGTTAATTTGCCTTTGAGTGATGGGATTACTTTGGTAACGGCTTTGGCAGCACCTGTTGTGGATGGAATGATATTGCCGTTGGCAGCTCTACCACCACGCCAATCTTTAACGGACGGGCCGTCAACAATTTTTTGCGTGGCTGTCGTGGCGTGAACAGTTGTCATTAAACCTTCAACCATACCGAAGTTTTCGTGAATAACTTTTACCAACGGAGCTAAGCAGTTGGTTGTACAGGATGCGTTAGAAACAATGTTTTGTCCTGCATATTCCGTATTGTTGACACCCATTACAAACATAGGGGTATCATCTTTTGACGGAGCCGACATAACCACTTTTTTTGCACCGGCTTGTAAATGTTTTTCTGCGGTTTCTTGTGTTAAGAACAGTCCTGTAGATTCAACTACATATTCTGCACCCACTTCGTTCCATTTTAAATTGGCAGGGTCTTTTTCTGCCGTAACGCGAATCGGATGTCCATTGACAATTAGTTTGCCTTCAGCAACTTCTACCGTTCCATTAAATTTTCCATGAACCGAATCATGCAAAAGAAGGTATGCCATATAATCTACTTGTAGTAAGTCGTTGATTGCGACAACTTCAAGATTTTCATGCTCAATTGAGGCACGCATAACCAATCGGCCAATTCTGCCGAATCCGTTAATTCCAATTTTTACTTTTTTCATAATAATGATAGTTAAATGATTAGTTTGAGTAATAAGCTCTATTTATTTGATTACATTAAATTTATAATTATCAATTTGTATTAATCTGGTCTGTATATTTTCAAATCCGCCCTTTTCTATTCTTTTAAACTTAAAACGACAAGCCAACGGAAAAGGTTCATTTTGAGGAATGTTGAAATCGTTGCAAATCAAGTCCACGAAAAACTTGGTAATGTCATAACCTTGATATGCAAAGTTTTCTGTCGAAGGAAGATGCTCAAATTTGCTGGCAAAATTGTAGATAAACACTTTCGTCAACTCATCTTTTTCATCAACAAAATAGTTGGTAAAGAAATTTAATTTAAAAATATTGGCATTTTCAATGTTGAAATGATTAATCTTCAGCCAACTTTCCGGCACTACCCATTGAAAATTTGAGATATTCTTGCTTAGCATCTTGCTCATGGCTTGCGTAATCTGTTTCGGTTTATCAAAAAATGTAATAACAACATTTCTAAGGTGTTGCGATAATTTTTTATCAATAAATGCAGTGTCTGAAATTTTATGATAGGTAATTTTATTCAATTTAAAATATTCTTCATAGGCGGCAATTTCGTTTTCATACTGCTCGTCGTTGCCCCATAAAATAAAATTACTGTTCGGGTAAACCTCGTTGATGATTTGCGGGCGCGATTCCCATGCAGGACTCAGTTTGTAAACATAAGGATTATTATCGATGATGTCTTGTCGCGAGGAAAAAGGATTGACTAGCGGGATTTTGTGTAGTTTGGCAAATTCGGCAATGGCGGGAAACATCTTTCCAAACACCGGTGCGATAATCAAATCTACTTTTTGAATGGCGGGGTCGCTCAATATGGATTCCAATTTAGTTTCATCATCGGTGATATCGCGCGAAATGACGTTTAATGTTTTTCCGCCTTTTGCTAACTCATCAAGGGCAATTTGAGCACCTTCCCAAAATCCGATGAGCGTGTGGGAATAATTGGCTTCCAACCCGTTTTGATCCTTTATCTCATTGATGTTGACGTTCTTCATGTTGTCAGCATCCAAGGGTATCAGATAAAGAATTGTTTTCGTTTGCTCGCTTTGGGCAACGGAAAAGCTGTAAGCTAAAAATAAAAAACAGAATAGGATAATTTTTTTCATTTGATATGTTCTTTTGCTTGTTCAATAGTTACGGGAAGTTTCCATCTCCGATGGCTCCATAACCAAAATTCCGGTTTCGAAGCGATGGTGCGTTCCATTAATTGCACATATTTTTCAATAATTTCTCCTTCGTTTGCTAAACGGGGTTTATCTGTAATTAATTCATTATGAATACGATAATAACCTTTTTTTTCCTTGATGACAGCATAATAAATCACCGGTAAATCATACTTCTTTGCAAAATACTCGGCTCCGTATATCATCGCTGAAGGTTGGTTGAAAAACATCGTTTTATAACTTTTATGGACATTGTTCGGTGACTGATCACTTAACATCATATAAGCAACCAAGTTCCCATTTTGTTCATATTGTTGATAAGTTTCTCTGACGTGGTCTGCAAAAACAACTTCTGTGCCGTATCGGGTTCTGGCTCTGTTAATTAGCTTCTCGAAAATTTTGTTCGAGTTGGCTTTCCCGACGCCAACACCATGATGCTGATATTGCATCGATAAACTCAAAACCATCCACTCCCAGTTATTGTAATGACTTGACATCAAAATTACGCTCTTTCCTTGCGCATAATATTGATTTACTACTTCCGGATTGTCGCAGTGATACCTTTTTTGTAACGATTTCTTGCTGATAGTCAGCATCTTCAACATCTCTGCAGCAATTTGTGAAAGATGATGGTAGTATTTTTTGGTAAGTTGTGCAATCTCTTTTTCAGTGATATCAGGGAATGAGTTTTGAAGATTTTGTACAATGATTTTTTTTCTATACTTTATAATATATTGTATAATCAAATAAAAAATGTAGGCAATCCCATACAAAACCGACAATGGAAGCAATGACAGAGGGTATAAAACGAAATAAAAGAGTATGCGGGTTCCCATTATGAAAGTTGTTTAGCGTAATCAAAAATAGTAGGAACAATAATGTCGCTGTGGGCAACTATTTCTTTGTCGTGGTTATCAAAGTGAGTTCCGATAAAAACAGTTTGCATTCCGCAGCGTTTGCCGAACAGCATATCCGTGAAACTGTCTCCAATCATCACTGAATCAGTGAAATCTATTTCAGGAAAGTCTTTTTGTGCTTGTAGTGCCATCCCGATTTCAGGCTTCCGACATTGGCAGCCAGCTCCGTTTAAATGTGGACAAAAATATATTTTGTCGATGTGGATTCCATGCTGCGAAAGAGTTTGCAATAAGTATTGATGTACCGCTTCCACTTCTTCAATGGTACAAATCTGTTTGGCAATTCCTTGCTGGTTGGTTACAATAATCATTCTTCGAAAATGGCGTTGGAGTAGGGGGGCTGATTGCAAAAAATCCTCACGAATTTCCAATTCTGACACTTTTTTTACGTAATCTCCAATTAATTGAACATTGATAACTCCGTCTCTATCTAAGAATAATGTATGATTTTCGTGTTGATTCACAGCCTAAAATTTGAGGTTGCAAAATTACAATAATTTTTTTAGAATAGTGTTGCATATTAAATATAAAGTTGTATTTTTGCAGCGAATTTAAAAATGTAATTATTACAAATTTATAATGAATATAAAAAAACAAATTGGAGAGACATTAATGCGGTATGGAATAAGACCTTCAGTACAGCGTGTTGAGATTTATAATTATCTGCAACAATTTCGCTCTCATCCGACTGTTGATGAAATATTTTTGGCACTTTCTTCCGAAATGCCGACTTTATCCCGCACCACTATTTATAATACTTTGTCGCTTTTTGCCGATAAAGGAGTGGCAATTGTGTTGAATATAGAGGAAAACAATCAACATTTTGATGCTGACATGACGCCGCATGCCCATTTCCAATGTAAAAAATGCGGTAAAATTTACGATATTCCACAGCCGAATATTCAATCGGATGAAAATTCAATGACAGATTTTGAAATTAGTGATATGCAAATCTACTATAAAGGAATTTGTAAGAATTGTAAATTAAAATATTAGATAACAACACTTTAAAAATTAAAATTATGAAGAAAAAATTTATTTGCACTGTTTGCGGTTATGTACACGAAGGTGATTCTGCACCTGAATTTTGTCCACAATGTAAAGTCCCGGCATCCAAATTCAAGGAATTGGTAGAAGACAATGCCTTGAATTTCGTTACCGAGCATGAAATCGGTGTGGCAAAAGGGACGGGTGAAGAAATGATAAAGGACTTGAATGCACATTTCAATGGAGAGTGTACAGAGGTGGGTATGTATCTTGCAATGAGCCGACAAGCCGATAGAGAAGGCTATCCTGAGATCGCGGAAGCGTTCAAACGTTATGCTTGGGAAGAGGCTGAACACGCATCCAAATTTTGCGAATTATTGGGCGATTGCGTTTGGGATACCAAAACCAACCTCGAAAAACGTATGTATGCTGAAAATGGTGCTTGTGCCGACAAAATGCGTATTGCCAAAAATGCAAAAGAACAAAACTTGGACGCCATTCATGATACCGTTCACGAAATGGCAAAAGATGAAGCCCGTCATGGCAGAGGCTTTGAAGGTCTTTATAATCGTTATTTTAAAAAATAATCTTGTGGGTTATTATATTGTAAAGTCCGGCAGCAATTACGTTGCCGGACTTTACTTTGCCCGAGAAATCGTCAATTCTTAAAATTATTTAAAAATGATGAAATGCACTTTTGGAAAGGCGATTTTTCTGAAAATGTGCGTATATTTGCATTTGGTTTTATTACCGTTTCTAATACAATAACTAATTAATCTACATCGAATTATGAAGCAGCTTTTTCAGTTCTCGCGAGGCGAATTTTGGGCAACTATTTTATTACTACTCATTATTGTCGGATGTTTGCTTTTCTATTTTTTTTATGAAAGAAACGATGAAGAACAAATAGATTTATCTGCCTATACTCTAGTTATTGAGAAATTTCAAGAACAACAACGCTCGGATTCTTTCGCCTCAAATCGTTCTTTCTCTTCCTATCATAAAAAAAGTTACCCGCCTTACAATAGTAATTATGCGCACAGCAACCAACGTCGAGATTCTGCCTATTATCGGGATACAACAAAATTAAAACCTTTGGAAAAAAAGCAGCATTATGATATCAAAAAGGTGGATTTGAATGCGTGTGACACTAACGATATTTTGAGTATTCCGCAATTCGGAAGTAAACGAGCTCAAAAAATTGTAGAATATCGTGATAAATTAGGCGGCTTTTTCACTATTTCGCAGCTTCGTGAAATCTATATTCTACAAAATATTTCGTTAGAACATTGTGAGAAATACTTTGTTATTAATCGAAATAAAATACGTAAAATTAATATCAACTCTATATCTTACAAAGAATTAATTGCTCATCCCTATTTTGATGCCTACCTTACCAAACAAATTATTAATTATCGCGAAAAAAATGGAAAAATCAAAGATATATCTCATTTTCAACAAATTACAAATGCTTATAAAGAATTAATAGTCAAATTGACACCTTATCTCAGTTTTGATTAATATAAATTGTTGTCTATAAGATATTTATAAAAGAATAATCAATATAAAATGATGAAAAAAAGAATAGAAAAATTTTTAAACCAAATTGTCGGGCTATTATTGTTGATGCTGGTTGCTTTATTGCCATCATGTGATGATACGGGCGTCATTACCAATTTAAAATTGGATACTTATTATGTCGGAACTATTGACAATCAGGATTTTGTTATTAAAATTGAGGATATTGACAGAAATGAATTGCATGGCGAGTATTATCAAATCGGAAATAAAAAAGAGATCACTCCTGTTGAATTTGAAGCAAAATTGAAAAAAAATAAATTTATTATTAAAACTGCCCATCAAAAGTTTGTAGCGCACCAATATGTATGGGTGAGTGATGACACGGCAAAGCTTATCAAAGGGGAAACCAAAGTTGACGGAAAGAATATAACATTCCGATTTACAGAATATTCGAAGCCGGAATTTAAAAAATTTAAAAAGCGTTATGAAGAACCAATTTATCAATATGAAGTTTTGAAAGATGTCCGATATGGCACTGCAAATGGCTATTGGACTTCTAATGTAACCACCTCTTCCGATTATTTTGAAATTATTAAAAACGGCATGGCGAACTCTGTAACGATGTCGAATTTGCCATTGACAATGGATATTTATTTGCCGAAGGGTGACTATCTGGCACAACGTCCGTTGCTGATGCTTATTCATGGGGGCGGTTTTTATATTGGGGATAAAGCTGATGCACCGATAGTTAGATGGTGTACTCATTTTGCTTCATTGGGGTATGTGGTTGCATCCATCAATTATCGTATGGGGTTTAAGCCTGCCAAACAATCCATTGAGCGGTGCGGGTATCGCGCAGCGCAAGATGCCAATGCAGCGATGCGTTTTTTGCTTGCCAATAAAGCTACTTATAAAATTGATCCGAATTATCTTTTCGTTGCCGGTAGCAGTGCCGGTGGTATCACAACGTTGAATTTGGCTTTTATGAAAAATGAAAACCGTCCTAAATCCTCCTACGGGAATTGGGTGTTGGAAGATTTGGGTGCTGTTGAAAGTTCGGGGAACAACATTAAGCAGAATTTTCACATTCGTGCAGTGGCAAATATGTGGGGAGCTGTTCACGACATTAATGAAATAAGCAATTCCAAAACTTCCATTATCTCTTTTCATGGTGATGCCGACCAAATTGTTCCTTACGATTACGATGTTCCATTTAAAGATATTCAATTGAGTGTCAGTAAATTATTTTTTGATAAGATGTATGGTTCGGCAGCCATCCATCGCAAAGCCAAAGAGTTGGGTTATAGGCAGGCTCTTCACACTTTCCCCGGATCAGGACATGCGCCGCACGTGGATGATAACAATAATCCCACAGAAAAATTTTGGTATATTCAGAAAGAAATGACCCATTTTTTCTTTAAGGAATTTATTCCGGAGGATATAAAAATATCAAGTAAACAGACTCAATATTATACGGTTAACGTTAATAATGCCGTTCAGGTTTATTGGAAAGTTGATGGCGGATTGATTTTGTCTGCTCAAAATAACATTGCGCGTGTGGTCTGGTTTCAATCGGCTACCAAACATAAGTTATCGGTTTCCGGTTATTTGTCCAATGGAGCTGTCTTTTATTCGGAAAATGATTTTTGATAATTAAACTTTGATTTTTTTCGATAGTCAAAGATATCGTTTTATAAAATCAAAATAATGAAAAATCGAATCATGATACTTTGTATTTGCTTTATGCAAATATTTGCTTTTCAATTAAATGCGCAAAATGAAAAGAATAAATGTGACAAGCAAGAGTGCCAAACGATGATGAAACTTAAAAGAGATTATGTTGAAAAGAACTTTAAGGTTAACGAATCATCGTCTCAGGCTTTTTGGTCTGCTTATCAAAAAATGGAAACTGCAGTTTTTAATGCTTATAGTAATCAGCGCAAAGTGAAGTTAGAAGCCGGCATTCCGAAACATGTATCGCGTGATAGTGTGCAATTCCTTACAGATGAGCAAATAAAGATTTATTATAATATTAATTTTGAAACCAAGCGAAAAGTATTAGATGCAGAGGTGGCTTTTTTTAATGAAATTAGTAATTGTCTGAATGCTAAAGAAATAGCACAATATTATAGCGTTGAAAAGAACTTTAAACGAAGTGCTGTTCGGAAAAATGCTTCTTGCAAGTCACAAGATTCCAAGTAAGAACTTTCGTTGAAACAATAAGATTTCGAAATAGCTTTTTTGTAAAATCAATTTGTTACATAAAAGCTATTTATTAAATCAGACTATTTAAGGATTTATTGCAAATCTTGCATTTTGCAAAATTTATAATATTCACCCATTTGAGACATTAATTCGTTATGATTTCCTCGTTCCACAATCTGCCCGTTTTGTACAAACAGAATCATATCGGCATTGCGGATGGTAGAAAGTCTGTGGGCAATAACGATGGTAGTACGTCCTTCCATCAGTTTTTGAATGGATTGCTGTACAAGGAATTCCGATTCAGTATCTAAAGCGGAGGTGGCTTCATCCAAAATCAGAACTTGGGGATTTTGGAGTATGGCGCGGGCAATGCTTAACCTTTGGCGCTGTCCTCCCGATAATTTCATTCCTCTGTCGCCAATGACTGTTTCATAGCCGTTTTCCATTTCCATAATAAAATCGTGTGCCAAAGCCGTTTGGGCGGCTGCGATAACCATCTCTTTTGTGACGCCGGATTTTCCGAAAGCAATATTGTTATAAACCGTATCATTAAAAAGAATCACATCTTGGTTCACAATTCCAAAAATACTTCTCAAATCACTAATTTTTAATGATTTAGAATCAATGTTATCGACTAATATTTGTCCTTTTTGGATGTCGTAGAAACGGGGCAGCAAGTCAACGATGGTCGATTTTCCACTGCCGGAGGAACCCACTAAAGCAATATTTTCTCCTTTATGTAATTTAAAACTGATGTGCGACAAGACTTCAAAAGAGGCATCTGTATTTGCATCGGTATTGTATGAAAAGCAAACGTCTTTATATTCAATATTTTCGTTAAATTTTTCCAACGAAATAGGGGCTTTTGCTTCTTCAATAATTTCGTCGGCATCAATGATTTGGTAAATTCTTTCTGCGGAAGCCATTCCTTTTTGAATGGTATAAAACGATGCCACCAATGATTGTGCAGGCGGAATAATTCTTGCAAAAACCACAATGAACATAATGAACATAGATGGATTTAATTCATTGTTTCCCAAAACAATAGTTGCTCCGACAAGCAATACTAAGACTAATGCAATGATGCACAAAAGTTCAACTAAGGGCGCACCCAATTCCGATTTTCTGAATATGCGTTTATTGAGAGTATAAAATCGATGATTCATTGTTTTGAAGCGGTCATTGGCGTGGTCAATGGCGTTGTAGCCTTTAATGATGCGCAATCCGCTAATAGCTTCATCAAAAGCGGAACTCATTCGTCCTAAGATTTGCTGTGCTTCGGTGGAATTTTTCTTGATACTTTTACCGATTTTGGCAATTAGAACACCGGCAATGGGCAAAATCAGCAATGCAATGAGTGTTAACTTGTAGTTGAGTGAAAAAAGTGTAAATAAAAATACGATTAGCAGCAAAGGATCGCGAAATATCATTTGTAAACTGCAAACAATAGACCATTCTACTTCTTGAACGTCGGAGCCCATACGATTCAAAATATCGCCTTTTTTTTGTTTATTGTAGAATGATAACGGTAAAATAAGCAATCGGTGATAAATATCTTTGCGCAGATTTTTAACCAATCCGGCGCGGATAGGTGCCATCGCATATAAGCCCATGTAACGGAAAAAATTGGACAGTAACGATAGGATAATCATTGACACGGCGATGAAGACCAACGCATAAATCGTTCCGTAAGAGCTGATTATCAGTCCCATGTAGTAATAAAAAGTATCCATGATGGATTGAACGGAACCATCAATGACCGGTTGGGTCGTCACTCCGTCAGCTTGTCCAAACAGCACTGACAAAAACGGGGCGATCATTGATAAAGAAAAAACGGAGAAGACGGCGTACAACAAGTTAGCAAGAAAAATAAAAATGATATTTTTCTTGTAGGGAAAGATATATCGAATCAGTCGGAGGAAGAGTTTCATTCGTATAATTTAAGTATTTTACTAACAGCGATTTCTGCGTGTCGTTGTTCGGCTTCGTAGGTTTGACCTGCGATGTGGGGAGTGAGAATGACGTTGTCCATTTGAGAGAGATCTTGCATCGGGGATTGCCAATCTTCAATTGGTGCATTTTTCAAATTCACATTTTCATATTCTAGTACGTCCAAGCAGGCGTATTTTATTTTTCCTGTTTTTAAAGTGCGAACCAATGCGGAAGTATCAACCAAATTGCCGCGGGAAGTATTAAGTAGGATTGTGTTGGGTTGGACTTTCGACAGAAAATCTTCTCCCACAAAATATTTATTTTCAGGTAAGTAATTAATGTGCAATGAGATAACATTACATTTTTGGAGTAAGGTTTCTAAATTGGTTTCGTGTATATAGGTGTCTGGAAGATTTTTTTTGAATCGGTCATAGACATAAATTGTGCAACCGAAATGGCGTAAGATGCGGGCAAAAGCCGGACCTGTATTGCCGTAACCGATAATTCCGATGGTTTGGGAGGCAATTTCGGTACCTTTGTTTGCTTCGCGAAGCCATTTTCCTTTTCTAACTTCAAGGTTTGCTTTAGGAATATTTTTCAGTGCGCCCAATAAAAGTCCCAAAGCGTGTTCTGCGACGGAGTTGGCATTTCCTTCCGGTGTGCTGATGCAATGGATTCCATGTTGTTGTGCATAATCGACATCGATATTTTCCATTCCGGAGCCCAATCGTGCAATAAATTTCAAATTTTTCTTATGGTCTATTAATGTTTTGTCCACTGCAAATCTACTTCGAATGATTAGTCCTTCAACATTATCTTCCATTTTGAAAAAATCATTATATGAAATATCCATACGGGTTTCGCAAAGAAAACCGTTTGTTTGCAGTTGTTCAGCTAACGAAGGAGCCGCTTTATCAACGATGAGTACATATCGTGGGCGGGCGTTTTCCTGTGACATAAGTTACTTAATTTCTTCAGCTTGCAATACAAAAGCCCGAATCCCTTGTTGAGGTGCAGAGGCATCTAATTGGCGGATGGCATCTAACAAAGCAGGGACGCGATTGTCAGGGATAAAAGTGATGAGGGCGGCATTGAGTGTGGGCCAAGCGTGGGTGCCATAATGCGGTTCTCCTGTTTCGCTTCCCCTTCCTTGCACTTCCGACCAATAGGTGAATCCGCGAATTTCTAAGTTATCCAACGTCTCAATTACCTCATTATAAAAGGCTTGATAAAATGAAATAAATACAGCTTTCATAGTTTTGTGATTTCAATTTTTAAAGTGCAAATGTACACTTTTTTGTGCAGAACAAGACATAACTTAAAATTTATTTTGGAAATTTGCAACAACTGACACAATTGCAGGTAATCAATCATTGATCATATCAAGCGATTGTCGCGACACAACATTTTAATTCATTGCGATATTATCTGCTAAACTCTTTATTCTTCTACATAGACACGTTTCAATAAGTCGTATGCAGGAATACGGATTACCGTGTCTTCTTGATTTCCGCCTTCGAACAATGCTTAATAGTCACGAAATGACATTTTTTGATGGTAAAAGCATCCCCATTTTCCTCTCTCGCGCCAACGATTGTAGCGGATACCCCGCAG
>CAYYHC010000058.1:0-11825 GCA_964471715.1 uncultured Lentimicrobiaceae bacterium | reverse complement strand
CGACACCTTGGAAAAATCAACCATTTCTGCCTGCACGTGCGCCGCCGGTACCTTTTTGTCTTTTTAATTTGCGTGTACTCCCTGAAATGGTTGATTTTTCCAAGGTGTCGTGGGTTCCTTGTCTTCTGTTGGCTAAAATATTCTTAATATCAAGCCAAATAGCGTGATCATTCGGTTCTACATTAAAAACATTGTCGTTTAATGTAACCGTTTTAGCTGATTCGCTTCCATCTATTTGATAAACTTTTAACTCCATCTTTCTATAATTATATATGAACCATTAGGTCCTGGTACGGAACCTTTAACTACGATAATATTTTTTTCTTTAACAATCTTCATAATTTGAAGGTTGATAATTTTTACTTGAGCGCCGCCCATTCTACCTGCCATGCGCATTCCTTTGAATACTCTTGACGGATAAGAAGATGCACCCAAAGAACCGGGAGCTCTCAAACGGTTGTGCTGACCGTGTGTACTGTCACCAACACCTCTAAAACCATGACGTTTTACAACACCTTGAAATCCTTTTCCTTTTGAAATACCGCTTACGTCAACAAATTCTCCTTCAACGAAAACCGTTACATCCAATACTTCGCCGAATTTCTTTTTAGAACCTGCCTCAAAACGGGTAAATTCTTTTAATACTTTCTTCGGAGTGGTACCTGCTTTTGCAAAATGACCTTTCAAAGGTTTCGGTGTGTTTTTCTCTTTCTTCTCGTCGTATCCTAATTGGATAGCATCGTAGCCGTCTTTTTCAACGGTTTTTACTTGCGTCACCACGCAAGGACCAGCTTCTAATACTGTGCACGGAATGGATTTCCCGGAGGCATCGTAGATACTAGTCATTCCAATTTTTTTTCCTATTAATCCAGACATTTTTAATAAATTTGATAATGTTTTATTCCATTTTTACGCAAACTTCCATATTCTTAAACTATACTCAACAACCTATCTTTCAATAAGTTACTCATATATTCGCTGAATATTTTATTCACGCAAAAAAGTTGGCAAATATACAAAAAATATTGATTCCAACCATTTTATTTTATTTTTTCTTTTTTTTTATTTGAATAAAATCCCAATTTCCCCTCTTCCCTCCATCAACATTTTTTAAATTATTGCGTCTTTATTCTAAACTTTTGCGTAATTTTGCGCCCTTAAATATATAAGATATGTATCGTCGGTTGTTGCTCCTTTTACTATTCATTTGTTGCTTCTTCCCTACCCTGTTTTCACAATCTAAAGGTTACAATATCAAAATTATCCTTCCCCAAAAAACAGACTCCAAGTTGTTCTTGGAAGGTTACTACGGAGACCAAACCATTCTATTCGACAGCGCAAAAATACGGAACAATTGTGCTACTTTTAAGGGAAAAACGGCACTTCCCGACGGCTATTACAACATTATTGACGAAGCACACAAAACCTACACCGATTTACTCATTGATTATAGTAGGCATTTTACCATCACATTGCCGGATTCTTCAAAACCCAAAACGGTGGAAAATTCACCCGAAACTCAAGCCCTATTTGAGTTTATGAATAATCTAAAATATATGGAGAATAACCAATCTATGATGGATTATATTCAACAGTTTACCCTCATTTCACCTGAAAGTTTACTGTCAAAAAATTGCAAATTGGCATTATATTCCGTGCAACCCGAAAGAGAGTATTCTGTTGATAATTATTTTGAATACGTTAACTTACAGGATGCAAGAATGCTGCGTATTCCATTTTTCAATACAATTGTCACTCGTTTCTTTGAAGAATCATATAGCAATCCCACCGACAATATTACCTTTCAAAAAGAAAAAATAATACATTTTTTCTCAAAGTGCAATCCTGACAGCGAAATCGGACAGTATTATCTCCAAAAACTCATTAAACGATACAATACCGACGGCAATACAACGGATGATGTCATTTTGACATTTTTATATGACCAATATTGCGCAAAAGGAAATTGTCAGTTTCTATCAGAAACGAATGCACGCATTTTAAAAAATACGGTTGCTCGGAAAAAACGACTGCTTCCGGGTGAACAAGTGCCATTTTTATCGGCTTATAACTCTTCGCACAAATTAGAAAACAGCAAAGATATTGCCAAAGATTACATCATATTGTGGTTTTGGGACCCTGACTGCGAAGATTGCCTGATTGAAACTCCACTACTTCATACATTCTATCTTGAAAATGCAACTAATTATAACTTTGAAGTATATGCCGTTGCAATAACTGAAGATACAACAAAATGGAAAGATGCTCTTGAAAAAATGCAACTTTCGTGGATTAATACCTCCAACGGAATGGGCGAACCCAACTACGACTTTGTGGATTATTTCAATTTGCTCACCACACCTGCATCCTTTTTAATTGATAAAAACCATAAAATAATTATGCGGAATTTTTCGTTGAACGAATTGGATGATTTTTTTAAATTCAAATTCTCACACGAATAAATAAAACACTTTATATACATATAATAAATAAACAAAAAAATGATGAAAAAACTTGTATTAATTACTTTTGCAGCAATGATGTGTGTACCGTTGGGAGTAAAAGCTCAAAAGAAAGCCAATACTACTGCTCAAGGACACGAAATTTTGTTTACCATTCAAAATTCACAAGATGAAATGGTTTACTTGGCAGTTTATTATCGCGATAAACTCATTCTCAAGGATTCCACAAAAGCTTCTGAAATTAAAAACGGTCAACGTCAGTTTTTATTTAAAGGAAATGAACCTTATCAAAAAGGTCTGTATAAATTGGTCAGCCAGCATCACCGTCCCTATCTTGATTTTATAATGGACAAAAATCAGAAATTTTCGGTTAAATGTGACACAATTGGAGACATTGAAAATATCGTTTATACCAACTCACCCGAAAATCTTGAGTTACATTCGTTTCAAGCACAGACGGTTCTTGCTCAAAAAAGGATGACCGCCTATCACAATTCTTACAATGAATTTGAAAAATCGGGAAATAAAGATAGCGCGGATTTTTACAAAAACAAGATTACCGAGCTAAATAAGGAGATGGAAACGTTTATTAGTGATTTGATTAACCGCCATCCTGACTATTTGTTTTCAAAAATGCAGAAAGCCTATCGTGCCATTGACATTCCTGACGCACCGGTAGCTGCCAACGGCAAAATTGATTCCACTTTCCAAGCTCGCTACTACCTCGCACACTATTGGGACAATATTGACCTGAGCGAGAACGGTCTCATTTTCACTCCTTTGATGGAACCCAAAATGAAAGATTATTTCAACAAAGCTTTGCAATATCAAGAAATTGATACCATCAATAAATATGTGGATATGGTTATTGAAAAAGCCTCTCGCGATACTTTAATGTTCAGATATATCGTCGATTGGGTAACTTATAACTACGAAGCAAGCAAAATATTAGGTCACGATGCCGTTTTTGTACACATTGCCCAAAACAACCAAATGAAAGGAAAATGTCCATGGATTGATGATGTTATGCTTCGAAAATATGAAAAGCGCGTTAAACATTTGGAACCATTATTAATCGGAAAACAATCTGTGGAATTAATCATTCCCGATACCAGCATGACCGATGATGTTACCAAATGGCATTCTTCCTATCGTCTTCCAAAAAAATACGTCATTTTATGGTTTTACGATCCTGATTGTCCAACTTGTAAGAAAGAATCGGAAAAGTTGAAAGCTCTGTATGATTCCTTGGACAGAATCGGACAACGCAATTTTGATGTTTACGGTGTAGGAAATGATGCCGACATTGACCGTTGGAAAAAATATGTAAAAACACAGAACTACCCATGGATTAATGTCGGAGGCAACAAAGCCAACGTTGACTATTTGGAAGTTTACAATATTTATGAATCGGGCAATCCTGCCATGTTCATTATAGATGAAAACCGTAAAATTATTTTGAATAAGAGAATAGAAATGAATAGTATTCCTGACTTCATTCAACAACATGAAAGAATGGTAGAATACAAAAAGAACCAACAGAAATAAGCACGATTATGGCAACTATGAAACCATCCATTCCAAAAGGCACACGCGATTTTACTCCGACCGAGATGATGCGCCGCAACTACATCTTTCAAACAATACGAACCGTTTTTGAAAAACACGCTTACTTACCCATTGAAACCCCGGCAATTGAAAATTTATGCACATTAATGGGCAAATACGGTGAAGAAGGAGACAGATTATTATTCAAAATATTAAATTCGGGTGACTTTACGCACAACGTTGATTTGTCGGAAAGTTCCCCTACCCGATTGGCATCACAGATTTGCGAAAAAGGGCTTCGCTACGACCTTACCGTCCCATTTGCCCGTTTTGTGGTACAACATCAAAATGAGATTGTTTTCCCGTTTAAGCGCTATCAAATGCAACCTGTCTGGCGCGCCGACCGCCCCCAAAAAGGAAGATATCGTGAGTTTTATCAATGCGATGCCGACGTTATCGGAAGCGAATCTTTGCTTAACGAAGCCGAATTAATGCAAATTACTTTTGAAATATTTCAAAAATTCGGGATTGATATTACCATCAAAGTCAATAACCGCAAAATATTGTCCGGCATTGCGGAATTATTAGGTGAAAGCGATAAAGTGACGGACATTTGCACTGCCATCGACAAATTGGACAAAATTGGCAAAGAAAAAGTGTGCGAAGAATTAATCCAACGGGGTTTGTCGGAAAATGCCATCTGCAAACTCAATCCATTCTTTGAATTTTGCGGAAGCAATGATGACAAATTAAATCTGTTAGACAATATTTTTATAAACTGTGAAATCGGACGTTTGGGTGTTGAAGAACTTCGAACGATGCTACAATATGCTAAGTTACTGAACATCAATACTGATATCGAAATTGACATTACTTTAGCACGTGGATTGAACTATTACACGGGAGCAATTTTTGAAGTGAAGGCGAAAGAGGTCGCCATTGGTAGCATTTCCGGTGGCGGACGTTATGACAACCTCACCGGCATTTTCGGATTGAAAAATATGTCGGGCGTAGGCATTTCTTATGGTGCGGAACGTATTTATGATGTTTTGGAAGAGTTGCATTTGTTCCCGCAATCGTTGGAAAGTCCCATCCAAGCACTCATTTTAAATTTTGGAGAAGTGGAAGAATTTTACGCTTTACCGGCATTGCAGAAAGTACGACAAGCCGGCATCACTGCCGAAATATATCCCGACCACGCCAAAATCGGGAAACAGATGACTTATGCCAACAACAAAGGTATTCCGTTTGTAATTATGGCGGGAGAAGATGAAATGAAAGACCAGGTTTTCACCTTAAAGAATATGAAAACGGGAAAACAAGAAAAGCTGACCATCGAGCAGATTATTGATGTGGTAAAGTAATTTTGTACGCCTGATAGCGTTCCATTACGTGTTGAGTATAACGGCTGGTATGTCTGCCGGGATAATATCCGTTTTTAACAACAGGGTCGTTATAGAATTCTTTTTCCGATTTTAATTCGAGATAGTATTCGACGTCACGCCAAACATAAGGATTCCCGCCAAATTTACGGCACAATCTTTGAGCATCCTGAATATGACCGGGACCGGCGTTATAAGAAGCCGCCACAAAGAACATTCTTTCAGATTGGTCAGTCACATCTTTAAAAAGGCGATCTAAAAACGATATCAACTTAATTCCGGCATAGATGTGCTGTTCAATATTAGAGTTTGTATCCACACCATAGCGTTCGGCAGTTTCGGGCATCAGCTGCATTATTCCCAAGCTCCCGCCCACACCCACAACATCGGTGTGGAAACGAGATTCCTGATAAATAATAGAAGCGACAAAGCACCAATCTATATTTCGCTGCTGAGAATACTTTTTAATAATTTTGTCATAACTTGATATTCTGCCTGTACGCTTTTCAACCGATGCTTTGAGTAAATATTTCGATTTAGGAGAAAAATATCTGGCACAAAGTTTCTTATAATCATCTGTTTTTGAATATCTTGCCAACCAATCATTGATTTCTTTATTATGTTTTACGTTGGCCGGATTCAGAATCCAGCGCCTTTGGTAGGTGGGTCCCAATTGATGTTTGATTTCTAAATCGGGATAAAAAGGAAGCAGCGTAATGGCCGTATTATAATCGGCAACCAAATAATCAATTTTACTTTCTACCAATAATTCAAAAAAATCTTCCACATCCATTTGGTCGCTTTTGATTAATTCCCAATGGTCACTGCGCGGCAAAGAGTCGGCTACAATTCTTCCCGGGAAATGTGCCGGAATATACAAAAATTTACGATGGGAGAGATCGTCATCAACACGTTGAATCATAACGGGATAGGATGTCGAATGGGGTGTTGAAAAAAGCAAACTTTCCTTTCCTTTTTTACGAGTATCCAAATCTATCGCAATAATATCGTATTTAGAAGTATGAAGATTTGTTTTAATATCATCAGGATTTTTGCTTAAGGTAATAAATGGTTCTTTTCCCAAAGAATTGCACATTATTTTCAATAAATCGTACTGAAAACCGATAGGGGTTCCTTTGTAAAGGAAGTAGTCGGATGAGTTGCAATACAATAAAATAAACAATCGGTCGGTCTTATTTTCAACATAAAAGACCGGCTTTTGGGCTTTGTTTTCCCAATTATTTGAATAACGAACAACTAACCAAATGCCTACACTAAGGCAAGCAACAAACAGAAAAATCCAACTTAATTTTGTATGATTCAAAATAATTACATTGGTGAAACTAAAATTACCTTTTCCACAGCTTCTCCGGGTTCAAGTTTAACTTTATCGGCACCGGCGAGGTGTTCTTCAAACACAACGCGACCATTGGTGTCTAACAGCGTATAATCATACGTGACAGCAACTCCCAACAAAGATTCATATTGGAAAGTATGCGAAAATACACCATTTGCATCTGTATAACCTTCCGCTTTTGCAAAATCGGCATAATTATCTTCCAAGCCAATTTGCACAAACGCATTGGGAACAGGCTCTCCCTGATCAATTCCGGTTGTTGTACGATGAACACGAATAATAACATCACAAGTTTCCTCTTTTTTACATTGATTACAGAGAACCAACAATGTACAAGTTGCGATGATGTAAAATAAAACGGCGATTCTTTTCATATTTTCCTATTTATTAACGGTGATACAATTTCAATCTGCAAAAATAATAAAAAAATGATAACTAACACATCTCTTCCATTTTTTTTTATACTTTTGCAAGCTAAATTTGAGAAAGTGGAAAATTGTAGAAAATTTTTAATTATAGGCTTGGGAAATGCGGAATCGCAATATGCGGGAACTCGCCATAACATTGGTTTTGAAGTAATTAATGCTCTTTCAAAAAAATTGTCGATTAATTTTCAGACCGGTCGTCACGCTTATGTCGGAGAAGGAAAATACAAAGGTCGTAGCATGATTTTAATTATGCCGACCACTTTTATGAATTTAAGTGGGAAAGCCGTTCGCTATTGGATGGAAACGGAAAAGATTTCTTCTGAAAACATATTGGTAATTTGTGATGATATCGACCTACCTATTGGCGCGCTGCGAATGCGTACCAAAGGAAGCGGCGGCACTCACAACGGCATCAATCATATTATTGAAACACTGGGACATACAAACTTTCCACGTCTTCGTTTTGGAATCGGACACGACTTTCATCAAGGCTTTCAGGTAGATTATGTATTAGGGCGTTTCTCGAGCGAAGAACTCAAAACCGTTAATCCGGCAATTGAAAAAGCCACCGAAATGGTTCTTTCTTTCGTTACCACAGGTGCAACTCAGACAATGAATCAATTTAATTCTCAAAAACATACCAATGAATAAACGGATAGTAGTTTTTATAATCACCTTATTATCATCTATATACGCTTATTCTCACACCATAGGAAATGATTCTCTGTTCGTTTCTTCTCCAAAGTTGTTTCTTCAAACCAAAACAACTTCCAACGATATTTTGCAATACGGCTTCAGATTGGGAACGGATTTATCGCTTACTTCCAAACAACTATCGGAATTTGACCATTTGAATGGACTGTTTTCCGGAACTTTTGGCTTTTTCATTCGCGGCGGCTACAAGTATATTTATGGCGAATTAGGACTTTACTATATGTTTTTTAAAGGAAGATATGATGCATATTCTCTTATCGACAAAGAACTTATCGGAACAGAAACAGTCGAAAGCCGATACCTGCAAATCCCAATTAAAGCAGTTGGGCAGATTGATGTCCAAAGGAAAATATACTTTCTTCCCAATATTGGAATTATCTATCAACCATTGATTCATACGAGCAAAAACGATATTTTTTACGGAAAGTCAAACTTGGCGTGCCATCAATTTTTATTTACTGCGGGTTTGGGATTACGTATCAAATTCATTACCATTGACTTGTCATTCAAACAATCGCTAAAACCGTTCTTTTCTGATCGTCCTTCCATTAAGCCATCTTTTTTTAATGTAATGGTGGGATTCCAATTCTAAATGATATGAAAGTTTTACTTCGCATCTTACTATCCACTTGCTTATTACTAACTTCGTTGGTGCTATTGGGTCAAGAAGAAGAAAAAGAAGACCTTTTCAATCACACGATTGACACGGCAATGGCCATTTCCCCTGCCTATATGCCTGTTTCATTCACAGAAAGCGGACGTTTGTTTTTTAAACCAATTGATTATAAAAACATTGACACGTCAATGAATTTTATTGGGCAATTTGACCCTTTGAATGAAACTCGAAATTTGTATCAGAGTTTAGGAATATACGGACAAGCGCATCAGCCAATGAATTTTTCTTATCAAAAAGAATCAGGGTTTACATTTTTTTCCAATCCGTATCCTCTCTATTACAAGAATCAGGAAGATTTAAAGTATTATAAATTAAAAACTTCCTATACCAATATTGCATTTACGTATGGTATTGCGACGGAGAATGTTTTTTATGCGACGCATGCGCAGAACATCAAAGACCAAGCGACGATTGCAGTTAATTTGCGTGGCTATAACAATGACGGCTATTTCACACATCATAAGACGGGCAACATTGTTTTTGATATAATGGCTAATTACGAAATTCCATCTCAAATTTACGGATTCAAATTCGGATATATCGTTAACTATTTCAATCTGGAAGAGAATGGCGGACTATTGGATCAAACGGATTATTTAAACCAAACAGCTGCTGACCTTCAAGGTTATAACATGAAACTGTACAGTGCCGCCTCCAAATTGCTAACCAACGATTTATTGTTTCAACAATACGTTAACCTCAAGTCGAAGGGGAAGAAAAAAGAGCATTATTGGGGAACAATCATGCACTCTTTCCAATATAAACACCAACGTTCCTCCTATTTGGATGCCAATCCCGACTCTTTATATTATGCCGAATTCTACTATGCTTCTGCCGATTCAACCTTAGATACACTGAAGTTTTATACCATTTCAAATACCATTCAATGGACTTCTTTTCAGCCTTTTAAAGATAATGATAGTAAAAAAAACTTCTTTCATTTTACCGGAGGCGTCACTCACGAATATACTTACAGCAGAAAGAATAATTACGAAGGAAATGCAATCATCCCATTTGCTCAAATGCACACCCGATTATTTTCGGTAATGGACATCCAAGCCAAAATCTATTATACTTTAGGCGGCTATCAACAAAACGATTTAAACGCAAATGCAAATATTTCGTGGGCAATCAATCGAAAAAACAAACATTTTATAGGTGCCGACATCGATTTTTACTACTCCTCACCCGATTATATGTACACGGAGTTCACCAGTAATCATCATATATGGGATACCACTTGGAGCAAACAAAACATTTTACGGTTTTCAGCTTTCTGGAAATTAAAAGATTACAAGGTGGAGTTTAACTATTTTATGCTACATAATTATCTTGTTTTGGACGAAACATACACCCCATTATTGCTTGACAAATATACCAACATTCTACAAATTCATTTATTTGTGCCCTTTTTTATCAAAGGATTTGGGACAACTCTTAATGCATATTTGCAACATTCTACCGCTCCTCAAATACAGGTTCCCCTATTTGCAGGAAAATTAGACCTCTATTACCGATTCAACATTTTTAAAAACAAAGCCAAACTGCAAATTGGTTTCAATCTGGCATATAATACAGCATATTACGCTGACGCTTACTATCCTCTTATGCGTAAATTCTATTGTCAGAGCAGCACTAAAGTTGGAAATTACTTATACGTAGATCCATATATTTCTATACAAGTACAACGAATTTGTATTTTTTTCAAAGTCAACCACGCTTTAAGCGGACTAATGGGACACGATTACTTCACAACACCTTACTATCCTATGCAAAACAGAAAATTTGACTTTGGTATTACTTGGAAATTCTACGATTAAAACGTCATAATATTCTATTATGCTGGCAACAACAAAGGAAAATATTTACGCAACCATCAACCACTATCTGCTCTTTCTGTTGATGGGAACACTTCCTTTTACACATTTCTTTACGCTCCCGATTGCCCTAATAATGTTTCTTTTATTCTGTATTGAAAAGAATTGGAAAGAAAAAATCAACATTATAAAAATCAATCACTTAACTATTCCATTTTGGATTGTTGTCTCTTTTTTCATTTTATACCTCATCGGAACGATTTATTCAACAAATATTTCATCAGCACTATCCGATTTAGAATGCAAAATTTGGTTTTTAATTGCACCACTCTGCCTATTCCCATTTTTTCGCTACTTTTCACTTCAAAAAGCGAACCATCTTTTGCTGATATTCTGCTTTTCTACCTTACTATTTTGTATAACCAATTTCATTATATCGACTATCAACTATGCTCAAATTGGTGATAAATCTCTTTTCTTTTACACCAATGCTTCTCATTGGCAACATCCAAGCTATGCGGCGATGTATGCCACATTTTCGTGGATAATTGCCATCTATTTTTTATGGATAAAACCGCAATCGATTCATAAAATAGGTAAATTTACCTTATATTTTTCCATTGTTATATTGCCTATTTATATTATTTTATTGCAATCCAAAGCAGGGATTCTCATTTTTGGGATTATCTTTATAATAGTCGTCAGCTTACTCATCAATCTTAAACGGAAAAGGCCTTTTCTTACCATCGGAATAATTATGAGTTGCCTATTGGCGATAATCAGCTTCATTATTATGGACAATTCTTCGACTAATCGACTCAAAACATCCATTGTTGAATACAAAGAGAGTAACTTTTCCAACCCTGAAAACGGTACTGCACAAAGAGTTGTGATATGGAAAAATGCTTTTGATCTATGTGTTGATAACTTCCCAATGGGATGTGGAACAGGAGATGCAAAAGAGGCATTGAATAAAACTTATAAAGAAAAAAATTATACTTACATCTTGGATCGTCAACTTAATTGTCACAATCAATATTTACAAACTTGTTTGACTATCGGATTATTGGGAATAATTTCCCTTCTGACCTTACTTATATATCCGTTTCTCAAAGCGATAAAAGAAAAAGATACCTTAGCTATACTCTTTATTGTAATTATAATTTTAAACATGCTTGTGGAATCAATGTTGGAAGTGCGTGCAGGTGCAAACTTTATTCCACTAATGCTTGTAATTTTATTTTTACGAATGAAAACTATGCAGACTGAGGGAAAGTAGGTGATACATAATCTTTTAAATCTTCCATCAATTTCTTGCGCGTAAAGAAAATTCTACTTTTAACGGTACCAATGGAAAGATTCATCATGTCGGCAATCTCTTGATACTCCCAACTTTATCACTCAAATTTTAAAACATTTGTAATTGACTGATAGATAATAT
>CAYYHC010000057.1:4751-11910 GCA_964471715.1 uncultured Lentimicrobiaceae bacterium | reverse complement strand
ATATTATCTATCAGTCAATTACAAATGTTTTAAAATTTGAGTGATAAAGTTGGGATAAAAACAATAAACAAAATTAATATCAGAGCACAAAAACCATAACCGATAGTCATTACCTTGGTCAATATTTTTGAAAAAAATACATAAAAAAGTAGATGCTCGGCAAAGAGTAACGAAAAATATTAAATTTTGAGTTGAGGGGCTTCCTCTTTTTTTGCGCTTGCGGTGTGCCGGACGATGATGATGCTCAATTCATAAAGTAAATACATTGGTAATGAGACCAATAGGAGTGTTATGGCATCGGCGGTGGGCGTTATGACAGCTCCTAATATCAACATCAATACGATGGCATGACGACGGTATTTGATTAAAAAACCGGCATTGATGAATCCCAATTTTGCAAAAAGCCAACATAAAATCGGAATTTCAAAGATAATGCCCATCAGCAAATTCATCATTAACAACATGCCAATGTAGGAGTCGAGGACAATCTGATTTTCCACTTCTGCACTGACCTGATACGTTCCCAAAAAACGGAACGTCAGCGGAAATATTAAAAAATAACTTAACACCACTCCCAACATAAACATTACATAACTTGCAGATATAATGCGAATGGCATATTTCCGTTCGTTGGAATACAGCGCCGGCGATACAAATCTGAACAACTCGAATAAAATGTAGGGCAGCAGTAGCAAAAAACCAACATAAAACGACATTTTAATATGCGCCATAAATTGTTGGGTGAGCTGTGTGTTAATCAATTTTACCGAAAAAGTATCAATCGTTCCCATTTCCGGGAAAGTTGATGACACAATGCGGTTCAGCCATTGATAAGTGATAAAATCTGCATTTTTGGGGGCTAAAATAATCGAAAAAAGTGTCTCTTTAAAGCAAAAAGCAGCAATGGTGATGAGCAAAAAGACGACTGCAATACGAATCAGGTATTTTCGTAAATCATCCAAATGCTCCCAAAACGAAGCTGTTTTTTGCGAAAAATCCATTATTTTTGAGATTCAGTATCCGTAGTTTTATCTTCGGAAGACTTTTTCTCTTCCGTTTTTTTAGACGAATCATCAGATTGAACCTCATCATCTTCTTTCATTCCCTCTTTAAAGCTACGAACTCCTTTTCCAAGTCCGCGCATCAATTCAGGGATTTTTTTACCGCCAAAAAGTAGCAACAATACCAATAAAATGACCAATATTTCGGGCCATCCGATTCCACCAAGAAACAATAAAGTTTTCATTATTTACGAATTAAATATTTAATAAAAAGATACCCTCCGAAAAGTTGCAACAACATTCCCGGAATACCAATTCTAAAGTCTTGTACAGCAACGAGAAAATCCCCAACAACTGCCCATTCGATGAGCGTTCCCAATATTTGATAACCTAAGATTACACCTGTTAAAATGAGTAACGAAATGCGTTTGAAATAGTGCGCCGCCCACGCTGCGATGGTTGCCAATAAAATGGATTTGGTCATTATAATTGGCAGTACGGCAATGGCAGGCATCGCAAACAAAAGATGGTTGAGCAGGGGAGAGAGAATAGCAGTCAAAAGTCCCACTTTCCAACCGTATTTGTATGCACCGATTAAGGTGAAAAAATAGATCGGCAGAAAAATATAGCCGCCTTGAGGGATCAAGTGGCAAAGTTGAGGCAGAAGTAGGTTGCTCGCAACAAAAGCAATGGTTATCAAGTAGGTTTTTACCTGCGTATAATTTAAAGAATAAAGATTTACAGTCGTCTTTTGCATAGAAATAGCTTTATTTTGATTCTATAGTATTTAGCTGTCGCAAAAATACACTTATTTGTTGATAACAATCTTGTGGCGTTGTTTTGTTCGAACATAATTTTTCCAACGGACATAAATCGGTTTGAGTCCGATTGATAATGTGTGGCACTAATTGTTTATAATCCACAGTAAAAGAATAGTTTAGAAATAAATCCAATGCCGGTTGACTGAGTATATCGGCGTAAAGATATTTCACTTTTCCGAGAATCATCAGAGCCGCCGCCGCTTTTCCTACCACTTTATCGGCGATGTGAGCACCATTTAAAAAATCGGTATCGTGCAGCAATAATTCAAAAATGTCAATTACGCCCCGTCGGCGAAAAGTACGCACGACTTCTCCATTGGCAATGACGCACGAGTAATTGCCTGTGTGTAATTGTGTGATCAATTTTTGATGGTCTGTGGAGGTCATTGATGATGCTTTTTAAGAAAAGAGAATGCTTATTTTTTGAAGAAAGTGATCAATTTTTGATTATAAAGTGCCTTGTTTTAATTTTTCAATGTATTGGTCAATCTTTTGTAATTCTTTTGGAATATTGATTTCCTGCGGACAATGGCTGACGCATTGATTGCAGGCGATGCAATGGTTGGCTTGTCTCAATTTCGGGACACTGCGGTCATAGCCGATTAGAAACGCGCGGCGTGCCTCACGATAGTTTTTATCTTGTTGACTATCAGGGAAATTGTTTTCTCCCACACATTTATTGTAGTGTGTAAAAATGGAAGGAATGTCAATTCCGTACGGACAAGGCATACAATATTTGCAGCCGGTGCAGGGGACCAAAGGATATTCGAGCAAAAGGTTGGCGGTTTCGGCCAACAACTTAAATTCATCGTCCGAAAGTTCTTCCAGTGGCGAGAATGTTTTGAGGTTATCGACCACATGTTCCATGTAAGTCATTCCACTTAAGACGGTTAATACTTTAGGAAAAGAGCCGGCGAAGCGGAAAGCCCAAGAAGCGATGCTGCTGTTGGGGCGTTGTTGTTGCAATTGGTTCGCCAAAAACGGCGGCAATTGGGCAAGGCGACCACCCAACAAAGGTTCCATGATGACTACCGCTATATCGCGTTTAGCCAATTCATTATAAAGATATTCGGCATTGGTATTGAGCACATTGATGTTTTTTGCGTGTTTCCAATCTACATAATTCATCTGTATTTGGACAAAATCCCAATGATATTTATCGTGTTGTGATAACAAATAGTCAAAAACTTCTACGTCGCCGTGGTATGAAAAGCCCAGATTTCTGATGCGTCCGGCTTTGCGTTCATCGACCAAAAAGTCAAGGATTCCGTTGTCTATGTATCTTTTGGCAAAAACGTCCATCCCGCTCAAACCCATCTCTTCGACACCCATTCCAATTCCGTGCAACAGCATATAATCTATGGTATCAACTTGCAACTCTATGAAGGAGTTGTGATACATTTTGAGAGAGGGTTCTCTTTCCCAACTGTCGGGCATAAAGTTCGACAATTTGGTTGCGATGAAAAAACTATTGCGAGGGTGGCGGGCAAGGGCGATGCCGGTGGCACGTTCCGACAGTCCCCCGCAGTATGCCGGGGAGGTGTCAAAATAGTTAACGCCGTGTTGCAGAGCATAATCTACTTGCCGGTTAAACATCTCTTGGTCAATTTTCTCATCATTATGGGGCAAATTTTCATCTGAAACAGTAGGTAATCGCATACAACCGAAACCCAAAATGGAGATTTTATCCCCGGTGGAGGAATTGGTGCGATAGGTCATTTTGCCGGTGGGTTCGTTGGTGTTCGCCACTCCGCCGCGCTCTTGCCCGCGCGAATGGCAACCGCTCGCCGAAACCGCAGTGACAACTGCTACTCCACCTCCTAACAATTTGAGAAAATTGCGGCGATTCATTTTTTTGTCTTGATGATGATTCATAAACTATATTTTGTCGTATTTATGATGCTTTTTTTAATGGTTGAAATGGAAGTCGGAAAGTGTGTTTTGATAGAATTGGTTAGAATATTGATTGTTGATTATACAATTCGGTGTGTCTCGTGACCTTCTACGTAAATGGCGCTGAAAGGACGCGCCGGACACAAATTCTCGCAGGCTCCGCAGCCAATGCACCTTTCCGTATTGATAACCGGAATTTTACGGGATAATTCATCTTTTGGATTTTGCGAAACCATGCTGATGGCGCCCACCGGACAGTGACGGGCGCAATTGCCGCAACTAACCTCATCGGTCAACACGACGCAATTCTTCTCAATCCATACGGCATGACCGATTTGGATGGATGATTTGTCGATTTTGGTAATCGGAAGGATGGCACCGGTGGGGCAAACCTCGGTACATTTTGTGCATTCGGGACGACAATAGCCGCGCTCATAAGACATTTCGGGTTGCATAAGGGTGGTGAGGTTGGCAGATGGGCGCAGTACTTGGTTGGGGCAAACCGACACGCACAATTGGCAGCCCGTGCAGTGATTGTAAAAGTTGCGTTGGCTCCGCGCGCCGGCCGGCACAATAGGAGTTTGACGCTCAGGAATTTTTTTATCTTCTATGAATGCCAACCCGCCGTCCACCTTTTTCGTCTCCGCTTTCAAAGTCGCTGCCGTAAAAAGTGCCGCCGATACTGCTAACATCTCCCTACGTCCCTTGTCGGTCGGGGCATTTATGATATTCTCACTCGCCTGCTGCTTGATGTGCAAACGATAACGAATCGACCCATGTTGACAATTGTCAAGGCAATCCATGCACGCAATACATCGGGTATAATCAATGGTATGGTCGGCGGGATTAATACACGATGCTTTGCACTTTTTACTGCATAAACCGCAATGATTACACTTTGTTGTGTCAATAACAGGTCGAAAAAGGGAAAATTTTGACAAAACTCCTAAAAATGTTCCTACAGGACATATCGTATTGCAATAGGTTCTGCCATCTCGCCACGCCAAAACAATCACCACAATTAACGTGACTGCCGCTATAATGAAAGTGGGCAAACTTTTTAGCCAAATATCAACCGAATAAAAAGCATAACTGTTCATACTCTCGGCAAAATGAGCATTTAAGTTGTTAATCCATAAATAAATAGGTGAAATGAGATTCGAGATGATGCGACCGTAAGAACTATAGGGAGCAAGGAGTGCGACAATAGAACCAATACCTGCAATCATGGCAATAATGAAGAGGACTAATACACCATAACGAAGCCAATTAAGGGCAGGAGAATATAAAAAACGGTTCTTTTTTGTCTTTCTTTGCATACTTATCCACGAAATAAAATCCTGAAAAATGCCTAATGGACATATTACAGAACAATAAATGCGCCCAAACAATAAAGTAAGCACAACCCAAAGCGTAATAATTCCTACATTAATTGACAATATTGCGGGAAGAAATTGGATTTTTGCCATCCAGCCAAACCATGCATGAATTGTTCCCGAATAATCAAGAAACAGTAAAGTAATAATAGATATAAAAATGAGTGCAAGTGAAATTCTTATTTTACGTAATATATTCATTATTAATTAGTTGTTTTTGTTGTATTATTGAAATAATAAAATGTCATCATATTTCTTGAAGTGATAGGAATCAATTTTTTATTTTTAATCTGCGATTGCAAAAATACAAATTATAACTTTATTAATGTCAGGCGGCCAAAAATAATTTGAAGTCTATGGCGAAAGGTACAGGTTTTAGGATGCAGTTTTTTTGCCGATCGCAGTTTTCCTTGTTGTTGTATTTTATTTTTAAAAAGAAAAAAGATCACACTTTGAAAAAATCAAAAAATGAATTGTGATAGCCCTTTGGTTTGTTGAATATGAAAATAGAATAAATCTTTATTTATCAATAATTTATGATGATTCTTAAGCAATAAATTGCAGGCGCAAGGTTATATTTCATTCATTTCTTTTATAAACAAATAATAATTGCAAAAATTATGTAATTTTGTCACTTCAAAAATTGATACTATTTACTAAATAAATTAATTATGGATGAATTAAAAAATGAGACACCTCAAATGGAAGAAATTGAGGTAAAAATGCCGGATAACGCTTACACAGAGCTGAAAGAAGGCGAAACGTACAAGCCCATACTTTTAAGCAATAAGAAGTATCCGGAAGTTAATGCGTGGACGGTCACGTGGGGTATTCTGATGGCAATTATTTTTTCGGCGGCTACTGCGTACTCAGGACTACGTTTTGGACAAGTTTTTGAAGCTGCCATCCCCATTGCAATTATTGCGGTAGGTGCTTCAACCATCGCCAAAAGAAAAGGAGCATTGTCGGAAAATGTTATCATTCAATCTATTGGGGCAAGTTCCGGTGTGATTGTTGCGGGCGCTATTTTTACGCTGCCGGCTATTTACATTATCCAGGAAAAAAATCCGGCTATTGCTTTGGACGTTAATTTCTTTCAAATCTTTTTGGCTTCTCTTTTTGGCGGATTTTTGGGAATCTTATTTCTTATTCCTTTCCGTAAATATTTTGTTTCCGATATGCACGGGAAATATCCTTTCCCCGAAGCCACTGCCACAACAGAAATTATTGTTTCCGGTGCTAAAGGCGGTAATCAACTGAAATTATTATTAATTAGCGGTTTAATTGGAGGTTTGTATGACTTCTTCATGACTTGTTTTCAATTTTGGGCAGAGAATATTTCTTCCCGCATGTGTGCTTGGGGTGACCAAATTGCTACTGACTACAAGTTTTTGTTTAAGATGAACGGCAGTTCCATCTTACTGGGAACAGGCTTTTTGATTGGATTGAAATATGCAATGATTATTTGTGCGGGTTCATTTTTATCTTGGTGGTTCATTGTTCCTCTGTTAGGACAGTATGGTATTACCGAAACAGGCGAATTGATGCGTACAATGGAACCGGATGTTATTTTTAAAGGATTTGTCCGTTATATTGGTATCGGGGGAATAGCCATGGCCGGAATTTTGGGCGTGATTAAATCTGCCGGTGTGATTAAAACCTCTTTTGGAACGATCTTCAGAAAAAATGAAAATGCGACTAATGAAGAGAAACAAGTTGTTCGTACTCAACGAGATATATCAATGAAAATTATCCTTTTCGGATTAATTGGCGTTATGGTGTTGATGGCTGTCTTTTTCTTGTTAGGTGGAATGAATATGAATATTACGCAAGTTTTAGTGGGTATTCTTGTCGTTTTTGCTTTTGCCTTTTTATTTACAACTGTTGCGGCAACGGCAATTGCTACTGTGGGAAGTAACCCCGTATCCGGCATGACGATGATGACATTGATTTTGTCTTCATTCATTCTTTCCGCAGTGGGCTTGAGCGGTGGCACCGGTATCATTACGGCGTTGGTCGTTGGCGGCATTGTTTGCTCGGCTTTGGCGATGGCAGGCGGTTTTATTAC
>CAYYHC010000057.1:0-4741 GCA_964471715.1 uncultured Lentimicrobiaceae bacterium | reverse complement strand
AATTGGTTATTGGATTGGTACTTCTCCTTATAAACAACAGTCCCTCAAGTTTTTAGGAACTTTTGTTTCTGCTTTGACCGTTGGGGGTGTTATCATTATTTTGTCCAAAACTTACGGATATACCGGTAGCGACGCTTTAGTGGCTCCGCAAGCAAATGCAATGGCAGCTATCATTGAACCTTTGATGTTTGGCGGTAGTACTCCTTGGTTGTTATACATTATTGGTGCCGTTTTGGCAATTATCTTAGACAGAATTGGTATTCCGGCGTTGGCATTCTCATTGGGTATGTTTATTCCTTTGGAATTGAATATTCCGTTGCTTTTCGGCGGCGCAATTGCTTGGTTTGTAGGTTCAAGAAGTAAAGATGCTGAAGTAAACAAGAAAAGAAAAGAAAAAGGAACTCTGTTGGCTTCCGGTTTGTTGGCCGGTGCTGCCATTATGGGTGTCGTAAGTGCCATCTTGAGATATCTCAATGTCGATATGGCAATGCCTCAATCATGGATCGGCTCTTCTCCTTTCAGTATATTGGCAATCGTTATGTTTATTGCAATTTGTACCTATTTGATTCTTCATTCAATGAAAGTGAATACGAAAGAATAACCTGACATTTTGTCATATTTTTGAGTATGGAATATTTTTTGCAGTAGATGAATCGAATCAGTCAAACAAATTAAAAGATTCAAATACAAACAATTAAAAAAAATAGGAGGACTTAATCATGACAACATTAGTTAGAAGAAATCAAAATTGGTTACCATCTATTTTCAACGAAATTTTCGACAATGAATGGATGGAAGATGCAAAATCGGTTCCGGCAATTAATATAAAAGAATCGAAGAAAAATTACGAGGTCGAAGTTGCTGCACCGGGAATGAAAAAAGAGGATTGCAAACTCTCTATTGATGAACATAATAATTTGGTTATTTCAATGGAAAAGAGCAACGAAAGCAAAACTGAGAATAAGGAAAGTTGCTATTTACGTAAAGAATTTTCTTATTCAAAATTCCAACACTCTTTTGTACTTCCCGAAGATGTTGATCTCGATAAAATTGAAGCCAAAGTTGAACACGGCATTTTATCAATCTCGTTACCTAAAATTACAATTGCCGAAAACAGAAATTCTCAAAGGATGATTGATATCCAATAAGATTTTGAAATCGATAAAAAAGGCTGGCAGCAATGTCAGCCTTTTTTAGTTATCCTGAAATTGCTGCTTAAATAAACTCTTCCGTTTGATAATCTTCTCGCTCTCAAAAGAAATTTACCGAATAGCCTTTTCTGCTACTTAAATGACAGTTTATCGTTTTATAATCTTCTCGCAACTTACAATATTGCCGTTTTCATAAACCTGTATCAGATAAATTCCCGATGCTAATTCATTTAATTCTATTGTGTTAGATTGATTTTTCAACGCACATTCTTTCAGCCTCTTACCATATATATCACAAACAGCAATCGTCAATTCCAATGGACTTTGTGAGGTCGTATTTGTCAGATCGTTCATTGAAACCGTAATGTTCAGTTCGTTATCTGTGGGATTGGGATAGATGGAGATTTTAAAGTTTGGTACGTCGCGATAAGTGGTGGTCGGGTAAGTAGGTTGAGGTTGGTAGATAAAACCGTCTGATGTGGCATAAGCCGAAACTAATCCGGCATTGTTTCGGGCGTGAATTCTTACATAATATCTCTCTCCATTGGTCAATCGAATTCGTTTTGAAAAGTAGGGATTCGCTCCCACACTTGTCCACGCCGCCAACTCGGAATAAAGAGATGGAGTGAGTTGATATTCGTAACTATAAATTCCTGAATGAGGGTCTGACGCCGGATTCCAATTGGCCGATACGATATTGTTGGTAATCAAGTCCAAATCCATGCCCGTTCCGTCGTTAATGCTTCGTGGCATAATGGGAGGAGTGTAATCTACTTTTAGCGATTTTTCGGCTAAAGTCGAAAATTGCATGGCATCATCCATCACTATTGATTTTATTTTCGTTTTCGGGGTGCCGTTGGCAGCTTGATAAATGGCATCGTTGTTGATGCCGGCACCTACGTTAATTCGGGCACTGTTTCCTCGTGAACGGTAAACTCTGAAGTTGTCGATGATAATGGTTGCTTGGTTGGTGTGAAATGCAAAATAGAGACTGCGCGTTGCCAATGGCGCTGAATCCTGCCATTGGCCTAACAATATGCCGTTGCGAAACAAAAGTATGGCGCCGGTTTGTTGATTGTGCAATATTCGATAAAAGTAGTTTGTCCCTATCGTAGTTCTAATGTTAGAAATGCTATGCACCATTGCTTTGTATCCTCGAGAAATTTTGTAAAAACGAATGATCTGTTCTGTGGGGGAAAATGCTATGTAATAAGCCGTTTCATTATTTTCGAATAAGCGTCGATTGCTATGCAGATAAACGCCGAACTCGTTTTGTGTGGAATTGGTAGAAACAAACTTGCCATTCTGTGCTTATAGTAGAACTTGATAAGGAGGTTTGGTGCAGTTGGGCATTACTAACCGACCAATTTCCACTATTTATTTGCCATAAATTGCTGTTCAGATCATCAAAATTATCGCAGAAGAATCCTCTTTTATTGTTGGCGGTCCATCTTCGACCGTCATTACCCATAATTTGGTAGAATTGGTAGGCTAAAGCGTGGTCATCGGCGTCGGTAAAATTGAGATTGAAATTGCGTGTTATCCATTGAGTTTCGTTAAACGAGATTGCCGTTGTGGGTGGATTGTCCGAAACGGGGATTATTGCTTGCCAGCACGCCTGCCAACCCGCATCTGTTGTGCCGCAGTCGGAGCGGAACTCAATGAGTAAAGAGTTTCCCGTTGAGGTTACGATGCCGGGAGATTGCGTGTTCCAACGCCCGATGAGCGGCGAAAAAACGGAATTCCCATCATAAATCCACATGAAATCGTAATCATCTTCCAATTCAAATTCTGAAAAGGTAAGTGAAATACGCTCCGCATCTTCAACGGAAATCAGAAACAATTGCCGTTCGTCATCACTGTAGTTCGCAGTATCGCCACCCGAATCCGTAAAAGTGCCTGTTGCAGCATTATAGGTAGTCACAGGAGTGTTATTGTTGACTAATTTATAGTAATAATTCCAATTCCAATAAGGCCCCGGATCGGTATGCGTTTGGTCGGGATAGTGCTGGTGACCGCGAATTTTGATGCATGCAGTTTCGCTTCCCAAACTATGCAGTCCCGTGTTCAACAATGTTCCGTCATCTAAAGTGTCGCGGTAAAACATACGAAGAGGGGAAATGCCGTTTCGTTCGCAAATGTCACGTGTCAGATTGGCGGACGCTTGGTACATAGCCGATGTGAAATAACTTTGAATATCTCCGTAGGCTTCATGTTCCAAACCCACCGTGTAGGAATTGGCCGACCCCGCGTGCCACGCTTTGTCCGCCTCACGAACCATTTGCGTAATCTGTCCGTCAATGGAGCGAATGACATAATGCGCCGACACTTGCGACCCTACGCCGTTGTAAGTGCAGTTCTGAAACCATGCTATACAACCCGCATAAGTTCCCGCCGTATAATGAATGGTTACCGACGAAATGTTGTGCCCGGTGCGATTGGAGTAATTGCATGTTCCCGCCGCCGCCCACAACGCCCCGGCATAGTCGGTAGATCGTTCCCGTGAACTGTCCGCTCTTTCAGCTAAATTGCCGTGCGCTTCCGGCAAGAATAGTGTGTCATTGTGACTCCTTTTCAAGGCGGAAGGGATTTCTATATTGCTTTCGTTCAATAAGATAAATGATGATTGCAACTGCGGCAATGCACTCCCGAAAATATGCTCGAAATTGACGGTTTGTGGAGAAAGTGTCAGCAAATAACAAAAATGGCTGTCGCACAAGAGGCTGTATATCGCGTAGAGATTGCTGTTTGATGCGAAATCAAGCACTTCGTTCCGTTCGACGGGTAACTCTGAAAGCTCGTTGAGAATGGTGCGCTGCTCTTCCAATTCCGAACCAATTCCGAATTTTCGTTGCAATTCGGCGTAGGCAGCGGCATAAGACAAAATATTGCTGCGCGGTGATTCCATTATTTCAAAAATGCTATATCCCGACAATCGAGAGATATATTTTAAATTCTCTCGAAAAAATTCTTTGCCGTTCATCGTTAAGCCCATTACGCCATAAGTCGCCGGTATGGAGTTTTCGCTCAATTCCATTGCGCCCGGAATCCGATGGCAAAAACGGGTGTATGTAAACGAAACCGCTTCCAAAATGCCACGCGGAATAGTCGGATTTAACGCATAAGCCTCCTCAAAATAGGGTTTCACACGTCTGTATTGCTCTAATATTAGTGAATCAATTTCTTGATTTAAAGCAACTTGATCCCTATTCGATACAACGGATTGACAATAAGTAAAATTAATAATAGCGATAAAAATGAGTAATAAGAGATGTCTTTTCATAATTCATAAATTTTAGTTGTGTAAGTAAAATATGGATGCAAATATACAGTTTGAATAAAGTGATTTCAAGGGGGTTGGTGTGTTTTAACTTTCTTTAACATTTTAATTAAATGATTGAAAATCAAAACTATCTATTATTATATTTGCTTTTTGTAATTTTGCGCCTTCAAATTTGGGGAAAATGATTGGAGAAATTATGGCGATGGGTGTAGCAATGATGTGGGCAAGCAGTGCGCTTTTTTTCGATTTTGCCAACCGAAAATTGCAACCGATATACAGTAATTTGATCCGTATGGTGTTCGCTATC
>CAYYHC010000056.1:0-11941 GCA_964471715.1 uncultured Lentimicrobiaceae bacterium | reverse complement strand
ACGCCGCCCTTGATATCAAAAAATTGCTCTTGGCTTTGAGTATCTTTCAATTTAATCTTCCCTTTTTGCAAAGCTGCAATTAATGGAGCGTGTTGATTAAGAATTTCAAACAATCCGTCAATGCCGGGCAGTTGTATCAAAGATGCTTCTCCCACAAACAATTCTTTATCGGGCGTAATAATTTCAATATTCATATCAAAAATTATTTAGCGTTAGCCAATTCTTTTTTACCTTTTTCTATGGTATCTTCAATATTAACGAAAACACCTTTTAAGCCGGTAAATTGTTCCGCTACGTGGAAAGGTTGAGATAAGAAACGTTGAACACGTCTTGCTCTGTGAACCACTTTTCTATCTTCTTCCGATAATTCTTCCATACCTAAGATAGCGATAATATCTTGTAATTCGGCATATCTTTGGAGAACCATTTTTACGCGTTGAGCAGTGTTGTAATGTTCTTCACCAACGATAGCGGGGGTTAAGATACGGGAAGTGGAATCCAATGGGTCAACAGCCGGATAAATACCTAATTCGGAGATTTTTCTGCTCAAAACGGTTTTTGCATCCAAGTGCGAGAAAGTGGTAGCAGGTGCGGGGTCTGTTAAGTCATCGGCAGGAACGTAAATAGCTTGTATAGAAGTAATTGAACCTCTTTTCGTAGAAGTAATACGTTCTTGCATGGTTCCCATTTCTGTAGCCAAAGTTGGTTGATAACCTACTGCGGAGGGCATACGACCTAAAAGAGCGGAAACTTCGGAACCTGCTTGTGTAAAACGGAAGATGTTATCCACAAAGAAAAGAATATCTCTACCACCTGATTGTTCATCGCCATCACGGTAATATTCGGCAACGGTCAATCCTGACAAAGCAACACGTGCACGTGCTCCGGGAGGTTCGTTCATCTGTCCGAACACCATCGTACATTGAGATTTAGCCAATTCGTTTTTATCAACTTTCGATAAATCCCAACCACCTTCAGCCATACTTTTATTAAATTCTTCACCATAGCGAATAACGCCGGATTCTATCATTTCACGTAATAGGTCGTTACCTTCACGGGTACGTTCACCTACACCTGCAAAAACGGACATACCGGAATATCTTTTGGCAACGTTATTGATCATTTCCATAATCAAAACCGTCTTGCCTACGCCGGCACCGCCGAAAAGACCGATTTTTCCACCTTTTGCATAAGGTTCAATCAAGTCAATAACCTTGATACCTGTATATAAAACTTCTTCGGAAGTAGATAAATTTTCAAATGCAGGAGGATCACGGTGAATATTGTTACGCTTGTCGCATACAATATTGTCGATACCGTCAATCGCATCTCCAACAACATTTAAAAGACGTCCATTAATTTCACCGGTAGGCATTGAAATCATGGCACCGGTAGCAATGACATCCATTCCTCGACGAAGACCGTCTGTAGAATCCATCGCAATACAACGCATTGTATTTTCACCGATATCTTGTTGACATTCAAGTATTAACTTATCTCCGTTATCCTTGATGACTTCTAACGCATCATAGATATTTGGAAGTATTGCACCGTCTTCAAAACGTACGTCAATGACGGCACCCACAATTTGAGAAATTTTTCCTTTGACTTTTTCTGCCATTTTTTCTTTGATATTTATGATTATTTCTATGACTAATTTATCATTTGATTTTGAGCGTGCAAATTTACATGTTTTTTTTGAAGGTAGATAATTTTTAAAATTATTTTTTCAAAATTTATATGCGTTTTGCTATTAGCCGTAAGGAATCATTTTTTTAATCTTATTGTCATCGGTGGGGTGGCGCATCAAATAATGAATTATAGATGAAGAGTAAGACAATTTACAATATGCAAGGAGAATTGGTAGAACAATATATTCAATTATTAGTCAATTCATTGAAAATGAATATTTTGTGATATAGTCAATGAGTCTATTTTATGAAAATTAAAACGGCGAAAGGTACTGTAAATAGAAAAATCAGTATTATAAAACTGTTGTAAATATTTGATTTATAGTTTGTTATATATTTATAAAAGACATTTAATAAAAAATGGCAAATAAATGCTGAAATATTGTTGGATTTGATGGAAAACGTTTTTTGTCATTTTGTTAGTAAAAAATGATAAGTAGCAGTTGCAAGCTAATAATAATATAGTAAATTTGCAGCGGTCAAAACAAAAAACAAAAATGCTGTTTATTCAATGAAAATACAATTAAAATAATAGAGTATGAAAAAAAGATTTTTACAAATTAAGTTCACATTAGTGGCTTTATTAATGTTTATGGTTGGAAACAATTCCTGGGCGCAAGTTAGCCTTGCTTCCTGGACTTTCCCCGTAGCAATTACGCCGGCAACTACTACTTATGCCGCTGAATGTGGCGTTTATCAAAGTAGTGGCATGATTTATCTTGATGGGACTAACGGCTCTTCCGATTGGGAAGGTGGTGGACCTATTGCTTTTTTTACAGGCACTATTCCTGCTACTCCGGTTTGTGAGGTGTCAACTGCTACACTAGCTCTTTCTCTTGTAAACACGCTCTCCGCACATAATGATTCTGGTATTGTTTTTAAATTTCCAACCACCGGTTATACTGATTTAATGTTATCCTATAGTAGCCGTGGAACAAGTACGGGTTTTCAAAATCACGTGTGGTCGCATAGTGTTGATGGCGTAAATTTTACTGATGATACAACATTTACCGGTCGACAAAGTACTACTTTTTCAAATTTGATTGTTGATTTATCTGATGTGACTGAATTGGATAATCAACCGTTTGTATATATAAAATTGACTGTTTCCGGGGCAACCGGTACGGGAAACAACAGATTTGATAATATTAATTTTACCGCTACCTCAAATATCGCTACTGTGGCACAACCTTCATTTTCAGTAACATCCGGTAATTATTGCGCTGCTCAAACCGTAACAATTACTTGTGATACCGCCAACGCAGAAATCTATTATACTTTAGATGGTTCAACTCCGGATGAACTTACAGGACTTTTATATACCACACCTATCCAAATCAGTACAACCACTACTTTAAAAGCAATTGCCTATCGCTCCGATTTAGCTGCCAGCGTTATTCGTACGGCTACTTATACACTTCCCACTGCTGTTGCAGACATTGCCACTTTTAAAGCCGGAAATGCAGGCGATTTTTACAAACTGACCGGTGACGTTGTAGTTACTTATCAAAATGGAAGTTATTTGTACGTGCAAGATGCCACTGCCGGATTATTGATTTATAGTGCCGGGTTGGATTCCTATAATAACGGTGACGTTATCTCCGGTGGAATTTGCGGAACTTATACTTTATATAGCGGCGTCGTTGAACTAACTAATCCGCAGTTTGAAAATCCGGTTGCTGTTGCAGGTGCTCAAGTATTACCTATTGAAGTATCTATGAACGACTTATTGGCTAATTGGAACACTTATGATTCCAAACTTATTCAATTGTCAAACGTCAATTTCGCCGCAGGTACTTTCGGACAATCTATTGTATTATATCAAGGTGTGGACTCTTTGAGTTGCTATGACCAGTATGGAAGTTTAACAGGTATGGTTGCTCCAACTAATACGGCAATCGTGATTGGTATGGCAATATACAATAACCAATTATGCAGAATCGCCCCGCGCCACCCGAGCGACATTATTGAAATGATGCCTTCTGTAGAAATTGTTACTCCTATTCATAACTATATTTATGAGGAATCTCAAACCATTGCCATTGATGTAACTACTCAATTTTTTGAATTTGAGGATGGCAAAATGATTAAATTTGACCTCACAGGCACGATTGACACCACAATCTATTGTAATAGTGCTGCGATGTTATCTTTTATTGAAAGTACCACTTTCCCTTTCGCAATTGGTAATTATACTTTGTATGTTTCATTAATTAATGCGGATTCTTCCGATTTTAACCCGATAGTAATAGATAGCGCCGCTTTCAGTATCCAAGAAACGTACGTTGCCATTGAAGCTACTCCAAGCATTGTTACCTATACTGCTAACGGTGAAACTCACACGATTAATGTTACAGGGTTCAATTTGACGGAAAATATTACCCTGACTTGTGACAATACCGATTTTACACTTAGCGCAAACACACTTCCGGCTTTGGCTGTTGATAGCATTGTTTCCATTACTTATAACGGAACTACAAATACTTCTGCCACTTTAACGTTGACAAGCGGTTCAATAACGAGTAGCGTGGCGTTGAATGTTTTACTTCCTATTGATCAAGTATATTACTCCACCGGATTCGAACCTACAGATGGATTTGTTGCAGGGACTGCATACAACCTTTTAACTCCTACTTATGGCGGCGATGTTGATCATCAATGGGGAACTATTTATGGAACAGCGTCAACTACTTCACCTATATTTGGTGCACAATCCATGCAAATGCGTTGGTACACCACTGCTCCCGACAACATTGGCTATACTTATACCGAATTTGACGTGCCTAATGCGACAAAAGTAGAATTTTTTGCTAAAAATACAAATTCTATCAATGTAAGTGTCAGCTATTCAGTTGATGGCGGTAGTACGTATGCCGGAGATTCTATTATCGAATTACAATTAAATACTGCCAATTATACCTATTTTATCAGTGATTCCGGTCAGTATGACTATGTACGCGTCAAATTTGCTATTTCATTACCTACACCTATTCCATCCGGAACATCAAGACTTTATATCGATTCTGTAATAATCTATAATGTACCCGGACTTGAACCCACAACGGTTTCTACACCGGCTTTCTCTTTGAACGAAGGTAATTATTTCGTGCCGCAAAATGTAGAAATCACTTGTGCTACTCACAATGCCTCTATTTATTACACAATGGATGGTACAGCACCTGATTCAACTACAGGAACGCTTTATTCAACTCCTATTAATATCACTACTACGACTACACTCAAAGCAATTGCCTATAAAGTGGGTATGGATTCAAGTAATGTTGCTGTTTCGACTTACACTTTCCCAACGGAAGTTGCCGATATCGCTGCTTTTAAAGCTGCTAACGAAAATCTCGGAACCAATACGGTACCTTATAAAATTACCGGTGATGTTACGTTCGTTTATCGCAGCGGACGCTATATCTATATTCAAGACGAAACGGCAGGTCTATTGGTTTATGATAACCAAACAAGCATGATTACCAATTCTTATGTTGAAGGGGATGTTATTTCGGGTGGTGTTATTGGTACCTACACCTTATATAATGGCACAGTAGAAATGATTCCGTTGTTAGATTGGAATGCTTCTACTTCTAATTTGGGAACTATTATTCCTACTACTATTACTGCATTGGAAATGACCGACAATTTTGCTGCTTATGAATCTAAATTGGTAAGAATCAATAATGTAACTTATACGGATGACGGTACTTTTTCAACAGCATCAGCGACATCCATCGTTTTTGTTCAAGGTGAAAACGAAGTAACAGCCCGCAACCAATTTAAAACATTAGATACCACTATTGCTGCCAATTCTATTGGATGTATTGTTGGATTTGCTGCTATTTACGACATTGGCAATGGAGCGACCATGCAAATGTATCCACGTACTAACGCCGATTTATTTGCTGAAGCGGAAGAATTGTCCGTACCGGTTTTCTCACCGGCAGGAGGTACTTATGATGCAGTGCAAAACGTAACACTTTCTACCGAAGTAGTTGGTGCTTCGATTTACTATACCATTGATGGAACAGAGCCTACCAATGCTTCTACCTTATATGTTGATCCAATATTGGTAGATAGAAATATGACCATCAAGGCGATTACTTATTTGGATGGTGTAGTTAGTGAAGTAGCAACCGAAGATTATGTTATTTTGATAGGTATTAATGAAGCTGAATACAATGCAGTAAACATTTACCCTAATCCGGTCATGGAATCATTGACCATCAATGCTGAAAGTCAAATTTCGGGTAGGGTAGAGATATTGAATGCGTACGGACAAGTTGTTTATCGCAATGATTCACCTGTTTATCCACTCACCATTTCTATGCAAAATAATGCGAATGGTCTATATTTCGTTCGTATTTTGAATACCGACAATAGTATTATCGTAAAGAAAATTACAAAATTATAATCTTATTGCATTTAGATTGGAAGGTCATCCTTATAATAGGGATGACCTTTTTTATTGAAAACCGAATCAGAAATTTTATAAAAATGTAAAAGACATTATTATTTTTCGTAATTTTGCCGCCTATTAGTATGATTATGTATTCTATTTTTATTAATTAAAACGTATTATTATGATTCAGCAATTCTTTACAGATCATCGCACATTGGCGATTTTGTTACTGATTCTTCTTGTAGTAACGCCATTTCTTATCTATTATGTACTTGCAGCACGAAAAGGTCATCCCAAAGGACTTATTGCTGCGGCTCTAAGTAATATGGGGGAACGTTTCGGCTATTACATTATGAATGCCGTTCTATTACTATTTATTTGTTCGAAATTTGGCATTAGTGACGATGCTGCAGGATGGATTTACGCCGTATTCTATTTCTTAATCTATGTACTCAGTTTGCCGGGTGGTATGATTGCCGACCGCACTCAAAAGTATAAAACTACCATTATGGCCGGTTTATTAGTGATGGCATTAGGGTATGCTTTATTGGCAATTCCTATCTTTGATGCCACACCTGTAATTGCCGGTTCGTCAAGTGTTACTTGGGTACTTGTATTTACTTGTTTCTCCTTGCTCTTAATTGCATTTGGTAATGGTTTGTTTAAAGGAAATTTACAAGCTATTGTTGGACAAATGTACGATAATTTTGAAGAAGCGGAAGCTAAAAAAGGTGCGGAAGCAGTTAAAATTGCTAAAGCAAAACGTGATTCAGGTTTCCAAATATTTTATGTTTTTATCAATATTGGTGGTGTAATTGCACCATTTGTAGCTCCTTTATTGCGTAGTTGGTGGCTTAGTACCAAGAATTTGATGTACAATGCCGACCTTCCGCGTTTGTGTCACCAGTATATAGATAATGCTGCCGGTATGTCAACTACCGACATGGCAAATCTTACGGAACTTACCAATAAAGTTCAGATTACTGCCGAAGCCATTCCGAATATGGAAGTTTTTTGCCAAGATTATTTGAATATCTTCAATACCGGTGTTCACTATTCATTTATAGCTTCTATGGTGGCAATGCTCTTCTCTTTTATCATTTTCGCTTGTGTAAAAAACAGACTTCCTAATCCACTTAAAAAAGTTAAAACTGCTATTACAGAATATACTGAAGAAGAAAAAAAAGCTAATGCTACGGAAATTAAACAAAGAATGGCTGCTCTTTTTGCAGTATTAGGCGTTGCTGTCTTTTTTTGGTTCTCATTCCATCAAAACGGACAATCTTTATCTGTTTTCGCCCGCGATTTCGTAGATACATCTGCCGTTGCACCTGAAGTAATGCAGTGTATTAATCCTTTCTTCGTGATTATTCTTACTCCAATCATTATGTATATATTTGCTGCTGCTGCCCGCCGTGGAAAGGAAATATCAACGCCAAAGAAAATTGCGTTCGGTATGTTTATTGCTGCTTGCGCATACATATTTTTAAGCATAATTGCCACGATGAATAACTATCCATCAGGAACCGAATTTAAAGGAATGGCTGATGCAGCAAAAGAAGCCGTGAAAGCCGGCCCATGGGTGTTAATCGTTACTTACTTCTTCTTAACTGTTGCTGAACTCTTTATTTCACCTCTTGGTCTCTCATTCGTATCAAAAGTAGCTCCTAAACACCTCCAAGGTATATGCCAAGGATTATGGTTATCAGCTACCGCAATTGGTAATCTTTTTATCGCTCTCGGTGTAACCATGCTCAATAGTTTCCCAAATCAATGGATGTGTTGGGCTGTATTTGCCGGTTTCTGCCTTGTTTCTATGGCAGTTATGTTCGGTATGCTCAAATGGTTGGAACGAATTACAAAATAGTATTATTTACATTATTAAAAAGGCGGGCTTTTCAGTCCGCCTTTTTTTTGCATAAGGATCATTCTCGAATGATAGAAAAATTGTAATCATCAATGAATCGAATCATTCGCGAGGGTTTGAAATCAGTAGAATCGTTATATTGGCTTGGGACAATATAATCCACATTGTTTAGTATCTCTTCGGAAATGTCTTCAAACGTAATGGGCGAAGGCGTGCCGGAAATATTCGCAGAAGTGGAAACCAACGGACGATCCAAAGCCTGAATTATTTTCTTGCAAAAACAGTCTCTTACAATTCTAATGGCAATCGTCCCATCTTTGGGAATCATTATTTGCGGCAAATTGTACGCGGTCGGATAAATATAGGTCGTAGGACGCTCGGTGGTAGGCAATAAATCCCACGCAATGAGCGGAATCCTCTCAACATAAAGCGGTACTTTATCAAATTTGTCTAACAAAACCAACATACTCTTGCTTTCTCTACGCTGCTTAATACGATAAATTTTCTCGACCGCAGCCTCATTTGTGGCATCACATCCAATTCCCCAAACCGTATCTGTCGGATACAGAATGACTTTGCCCGCTAATAACATCTCAACACACTTTTGTATATCTTCTTCCATAGATTCATTTTTTTTGAACGTGCAAAATTACGATAAAATTTTTTGAACATAATCAATAAAATAAAATTTTTAAACAAGACATTAAGTCCTATTTGTGAACAATATTTGCTCAATGTTGTTTAAAAAAACGAATACAAATCTATAAATAATACATTATGATAAACGAGAAAATGGAAAAAGAAATTAATAACCAAGTTAATGCCGAATTTTGGTCAGCATACCTTTATTTGAGTATGTCAGCTTGGTTTACGCAACGTAATCTTCCCGGATTTGCCAATTGGATGTACGTTCAATATCAAGAAGAAATCTCTCACGGTATGAAGATGTTTCGTTATATTCACGAACGTGGCGGGAAAGTAGCTTTATTGCCGATTGCTAAAGTTGATTCCGAATGGAAATCCCCTTCCGATGCTTTTAAATCTACTTTGGAGCATGAACGTAAAGTTACCTCTTTAATCAATGGATTAATGGATACCGCTCACGATATCAGAGATTATGCAACCATCAATTTCTTGAATTGGTATATTAACGAACAAGTGGAAGAAGAAGCCAACGCCGATGAGATTTACAACAAATTACTAATGGTTGAAAATGACTTGGCTGCATTGTATGCGTTAGATAAAGAATATAGTGCTCGTGTATTTGTAGATGCAACACTTACTCCTGCCGAATAAGCGGGAATATATAATTGGTTATTGGAGATACTGCAACGGTGATGCCGTAATGTTGCCCATAGTTACTTGATAATTGTGGGCAATTTTTTTTAGATCATCCGCAAAATGAAAAGCAACTGACCCCATAATATTTAACGGATAGCTTTGATAATCATCAAAATAGCAGATTTGTTTTTCAAAGAAATCGGAAAAAGCATGTTGCAGCAAATCCTGTATAAAATCAATCTTTTTATGTTTTGCTATAAAAGGAGCCAGAGAGGAAAAGAAAAGGTTAGGGGATTTTTCCTGATAAATGCGGTGTAGAACTTTACTATTGTCAAGAGAATAATGCTGTTCAAAATCAGACTTTAACTCCGCCGGTAACTCATTTCTTAAATAATTTGTAATGAATAATTTGCCAATGTATGTTCCACTTCCTTCGTCGCCTAACAAAAAGCCTAAAGAAGGCGCTTGTAGCGCAATTTCGTGACCATTGTAAAGACATGCACTTGCACCGGTTCCCAAAATTGCCACTAAACCGGATTGCTGCCGACATAGCAATCGGCAAGCTCCCAACAAATCGGATGCAACTTCAATGGTGGCATTCGGAAAACAAGTTAAAAGTATTTTGTACACGCGGCGAGCGTTGATTTCATTACCACAACCGGCACCATAGTATTCAATGGAAATGACGGTGTCATCGGTGAATTTTAAAATTTCATTTCTAAAATATTCAAAAATACCGAAAATATATGCATCATCGTGATAATTGGCATTGATGCCGGAGAAAGTCAAATGACGAAGATATTGATGATGGTCATCCAATAAGATACAATCACATTTAGTGGCGCCGCTGTCAAAGAATAGTTGCATACTTTTACGATAAAAGATTTGTTCTCTCAATCTGCATCGGATTGTTTCTTTTGTATTCTGAATGCAGATAACGTTGAATTAATTTGTGCGATTCAAGTGATTTGTTTCCGTTAAAATAATCAACGAAAATTTTATCGGCTTCGAAATAATTTTGTACGCCTAATTGTTCGCAGTCGCAGCTGCTAATGCCTAAACCATCAACGGGAGTTGCATCAATACATTCTTGTAAGGCATTGGTCTGCTCATTGTTACACTCTTTTAATAAACAATTGGATAAAGCATAGACTTCGGTTTTCCACAAATTCATGATGGGCGCGTAATCGCCGACATCACCGTGTAAAGTCCAAAAGCCGGTCAAATATTCCGTATAGTTGTCGGTTGAAATAACAATTCCTCTATACAATTGTGCCAAGTCGTAGAGTTGCATCATTCGCATTCTGGCTTTCATGTTTCCTTGTCTCAACTTGGAAAGAGTCGAATTGTCGAAATGAATCAATGTCTTTTTATTTTCAATAAATGTTTGGGTTAAATCCAAATGTTCAAAATCGGAACAGAAGGCGTTCCCCACGTTGAGAGAGCGTTGAATTTCATCTTGTTTATTAGTTTCAATAGTAATAGAACGACCAATGAGAGGAATATGCAATTCATGGCAAACCGGAGCGAGGAGGGCGGCGCACAAGGCGCTGTCAATACCGCCGGAAATGCCCAATACCAAAGAAGCCAGATTACTTTTTTGGACATAGTTTTTCATGGTATTTCTGATTACAACAGCTATTTCTTGCAGTCGTTTTTCGTCCGTAATTAATGGAAAATAATGTGATGCTGGCTCGGTCATGGCAATGTGATTATTCTTCGAGGGTAACGGAAACGGCTTCCAATTTTCCACCTGCCGCTAACATCGGATTAAGTTTTGATACAGAAACTTTGACGCGTTCAACGTCTGAAAATTCTTGTTTTAACGTTTGAATAATGGAATAAGCAATGGCTTCGATGAGATTGACTTTATTGTGCATTATTTTTTTGATAAGGCAATAAACGGATTGGTAATTAATTGTTTTGGACAAATCATCCGTTACAGCTGCTTCATGCAAGTCACTCCAAAGAGTGACTGTTACGAGGAAGCGTGTACCGATTAATTTTTCTTCTTCGTAACAGCCTATGTAACTGTAAAATTCCATATTGGAAAGTGTTATTTCACTTTTCATATTATTTTCCTGTCAAACTTTGTTTTGCTCTTTTTCTTTCGATTTCGTCCAAAATAATTTTGCGGATACGGAGTGATTTTGGAGTTACTTCAAGATATTCGTCGTTGGCAATAAATTCCATATCTTCTTCCAAAGAATACTTGATAGCGGGGGCGATACGCATTTTTTCATCTGAACCGGCCGCACGCATGTTACTCAATTTCTTTGATTTACATACGTTGATTACTAAATCGTCTTGACGGATATGTTCTCCAATTACTTGACCCACATAAACATTATCGCCGGGTTCAACAAAGAATACACCTCTATCTTGCAGTTTATCAATGGCATAAGCATAACATTGACCGGTTTCCATAGCGATAAGTGCGCCGGAATGTCTTCCCGGGATATCACCTTTCCAAGGTTGAAATTCCAAAAAGCGGTGCGAAATAATGGCTTCACCCTCGGTAGCGGTCAACACTTGGTTACGTAAACCGATAATACCGCGTGAAGGAATTTGGAAGTTGAGGTGAACGCGGTCGCCAATGGTATCAATAGAAAGTAAATCACCTTTACGGCGTGATACATAATCAATTACGCGACTTGAGAACTCTTCGGGTACCAATACGGTTAATTGTTCAATAGG
>CAYYHC010000055.1:0-12261 GCA_964471715.1 uncultured Lentimicrobiaceae bacterium | reverse complement strand
CCTGCTAACGACCAAACCAAAAAATCAATCGGATACAATCTTCTTTCTAAAATGCCGAAAGGCGGCTGCTTGATCAATACCGCTCGTAAAGAAGTCATCAACGAAGAAGAAATTATTAAAGTGATGACCGAAAGAGAAGACCTTAAATATTGTACCGATATCGCTCCGGAATTAAAAGACGAAATGGCTGAAAAATTCACCACCCGTTTCTTTGCAACTCCCAAAAAACAAGGTGCAGAAACCGCCGAAGCTAACATTAACGCTGCATTAGCCGCTGCTAATCAAATCGTTAAGTTCTTCAAAACCGGTGATAAAACTTTCCAGGTAAACAAATAGTCTTTTGACATATTCACAAAAAAGCCATCGTTTCCGATGGCTTTTTTTATATCCTTATTGACAAAATAGGGATCGTTTTTCGCTAAAACTCATCAATTTTAGTCACTTTTTTATACACTTTATCACCTCTGCGCACCAATTTGTCGGTCACGATAGAGCAAGCAACTCCTTTTGCGGCACATTCCACCGGCTTCAAATCCATGCGGACCTCTTTCACCATCATTTCGTAAACGCCTGTTGTCGGACCTTCTATCAATAAGAGATCGTTGACTGCCAAAGTACCCGTTTCAACCACAATCTCGGCAACACTTAAATTGGAAAAGAAATTGGTGACTTTCCCCACATATTCTTTAATCGTAGTGGCTTGAGAACCATAACGTTCCGACCATTCGCCCATTTTTCTACCCAAGTAATAACCATCCCAAAAACCGCGATTGTAAACGGTTTTCAAACGCTCGGTCCATTGCAGGATTTTCTCTTGCGTAAAAGTATCTTCCTCCACTGCCTGCACTGCTTCGTGGTAACAAGCCGTCGTCGTTTTCACATATTCCGCCGACCGTCCCCTCCCCTCAATTTTAAGCACTGATACTCCCGCTTTCATCAATTTGTCGATAAAACCAATGGTACACAAGTCTTTCGGCGACATAATGTACTTGTTGTCAATCGCCAATTCAAGCTCATTATCAACATCTTTCACCACATAACCCCGTCGGCAGGGTTGCAAGCAAGCCCCACGATTGGCGGAGTAATTGAAATTATCCAAACTCAGGTAACATTTGCCCGAAACAGCCATACATAACGCACCGTGAACAAACATTTCAAGCTTGATTAGATTTCCGGCAGGTCCACAGATATTTTCTTCAACAATGGAATGATGAATTTCCGCCGCACGTGCCAACGTTACCTCACGCGCCAACACCATTACGTCTGCAAATTGTGCATAAAAACGAACGGCTTCTATGTTTGTGATGTTACATTGAGTGGAAATGTGAATTTCAAGACCAATTTTGCGGCAATAATTCAGCACGGCAAAGTCGGAAGCAATGATGGCGGAAACCTTGCATTGCTTTGCCAAATCAAGCAAACGATGCACTTCTTCCACTTCATCATTGTAAATAATTGTATTAACGGTTAAATAAGAACGAACGTTGTGTTCTCTACAAATACGCGTTATGTTTTGCAAGTCCTCATCCGTAAAATTAGCGGCGGAGCGTGACCGCATATTCATTTTTCCAATACCGAAATAGACAGAATCGGCACCGGCATCAATAGCGGCCGCCAACGATTCGTAAGACCCAACGGGTGACATTATTTCAATAGCCATTTTTAGTAGTTTTTAACGTGAAAAGATAGATTATTTTTTTAAATCAAATACCGTTTTTACAGGGTGAAAAGTGGTTAAAGGAACTTCTACAAAAATAGTAATCCACTTTGCCATAGATCCATTCCATAAACCGGGCAATTCCATAGCTTGCAAAGAACGGCCTTCATAAGATTTGGAGGCAATAAAACAGGTTGAAAAATCATCAAAATCTTTCAAATGATAGTATTCACCGTCCGGCTTTTTAAAACTCCCAACCACATCAACGGGATTAAAATGGGTGGATTGATTTAAGATGGCATGTTGGTTTTCATCTTTTAAATTGATTTGTGCCGTTTCAACAATTTGCCACGACAACTCGCCCTCGCTGTCCTTCACTAAAAATGGTCCCCCACCCGGCTCACCCTCATTCTTCACCATTCCGCACACTCTTATCGGACGCAAAAGTTTGGTCAATAAATCAACTTGCGTTACATCTTCTTTTACAAAACGAATATTCAGCTTGTCAATTGCAAAGCGTTTAATTTCAGCAATTTGAGCATACGAAACTGTTTCTTCTTTCAACCATTTGAGGTAACGAAACAATTGGTTTTGGAGCGTAATCAAATATGCCGCCAAGAGTTTTTTATATTCAACAGTATCATGTAACTCATTCTCAAAAAAGACATTATCAATATTTTTTATAAAAACGAGATCCGTTTTCAAAGCATCAAGATTATAAAGCAGAGCACCGTGACCGCCGGGACGGAAAAGTAATTGTCCGTTATTATCCCTAAATGGTTGATTGTCAACGGTCGCCGCCAACGTATCGGTCTGTGGCAATTGTGTTGAGAAGGTAATCTCATACTTCACCCCGAAGCGTTTTTCATAATACGACGTAACCTCATTGCACAAAGATTTAAAAAAAGGTTCATGCTGAGGTGAAATCGTAAAATGCAAATAGCACTTACCGTCGCTGTTTTTTGCATATTGTGCTGCCTCTACCAAGTGCTCTTCAAAAGAGGTACGCACTCCATCGGAATAGCGGTGGAATTTCAAAAGTGCTTTAGGTAAAAACGTATAATTCAATCCTTTGTCAAACAATAAATATTGCAAAATCAATTTATAATTGTCTCTTTTTATCTCTTCAGAAAGATGATAATTATCTTTCAACAATGCTTTTTCCAGATCGGCATAAAATGGATAATCGCTCAGTGAATGAATAAAATGAAGTGCTTTTTGAATGGTCGGTTCGTCATCGGTAGTCCAATAATTCATTAAATCTTTGAACATACGGGATGCTGCGCCCGATGCAGGAACGAATTTATAAAGCCTCTTCCCGTTAATCAATCGATCATAATCGTCAATCAGCGCGGATTTTTCATCATCAGTCAAGCGAACAATGCCATTTTCAACCGTCGCAGCAGCTTGCAAATTGGAAAAATCGAATCCTTTTTCGTAATGGGCGAACTGTTGCAAAACATCTTTTGCATTATTGCCGCGTGCGCGAATGTAATCAAGGTCTTCGGGGGTTAATTCAATCATAGTGATAATTTTTTAAGATCCAAATTTACAAATTCCTCATATTTGCCAATGTCCATCCAACTATCTTCATCGTGTCTATACCCTTTAATTATTTGATTATTAGCTAAATCAAGATATAACGGAGTCATTGACAGTTTTTCGTTGCGAGGAATATAATTAAGGATTTCGTTATTTACAATATGAATGCCGCTAAATGCCAAAGGGAGTTCGCGGGAGGTGGTGCGGGGCAGTTTTTTCTCGCCCGTTTTCTCATTTTGCCAACCACATAATTGCATCGTATCATTATCAAAAATAAAACGCCTAAAAGTGGAACGATTTTTAACTGCTAATGTTGCAATCGCTTTACAATCAATATGATATTGTATTAATTTTGAAAGATTGATAGATGATAAAATATCTACATTATATAACAAGATATGCTGCGTATTTGCAAAAAAAGGTTCGGCAAATTTCAAACCGCCGGCTGTATCCAACAACAATCTCGATTCATCGGAGATCGAAATATTAGCCTCAAAAGAATGATTCTCCACAAAAGATTTGATTTGTTCGCTGAAATGGTGAACATTGATGACTATATCATCAATGCCGGCAGCAGTCAACTTATCAATAGCGCGCTCCAGCAAGGTTTTACCATCAATAGCGACCAACGCTTTGGGCTTATCTTTGGTTAAAGGGTACAATCGTGTTCCCAGGCCGGCGGCAAAAATCATTGCTTTGATGGAGGTATTCACGACTATTTTATTTTTGTAACTTGTTGATTTTTAAGTTGATATAATTCACCACTTTCAGGGCATTTTGCAAATCCTGCGGCGTCGAAATTTAAACGGTGACCATATTCGCTCATCCAACCGATTTGTTGGGAAGGATTACCGACGACCAACGCATAATCGGGGATTGTTTTGGTAACCACCGCGCCGGCGCCGATGAAAGCATAATTGCCAATGTCGTGTCCGCAAACGATAGTGGCGTTAGCACCGATAGTTGCCCCTTTTCCCACGTGCGTTTTAGCATACTGATTCTTACGATTCACGGCACTTCTTGGATTAATGACATTGGTAAAAACCATGGAGGGTCCCAAAAAAACATCATCATCACAAGTAACACCGGTATAGACCGACACATTATTCTGAATTTTGACATTTTTTCCAAGTACAACGTCGGGAGAAATGACAACATTTTGACCGATGTTGCAATGTTCGCCTATTTGACAGCCGGACATAATATGAGAAAAATGCCAAATTTTTGTACCGTTTCCAATTATGCAATTCTCGTCAATAATTGCAGTTTCGTGTGCGAAATAATCTTTTCCCATCTTATTTATCTTCATTGAGAGCTTTAATTCCGGGGAGTTCTTTCCCTTCGAGGTATTCCAACATAGCGCCGCCGCCGGTACTGACATAAGAAACAAAATTGCGGAGCTTGTAGTTATTCAATGCAGCAATGGAATCACCACCGCCAATCAAAGAAAATGCGCCGGAAAGTGTTGCCACTGAAACACATAATGCAATGGATTGTGTTCCTTTTTCAAAACGGGGAAATTCGTAAACGCCCACCGGACCATTCCATAAAATCGTATTGGAATCTTTGATGATGGCTGCAAATTTCTTAATAGTTTTCGGTCCGATATCCATGCCTTCCCACCCTTCGGGAATGTGGTTATGTTCGGTGACGTAAATATTGGCATCATTGGCGTAACGGTCGGCACAAATATTGTCAATCGGAAAAAAAATGTCAACCCCTTTCAAGTGTGCTTTCTTGATAATATCTTTCGCTACCGGAATCATATCTTCTTCCAACAGCGATCTTCCGATTTTGACACCAATAGCGTGCAGAAAAGTATAACTCATTCCGCCTGCAATAATCAGATTATCAACTTTATCCAATAAGAATTTAATAATGTTTAACTTCGTAGAAATTTTTGAGCCGCCAATGATTGCGGTAAAAGGAGGACGGGCACTGTTGAGGACTTTATCCAAATTTAGGGCTTCCTCGTACAACAAATAACCGGCATAACATTTTCCGGGGAAGAACTTGGCGATGGTGGCGGTGGAGGCGTGTTCGCGGTGTGCCGTTCCGAAAGCATCATTCACGTATAATTCTCCTAAACGCGCAATTGATTCAGCAAAAGCGACATCACCGGCTTCTTCTTCATTGTGAAAACGTAAATTTTCCAACAAAGCCACATCACCGCTTTTCAAAGATTGAATTTTCTTTTCGGTATCGGCATCCAAAACATCGCCCAAAAATTGAACCGATTTGCCTAACACCTCCTCAGCTCTCTTTACAATATGTTTTAATGAAAATTTATCATTCACCTCACCTTTGGGGCGTCCCAAATGAGACATCAAAATGGCAATTCCGCCTTCAGAGGTTATTTTGTCAATGGTAGCCACCGTTCTTTCAATGCGGGTGGCATCCGTAACTTCCAACTGTTCATTTAATGGAACATTATAATCTACACGAACTAATACTCTTTTATTCTTTAAGTTAGCTTGATCAATTGATTTCATATTAATTTTATTTAATGTTTGTATGTTTCAAAATTACGTTTATTTGCGGATATTTTTTTTGAAGATGTTCGGCGGTAGCTTGCGCAAAAAAGACCGAACGATGTTGACCGCCGGTACATCCGAAATTGACCGATAAATGAGTAAATCTTCTTTCAAGGTAGTTGTCCACGGATAAATCAACCAATGAAAAGACATTTTGTTTAAAGAGCGACACGACTGGAAAATTTTCCAGATAGTTAATCACTTCCCTATCACAACCGGTCATCGTTTTATATTGTTCTTCTCTTCCGGGGTTAGGCAAAGCCCTACAATCGAATACAAATCCGCCTCCATGCGTTGTAGAATCGGCAGGAATGCCTTTTTTATATGAAAAGCTGGATACAATCACGTTCAATCCATCGGCATTTTCGGTTTTCAAACCGATTCTTTCGTTCCAATCTATATCGGTAATGGTCATCAATACCGACTTTAAGGTCGGAATTTCAATAGATAAATTTTCATTTTCAAGAACATAACGAATATTACGGGTTGCAAAAGGAATGCTTTGCAAAAAGTGCTTTTTCTTTTCATAATATCCTCTGTATCCATAAGCGCCCATTGACTGCATAATTCTGATAAGTACGTAAGCATCATAATGTTGTATGAAACTCTGACGATCAATGGAAATATATTTATTTAACTCATCCAAATAAAAATCGAGCAACTCATCACGTTTGGATTGCGGCAAATCGGCTTTGGCATCGTAAAGCAAAGAAGCGATATCATAAGGGAGCGCGCCCTTTCTTCCCCCCTGATAATCAATAAAATAAACTTCACCATTGTGAAGCATAATGTTTCTGGATTGAAAATCTCTAAACAAAAAATAGTCTTGGTCAATTTCCAACAGATAATCAATCAATTGATTAAAATCGTTTTCTAACAATTGTTCATCAAAAGGGATACCCGCCAATTTCAAAAAATAGTATTTAAAATAGTTCAAGTCCCATTGCATGGATTGTCGGTCGAAGGCGTGACGGGGATAGCAGATTGAAAAATCAAAATTCTTCTTGCCGGATAGTTGTAAAAGAGGCAGTTGGCGAATAACATTTTTATAATAGTCGAAAACATCATCGGGAATCGTGCCGTTTCGGTGAGCGGTCAAATACGAATAGAGGGTTTCATCGCCCAAATCCGTCAGAAGATAATATTGTTTATCCTCACTGACAGCCAACACGTTAGGGACATTAATCTTTTGTTGAAGAAAGAAATCCGTAAAGGCAAAAAACGCCTCATTTTCTTTAACATTATCGTTGTAGGCACCCATAAGCGTGCGGTTATCTTTCAAAACCACGCGTACATAAATTCTGGAAGAACCGGATTGTGCGATTCGCTCCGTGGCACTGACTTCAACGTTGGTATATCGGTTGACTAAATTCAAAAGTAATTGATCGCTATAGCTCATCACATCCAATTTAAGTAAACTTATCTTTTCATTTTCGGAAATTCTTTTTTTACGATACCGTTCAATTCATCATCGTTCATTGAATATGTATCTTTTGCCAAATCAAGACATTGAAAAAAATTCTCTTTGTCATTCAGTGCATAATAACACTTAAGTTTTTCTTTCCACAAATCCCAAATCATGGGCATCGCTTTTTCGGTGTTTTCGTAGGAGCGCAAAGCATCTTCGTACTTGCCAGCGTTGGCGTACGCTTTTCCATAAAAGAACCAGTAAATTGGATCTTCACCTGTAAAATTCATTAATTGCTGTATCACATTTTCGACTTCCGTATATTTACCTAAATTGGTATAAAAAAGTAGTTTATGCAATAAAATACAGCGTTCATCCAAACCATTCGCCTGCAATTGTTCCAAATCTGAAATAAAATCAGAGGATACCTCATTTAAAGCATTGATATAAAAGTAATTATAATAAGGATAATCCTTTATTTCGTCTTTATTCTTATCTAAAAAAGTAATTAATTGTTGATATTTTTTCATATTCAGCAATGAATCGGCAATGGAAATCAATTGCGCAGAGCGGTTCATATCCGTATTGCGCAGCGTGTAATAGAGCAAGTCATATTTGACAATATTGGAGAAAGAGGCGGACATATTATAAGCAAAACCATCTACAATTTTGATTTCATTTTTTTCATTCATTCCGAGAACATAATCATCGATTTTAAGTCCGAAATCGATATAGGTTCTAAAGATAATATGCTGTTTTCCATCTTTTTCATAATGTTTAATAAAGCGAAAATCGCCGCCATCATTAATGGTATTGACGGTATAATCACCATATTTAAAATTATTTTCAAAAGCCGCTTTTCCGGCTTCGGTATCAAAAGCGCTTGCCACAATCGAGTTTTGCGAGATTGTTTTTTTAATTGCTTTTTGATCGAAAGCATTATTAAAAAACGACGGTTCCCCGTTAATCAAAGAATTTTCGATTTGGTGAGCAAAATCAATGGCGCTTTGTTCGTTCAAAACAACTTTGGGAGCAGTTGATTCCGTTTTTTCTGTTTTAGATTTTTTACAACCTGATAAAACAATGACTGAAGCGGTCAGAAGTAAAAGAGAAAAAAACAAATATTTATTTTTCATAATGGTTAAGATTTTGAATACAATAAGGTAGTTAACCTATTCGGGATAAGAATTTCATTTGCTGTTTCCAAAATTTGTTCGGCGGTAACGGCATTAATTTTTTCGATGGCCGAAGCGGAGGTTTCCACTTCGTTGAAAAACAGAGCACTACGTCCCATGGAGAGCATTTCGTTCAATTTAGCTTCATTGGTAATTGCCCACTGTCCCAAAAATTGTTTTTTAGCATATTGCAACTGCATTGTTCCCAATTTTTGGAGTGACATTTTTTGTAATTCTTTAAATGTCAATTCAATACATTTATCGACGGCATGATTGTCGCAACCTATATATATTGTAAAGAGGCCACTGTCGGAAAATGGCGAATAACTTGCTTCAACGGAATAGGCAAGACCTTTTTTCTCACGAATGGCGATATTGAGTTTGGCGCTCATCGCCTGCCCACCCAGCAGATTGGTAAGTAATGTAAACGGAACTCGCTTCGGTTCATCCAACGAATACGCGGGAACTGCCATCATAATGTGAGATTGTGACGTTTTTTTATGTTTTCTAAAAAAAGACGGATGATAAGTATTAAACGGGACACGCGAGCAGTGCGTAATCGGTAACTCAAGCTGTCCGAAATACTTATCGCAATATTTTAATAATTTGGACAAAGAAATGTTCCCTACGGAAGAAAGTACCACGCGATCGGCGGAATAATTATCACGAATAAAATCGAGAATATCGGTTCTTTGAAGTTGCTTGAGCGATTTTTTGGTTCCCAAAATATTCTTACCCAATGCGTGTCCTTCAAAAACAATGTCTTCAATTTCATCATAAATTAATTCGGCGGGTGAATCATTATAATAGTTAATCTCCTCAACGACCACATCTTTTTCTTTTGCAAGTTCTTTTTCGGGGAAAGTAGAATTAAAAAAAATGTCGGCAAGGAGTTCTATGGTACGTTCATAATCTTGAGAAAGAAAGGAGGCGTGAAAATCCGTCTCCTCCTTAGATGTACAGGCGTTTAAATCGCCGCCTGCATTTTCCATTCTTTGTGTAACTTGATAACTGTTCCTTTTAACGGTACCCTTAAAAATGGTATGTTCCACAAAGTGAGCCAATCCGTTTTTATCATTGGGTTCATCGCGTGTTCCTGCATTGATTAAAATGCCGAAGTGCGAAATAGGCGAATTGACTTCTTGGTGTATGACACGGATACCATTTTTAAGGGTCGTTATCGGGATAATGTTTTGCATTATAACAAATTATTCAGCTTTTTCTTCAGTAACATTCGGTAATTCCAAGCCAAGACCTTTCTTTTTGTCAACGGCTTTGAGAATAATACCCAAAATAAATGCAGCTACGCCCAAGCAAGCCAACATTACCAATGGATAAGTATAGTCGTAGGAAGTGGCAGCCACTTCGGGAGTAATTGTACCATCAGCCAATTGTTTAGCAATATCCGGATTTGTTTTATCCAATACTTTACCAATTAATAATGGGAATAACCATAAACCGATGTTTTGAATCCAGAAAATAAGAGCATAAGCCGAACCGATTACTTTAGCATCTACCAACTTTGGAACGCTGGGCCACAAAGAAGCAGGGACCAAAGAGAAAGAAGAACCTAAAATTAGAATCGTAATGTAAGCCACGAAAATGCCGCCAATTTCATTACCTTTGAACATAGGCAAAACGAAAGCAAAAGTTAAGTGACAAACTATCAATAAGATAGAACCAATCATCAACATAGATGCGGCTTTACCTTTATGGTCAACGTATTTACCGAGAATAGGTGTAATACCGACAGCCAAAAGTGGGAACACTGCGAAAACGGTTTCTGCAGATTGACGCATATAACCCATATAGCAGAAAACGACCAAGCCGATGACCGCCAATAAGAGCAAACCGTATTGTTTGGATTTTTGTTTGGAGAAGTTGCTGGCGAAAGCGGCAGCGGCTACACCCAACATAATAATATATTGTACAATAGTAACGCCGTTACCTGCCCAGAAAGAGTCTTTGGGGAGATCGTGGAAAGTCAGATTGCATTGCAACATATTAACGGCATATTTTTGGAACGGGAAAATGGCAGAATAATACAAAACGCAAAGAAGGGCGACCAACCAAAAGCCGCCGCTGGACAATATTTTACCAATATCTTTGATTTTGAATGGATCGTCTTTTTCTTCGGTTTCACCTGTTTGAGCATCCAATTTTTTATCCATGAAGAAATAAACGATAAACATGATAAGGGCAATCATCAAGAGGACAACGCCGAAAGCGACCGAGCGGGAAACATCAATAACGCCACCCATTTTAGCAAACATTGGTGAGAAAATCATACAAGTAGCCACGCCCAAACGAGCCAAAGCCATTTCGGAGCCCATTGCCAATGCCATTTCACGACCTTTAAACCATTTTACGATACCGCGGGAAACGGTAATTCCTGCCATTTCAACACCGCAACCGAAAATCATAAAGCCGACGGCAGCGAATTTTGCAGAGGCAGGCATTCCGCGATAGAAGGGAGAAATTCCCAATTCGTCAAAACCCGGAATATAATTCAAATTATTATCAAACCACGTTTGGAGTGAACTATTGGCGAACATATCGGTAACAGCGTACCAATTGATGCAAGCACCGATAAGCATAACGGCACCGGATAAAATCGCCGTAAAACGAACACCCATTTTATCCAAAATGATACCGGCAAAAATAAGGAAGAATACAAACACATTGAGGAAAGTTTCAGAGCCTTGCATCGTACCGAAAGCCGTTGAATCCCAACCGCGCGTGGATTGCATCAAATCTTTGATCGGAGAGAGAATGTCCATAAAGATGTATGAACAAAACATGGCTAATGCCAACAATAGCAATGCAGTCCAACGAGCTGCAGCACTGTCTCTTAAGGTAATTTTTTCTGTCATAAGTTTTTTAATTTTAATTTTATAATAAGGTTAGTAACTCTTTCAAAAAATAAACTGCAAAAGTACATATTTTTTAAATAAAAGAGGAAAAAATTATTAGTATTGTTATTCAAATATTTTTGTATATTTGCAAGCTTAAAAAAAATAATGAAAAGAATCATAAACAATTAATAATCAAATAAATAATTTATGCGAAACAAAGGTTTAGTTTTATTTTTCACAATACTAGTTGCACTTACCTGCTTGTATTGCTTGTCATTTTCTTTTGTAACATGGAATGTTGAGAAGAACGCAAAAGAATTTGCGAACGATCCGACTGCTCTCACTGAGATTAGCAAAAAAGCCGGAAACAATGAGATGTTAGCAAAGCATCTTAAAGATTCTATAGTCAACTCCAGAGAAAAACATTATTTGGCTGCTATGCGCGATTCTTCCATCTTTTTGGGGTTCACGTATAAAGAATGCAAATACAAAGAATTAAATTTAGGTTTGGACTTAAAAGGTGGTATGAACGTTACCATGGAAATATCTTCTCCGGACGTATTAAGCAGTTTGGCTACCGTTCAAGATTCTTTGTTTAAATTGAGTTTTGATAATGCGGTTAAAGAATATAACGGCGGCAGAAACGGCAACGATTTCGTAGATATTTTCAGCGAATCGTTTGCTGCTCATAAATTGGCGAATGCAACTCTTGCCAATTATTTCGGTGACAAAATGAACAACAAAAATGCTTCCGATGAGCAAGTTCTCGAATACATTAAAAAACAACGTGACGATATTCAAGACCAAACATTCAGAATCTTGCGTACCCGTATCGACCGTTTTGGTGTAGCCCAACCTAATTTGGAAAAATTACAAGGTGGTCGTATTTTGGTTGAACTTCCCGGCGTGAAAGAGAAAGAACGTGTAGAAGAATTATTGAAAAGTACTGCTCAATTGGAATTTTGGGAAGTTTACAAAGATATCAACAACGGTTCTAACATTACCATGTTATTTGCCGATGCTGCTATTGCTGCCTCTAAAGAAGCTACTCCCAAAGATTCTGCCGTTTTAGCTACTTTGATGAGTAAAT
>CAYYHC010000054.1:2969-12338 GCA_964471715.1 uncultured Lentimicrobiaceae bacterium | reverse complement strand
GCCTCCGGCTATCCTTTGAAAGCAATGGTTTCCATTTTATTGACCGTGGCTTGCAACATTGTGCTTGCCCCTATTTTTATTTTCTATTTCAAATGGGGAATTGTGGGTGCCGCTTTTGCAACTGTAATCTCACAAACCATAGGAATGATATGGGTTTTGGCCCATTTTGTGAGTAGAAAATCTCATATCCATTTCGAGAAAAAAGAATTTCATATTCGTGCCTCTATCGTGAGCAGCATTTTTTTTGTCGGACTTTCGCCTTTTCTGATTCACGTGTGTGCTTGTTTCGTTTCTATTCTAATAAATTGGAAACTAAAATCTTATGGAGGTGATATGGCGATTGCCGCTTATGGCATTACCAATAGTATTCTTTCCTTATTGGTGATGATTATTCTTGGATTGACGCAGGGAATGCAACCTATTGTCGGATTTAATTATGGTGCTAAACAACTCAATCGTGTAACTAAAACACTTAAACTTACCATTTATTGGGCTACTGCCATCTGTTTTGTGGGTTATATTGCCATCTTTTTGTTTCCGAATTACATTGCACGGGCTTTTACGATGGATGCGCAACTCATTGATTTAACTTCCGAAAGCATGCGAATATGTGCTGCTGTTTTCCCGTTAATCGGATTTCAAGTCGTAAGCTCCAACTTTTTTCAATCCATTGGCAAAGCCGGTATTGCCATTTTTCTTTCATTATCGCGGCAAATCATCTTTTTAATCCCCGGCATTTTAATATTTCCTTCTTTCTTTCATTTGAATGGTGTTTGGATGGCGACCCCGGTCGCGGATCTTATGGCTACAGGAACCACTGCTCTTATTTTATTCCACTTTTACCGTAAATTATTGAAATTTATTTAGAAAAAAAGTGACGTTGGTTTGTTTATAATTATTTTAAAAACAACATGACATCGCGCAAATTATTTATAACTTTGCACGTTTTTAATATACAATAACAATGAAAAAAATAGCTTTAATTACAGGCGGAAATTCAGGTGAATATGAAATTTCTTTAAAAACTGCAAAGAATATTATGGAGATGATAGACAAGAGTTTATTTACTCCATATCTCATTCATTTAAAAGGAAATAATTGGACTTATACGTGCCCTGACGGGCGTAATGTTGAGGTTGACAAAAACGATTTTACGCTTTTGTTGGACAAAGAAAAGGTCGTTTTTGATGCCGTATTTATTGCCATTCACGGGAATCCGGGCGAAAATGGAAGATTACAAGCCTATTTTGATATGATTGGAATGCCTTATACCGGCTGCGATATGCTTTCCTCTGCACTCACTTTCAACAAATATTATTGCAACCTGACCGTCGCTGCTTTCGGCGTTCCGGTTTCCCCATCGTTGCATTATTTCAAAGGTGATGAAGTAGATGCGCGCAAAGTGGCTGAATTTTGCCAATTTCCTTGTTTCGTAAAACCTTGTAACTCAGGCTCAAGTGTAGGCGTTACCAAAGTTCACAACGAAAATGAATTGGATCTGGCTGTCGAAGAAGCTTTCCGTTATGATAATCAATTGATGATTGAAAAATTCCTTCCCGGGCGTGAGGTAACTTGCGGCGTTGCCAAAATTAATGGAGACATCAGGGAGTTGGCGGTAACCGAAATTAAAAGTAAAAAAGAGTATTACGATTTTGAAGCAAAATATACTCCCGGCTTTTTGGAATTGGTAACTCCCGCCGAAATCGATGATGATATCAGAGATGTCATTTTCGACTATTCCAAACGTATTTTTAAAGAAATGGGCTGCGGCGGCGTTGTTCGTATAGACTACATTATTTCACCCGACGGAATTCCTTATTTCTTGGAAATCAATACAATACCCGGTCAAACAGCCATGAGTATTGTGCCACGCCAAATCAAATATTTAGGTATGGATTTATCACAGATTTATACCGACTTAATCGAAGAAGCTTTATCAAAATAATTGTTTTTCATTTGATTTTGTATAAAAGATGCTTAAACAAATCGAAAAATATTTTCTAATTTTGGGGTGATGTTTGAGCAAACGCTATTTGTTTTTAATCCGGATCATGACTTGGCATTAGCCAATGGAAATTGTCATTATTTGCCGCCCAATTCGGCTTTGCAGTTTGCCAATGATGCCGCTGTTTTGCCTATTTGGTTGGTATGTGGTGGAATGGTTCTTGTTCCATATCATATTGATGATGAGAATTTTAAATTTACGTTGGAACAATTGAATATCCCGGCCTCGTTCGTCTTGCCTCATCAGCTTTCCACATTATCTATTTCTTCCATTCAACCATGGGGGTGGAATCATTCCATTCGTCAAAGACTTGTAAATGAAGGGATTGATGAAAATTTATTGCCCAATTATGAGGCACTTTCGCAGATTCGCTATTTATCGCACAGGGCATTGGCTGCCGAAGCAATGACCTTTCTTAAAAGTACTTCCAACTTTGGAAATCTGTTTCCCAATCCATCCGTTTCTTTTAATAAAATGGCTGATATAGAGCAGTTTGTATTGAATGAAGAGAACGTAATTTTTAAAATGCCGTGGTCGGGTAGCGGGAAGGGATTGAAACGTGCTGATGGTTTTTTGAATGACAATTTGCGCGGATGGCTCGACCATTCCATTGCGAAATCAGGGTGCATAATGGGCGAAAAACGTTATCGGGTAGTGCAAGATTTTGCCATGGAATTTGAATGTAAAAACCAAGTCGTTTTTTGCGGTTATTCTTTGTTTAATACAAAAAACGGTGCTTATCAAGAAAATGTATTGCTTTCCGACGATGCTATTCGAAATTATTTGTCAAAGTGGATTTTATTGCAAGAGTTAGACGAAGTGCAGCAACTTTTACAACAGTTTTTAATGCAAAAAATAGTCCCTTTTTATCAAGGATATGTCGGAATTGATATGTTTGTTTATGAAGAAAATGGAATTTTTTACATCAATCCTGTCGTTGAAATTAATCTTCGAATGACAATGGGATTATTGGCAACTCAATTCGTCAAACATTATCTTTTGCCTTCACAAAAAGGTAGATTTAGGGTGCAATTTTCTACTCAAAAAGGCAATTTATGGCAGGAACATCACCAATTAGGGCAATATTTTCCTTTGTCTATTCAAAACGGAAAAATAAAACAAGGCTATTTACCGTTGTGTCCTATCACCGATGATACACGTTATACTGTGCAAGTAATTGTAAATTAATAATATAGAATTATATGTAAAAATCGTTTGAGGAGTCGATGATAATGTTTTCTCAATGAGTGACATTGTCCAATCGGCTTTGAATGATATGGCTTTTTGAAAATTTTTTTATATAATTTGAAGATTAAAAAAAAAATACTATTTTTGCAATTCGTATTACTTTTTGAAGCTATTCATCTAATTTATTATATATGAGTGTTACAATTATTACATTAGGGTATCTGCTTTTTCCGATTCTCATTATTTGTATTTTTAAAAAATTCGCTATTGCACAGAAGGTTGGGACTGTAATGTTGGCCTATACGGTGGGTATTATTCCTGCGTTGTTTGGATGGGTGCAGTTGGAGGGAACGCAAGCCGAATCATTGAATATGGTGCAAACGTGGATTATGAATTTGACAGTTCCCATTGCTATTCCTCTGATGCTTTTTAATTGTAATTTTAAACTTTGGACTAAGTCATTACCCAAAACAACCGCTGCACTTATGGGCGGAATATTTTCGATTGTTGTTGCCGTAGTGACCGGTTTCTTTATTTTTCGAAACAGCGGAATCCCCGATTTTGCGAATGTTGCCGGCATGATGACAGCAATTTACACGGGTGGAACCATGAATTTTTATGCTTTGGGCAGCTCGTTAAATGTGGATCCCAATACTATTACCATTGTTTATACATTTGAAATGTTGGTTACTTTCCCGTTCATCTTGTTCATTGTCAGCGGTGGTTACAAACTTTTTCGCAAATTATTGCCTTATCGCGATGATTCAACATCACTTGAATCGGAAAGTGGTCATAATGTGGATAGCGGTCTTGAAAATTATTCAGGGATGTTTGGCAAAAAAATATTCCCAAAAACACTTATCGGATTGCTCATTTCTCTTTTGTTTCTTGCCATTGGAGCCGGTTTGTCACTTCTTTTTACGGGAAAATTAAACGAATTAATTATTATATTGACAATCACCACGTTAGCTATTATTGCCTCTTTTTCTCCTAAAATCCGCAACCTTCCCAAAACTTTTGAGCTGGGAATGTTTTTTATTCTGATTTTCAGTGTCGTTGTTGCTTCTCAATTCAATATTCAAAGTATTAATACATCAGCACTGACAACCCTTGGTTTTGTGCTTTATATTATGTTGACCTCGGTATTTTTGCATATACTGCTTTCCCGCATTTTCAAAGTAAATGGCGACCTGTTTTGTGTGGCTCATATCGGTTTGCTTTGCTCTCCTCCATTTATTCCGCCCATTGTTGCTGCGTTGGGAAATAAAAAAGTTTTGATTAGCGGAATTGTAATTGGATTAGTAGGTTATGCCGTTGGAACTTATTTGGGAATTACTTTGGCTTGGTTGTTGAATTTATGGATATAATTTGAAAAAATATGAATCGTAATTTTTTTAAATTGATTTTTCTTTGTTGCGTGTTGCTATTTGCTTCGGTATCAATCGCAAAGTCGCAAACATTAGCCGAAATTTTGTTGCATTTCTCTGAAGAAGAAATGAAAGTTCCGCTAACGATACGTAATCAAATGATTGAAAATAAGGGAAATACGATGATAGATTACAATGGTTTCAAATTAAACATTTATGATAAACGCAATTGTTTCCTTCGTATTACAACTCCGACGGAAGCAACTTATGAAATAGCTGTTTGGAAGATTAATCACAAGGAAGACTTATTGGTGGCTTTGTGTGAAACGCATTGCGGAATGAGCTGTCAATCAACGATATCGTTTTATCTTCCTTCGCAAAATTGGGCTAAAGATTCTACCGAAAAATATATTCCCGAACTGTCAGTGAATGATATTTTTAATGAAAAAAAATTGGAAAAGAATTATCTGACACCACAAAATGTGATTAAGGATTTTCAAATAAAAACACAGTTTCTCTTGCCTCAAACCGGTCACGATATTATTGTCGTCTTTACTTGCTTAGATGAATTGGATAAAACTGAATATCAGCGGGTACATAAGTTTTTGGATGGTGTTATGTTGGATTTGATATGGAAAAACGAGACTTTTATTAAGAGTAATGCCTATTTTTCCGGAAATTAAAACACTTATATCAAAATGAATATAGATAAATTATATGGTCTTTATCTTCAATTTTCTCACGTATGTACTGATACGCGCAATATTACCAAAAATTGTTTGTTTTTTTGTTTGAAAGGTGAAAATTTTGATGGTAATACTTTTGCTTTGCAAGCCTTGGAAGCCGGAGCTGCTTACGTAGTGACCGAAAATACAGTTTTGGTGGATAATGAGCGTTGCATTGTGGTGAAAGATGTACTCAAAACATTGCAGGCATTGGCGTTGTATCATCGACAGCAGTTGCGCATTCCGGTCATCGGAATTACCGGGACGAATGGAAAAACGACGACCAAAGAGTTGATAACAAGTGTTTTATCTTCAAAATACAATGTTGCTTATACGCAAGGAAATCTCAATAATCACATTGGCGTGCCACTCACTTTGCTCACTATTAACGCCGATACCGAAATTGCCATCATTGAAATGGGTGCCAACCACGTGGGCGAAATTGCAGATCTTTGCCACATTTCTCAACCGACGCACGGCATTATTACCAATATTGGAAAAGCACACATTGCAGGTTTCGGTTCCATTGAGAACATTATTAGCACCAAAAGAGCAATTTATGAGTTCATTATGCGACATGAAAGTACAATTTTTATCAATGATGAAGACGAAATTTTGAAAAAATGTGTCGGAAATTACGAGCAACTGGTAAAATATGGCAATACACCCGATAGCACTTGCCAAGGCATTGTCACCGATTTGAATCCTTACTTGAACATACAGATTAGTGATGTTAAATTCTCGACTCAGCTCACGGGCGAGTACAATTTGACCAATATTTTATGCGCCGTCGCGGTTGGTTTGCATTTCGGAGTTACTTTGCCCGAGGCCGCTCATGCTATTGAGGCTTATCATCCTCAAAATCATCGTTCTCAAGTACAGCGACAAGGAGGTAATCTTATTATTGCCGATTTCTATAATGCCAATCCAACCAGTATGGAAGCTGCTTTGGTCAATCTGACGCATTTGAAGGAATCCAATAAAATTGCCATTTTGGGTGATATGCTTGAATTGGGTGAAATTAGCGAAGAAGAACACCGAAAAGTGGCTGATTTTTGTCGTAATAATCATATTAAACCTCTCTTCGTAGGCGAAATTTTTGCAAACATCGGCTTAAAAGATGCGCTTGTTTTCGTAAATGTGGAAGAATTAAACCAATATTTGGCTCAAAATCCAATACATAATGCAGCTATTTTAATAAAAGGTTCACGGGGTATTCACTTGGAAAAAATTAATTTTTAAATATATCATCTATGAAAAATATTTTTTTGTTCGCAATTTTTTGCATATTTTGTTTGACGGTTCAGTCACAGGTAGTTTATTCAACTGATTCTCAATATGATGCACAAGTTAAAGTCTTTGTCGCTGAATCTAAGTACGATGCCGATTTGTGCGTGTATAAGTGCAGCAGCAAATATGATGCTACCGGAAATGAAGGATTGTGGTTTTTTGCGGAAAGTAAATATGACGCTAAAAAGAAAATCTACTTTACAGATTCAAAATATAGTGCCGATTTGATTATCTATTTCACAGATTCAAAATATGATGCGGGTTGGCGAAAAGAGAATAAAAAACATTTAATGTATTAATATTTTTTTTATCTCAATTACCGGGGTTACAGAATATTTATTTACATTTGCAAACGATTGTTCGCATTGTGTTCATGATGTCTATTAATTTGAAAAATGAGGAGAATAGATGTTTGAGTGCTAACGTTTTACTGAACAACAACGGGCAAAGTGGTGGCGTTGATTTATTTTTTTAAACAAATAGCATTGCGTGCATTATTATCTGTTATGTTTTGAAACGCTGATAAAAAAGCAATCGACAAATTGAAGCCTCCACGTGATAGAAAAATCATGGAAATGCTTTTGCTCGATGAAGCCGAACCTGCAGAAGTCGCTGTCTATTTTAATGTTACGATTGATAATTTATACATAAGATTAATACCAAAGATGAAAAATTGTTTATTAAAAGAATGTTTAATTATGTTTGAAGAGAGCATTAAAAATTGAAAAAATAGACCAAAATGAAGACCATAATCAGTTTTAATATGTTGGTATTGTTGAGCTTATCAATTTATTCACAAGCAATCGATATTTCCATTGTAAATAGTGAAGTGCAGCAAAATGAGTCCGGAAATAATTATATCTTTATGGTCGATAGCATAAGTTTCGAGATGGTCTTTGTTCAAGGTGGCAGTTTTATTATGGGAGATGATAGTTCGAAGGCCAAGAAATATTCTGTAACGTTAACGGATTACTATATCGGACAATTTGAAGTAACACAGGCGTTATGGAAAGCGGTCATGGGCAGTAATCCAAGTAGTTTTAAAGGGGACAATTTGCCTGTAGAATGCGTAAGTTGGGTTGATTGTATGAAGTTTATCGATAAATTAAACCAATTAACGGGCAGAACCTTTTCTCTGCCCACTGAGGCACAATGGGAATTTGCGGCACGAGGCGGCAATCATAGTAAAGGCTATGAATATAGTGGGAGTAGTCACGTAAGGGATGTGGCATGGTATTACGAAAATAGTGGCGATAAATTTTTAAATGATGAGAATTGGGATGCTAACCGTCTATTTAGCAATAATTGTAGCACACATGCTGTTCGTACCAAACTTGCAAACGAGTTGGGGATTTATGATATGAGTGGCAATGTATGGGAGTGGTGTAGCGATTGGTATGGAGATTATGGTACCGATAGTCAGACCAATCCTAAGGGACCGGGTATCGGCTCCTACCGCGTGAATCGTGGTGGCAGTTGGCGCAATCCCGCGAGGAGTTGTCGGGTGTTTCTTCGCGACAGCTACATCCCCGATTATCGTGGCAACGACTTAGGTTTACGCCTCGTTCTAACTCAATAGTCATTCTGCTCCATAGGAACAGTTGTTTGGTAGAAAATGAAATATGGGATTTAACATCGTGCCGTAGGTACGCGCCGACAAGTCAATTATCGTATTTGTCCTCCACTAATTTCTTGAAAATGGTGCAACGCGTGCTTGTCCGTCATACCTGAAATGTAATCCACGATCACACGCAATTTGTAATAATCCGACAAATCGTCAAAAGAGGTTGCGGTAGGTGCATTTTCTTTAATTGCCAATTTGATAATGGATTCCGGTATTAATTTGATGGCTCGTCTTCTGTAATCTTTATTCTTGAAAAAGATGCAGTCAATATAAAAATCCAATAATCCGGTGATGACCGAGTGACCGATTAATTCCAAGGAATAGATTTCTGCTATTGAAAAAATCTTCTCATAACAGAAGTTTTGGAGTTTTTTTGCCAAAGGAGAATCCGAAAATATCAATTCCTGATTGTATGTTCCGTTTTCGATGGCATCAATATTATTTTCAAAGTTTTGATAAGCCATTTCCACCAATTTGCTAATCAGTGCATTTCTGATTTTAGCGATTTTGGCGATATCACTATCTTGATTATCAACAATATCTGCAATATGTGGCGCATCATTTTTAATACATTCAAACAATTCGCTCAATGTATAAAGCTTTTTATTGTAGCCGTCATCCAAGTCCATGGTTAAGTAGCAAATTGAGTCAGCGGCTTCTACCAAATAGCAAAGCGGGTGGCGAACAATTCTCCCATTAATATTCAAGCCGCAGGCATCTGCAATGGCATGGAGATATTCCTTTTCCGATTGATAGACGCCCACTTTTTTGGTTTCAATTCTGGATTTGTCAATGGCTTGGTAATTAGGATATTTAATACAGGAGGCTAAGGTCGTACAAGTTAAATTCAATCCGTAACAGTCATCTAAATATTCCAATTTTGTAAGGGTACGCAGCCCTTGTGCGTTTCCGTCAAAGTGTTGAAATTCAAGTTTTTCTTCTTCCGTTAATGAAATATGAGATTCATTTCGTTTAAAAAAATCTTTAAAATATTCTTGAATGACCGTTTCCCCGAAATGTCCGAAAGGGGGATTGCCCATATCATGGGCAAGACATGCAGTCGCCACTATCTGCCCTATCTCTTCAAATAGAGTTCCCTGCAGTTCCGGATGTTTCCGTGTGATGGCTCGTGCCACGTCACACCCTAACGACATTCCCACGCTTGCCACC
>CAYYHC010000054.1:0-2959 GCA_964471715.1 uncultured Lentimicrobiaceae bacterium | reverse complement strand
CTGTTTTTTAAAATGACGGGAATTTCGCGAAAGAGTTCGTATTGCGTTTTTTTGGTCTTTTTTTGAAATAATTCGCTTTCGCAAAAGCGGATACTGAATGAATATCCCAAAGCCATCACTTCCATGGAATGGGTCAGGCGAGAGTGAATGTTGTCATCGTTGGTGAGGGGAAAAACTTGCGTTTTATCGTGCATTCTTCGCATAGCAGGACTGAAGATAATTCTGCCGAAGTCGCTTTCAAAGGCGCTGCGGGCATCTTGTTGTCTTTTAGATTCGCGAATACGATTTTCTGTAAGAAGAAGATTCCAATTCATTTGTTATATTTCGTAAACTAATGCGGCAGCTCCCAAAATGGCAGCGTCGTTTTCATTCAATTGTGAGGTGGAGATGGTTATTTTGTTGCGATAAATGGGTAAAAGATGTTCTTCGAAAGACGTTACGAGTGGTTCCAGAAGCCATTTGCCGGCTTTGACGGGACCGCCCATCAAAAAGATGGCTTTTGGAGAGGAGAAAGCGACGGCATTGGCAAGGGCAATGCCCAAAAGATAGCCCGAATAAGCCCACGTTTTGATGGCAAGAGGATCTCCATGGTTGGCTGCCTCCGACAACTCTTTACAAGTAGGATTTGGTATATTTTTCAATAATCCTTTGTCGTTGCTGTTGTTCCGTAATTCTCTGTATGTCTGTTCAATACCACGTGCAGCTACATATTGTTCCAAACATCCTTTGCGCCCGCAACTGCACAAACGACCTTCCGGAAAAAGGGTGCAATGACCTAATTCTCCGGCAACTCCGTCGTGACCATATACCATTTTTCCGTTGATGAAAATACCACTTCCAATGCCGGTACCCATCGTCAGAACAATAAAATCATCCATGCTTTTGGCTCCTCCGTAGATCTTTTCTCCGTAAGCGGCACCGTTAGCATCATTGGTGAGCACCACTTTCGTTTGAAATCGCGCTAAAAGCATCTCTTTTAAAAATATTCTTCCTTTAAATGGAAGGTTGGGGGCAAAATCAATGGTACCCGTAAAATAGTTGCCATTGGGAGCGCCAATGCCGATGCCGTCAATGTCAGTAATTTGATTTTCAACCAATAATTCACGAATGGTGGTGGCAATTTTATCTACATAATTTTCGATAATAGGGTAGGCGGGAGTCGAAAAACACTTTCTTGCCATGCATTCTCCTGCTTTGTTGACGACTCCAATGTCGGTATTCGTTCCGCCAATGTCAATTCCAATAGCATATCTTGTTTCCATGGACATCATTTTTTAGGAGTATATCCGTATTGTTCCAACAAACGTTGAACATATTTTCCAAAAACGTCAAACTCAATATTGACGATGGTGCCGACTTTAAAGTTGTGGAAATTTGTAACTTTCTGTGTATAAGGGATAATGGCAACCGAAAAATGTCCTGTTTCTGAATCGACTACGGTGAGGCTGACACCATTGACGGAAATAGAGCCTTTCGGAACGGTGATGAGGTTCTCAACGGGTTGGTAGCTGAAATAGTAGCGCCAACTGCCATTGTCGTCAACCACTTTTTCGCAAGTGGCTGTTTGGTCAACGTGTCCTTGAACAATGTGCCCGTCAAAGCGACCATCTAATTTCATGCTGCGCTCCAAATTGACTTCATAGCCGACTTTCCAATTTTTTAAATTGGTTTTGAGCATTGTTTCATCCATCGCCGTAACGACGTATTGCTTCAATTGAGTATCAATTTTGACAATCGTAAGACAGCAGCCGTCGTGAGCCATACTTTGGTCTATTTTTAGTTCATCGGCAAAATCCACTTCAATGGTAAAATGGTAATTGCTGTTTTCTTTTTCTATTCTAACAATTTTCCCTGTTTTTTCGACAATTCCTGTAAACATAAATGGTTGTATTAAAAATTGCGGCAAATTTACGACAAAAAACGATTATTATTTGCCTTTGTAATTATTTTTATTGAATTATGATTGCCATATTCGCCAACTCTCTTCGGCTTGTTCTTGTAACATTTTTAAACCATTGCATGTGTGAGCTTTAAAGTGTTGTCCTTCGATCATAAATTGTGTTAAAGCAGGGTTATAAATCAAATCGAACAGATAATGTTTTTCGCTCAGGTAGTGGTAAGGAATGGGCGGACATTCCGCGATATTGGGGAACATTCCTTGGGGAGTTGTATTGATGATGAGGATATTATTTCGAATAATATCTTTTGTTAAATCATTATATGTAAGATAATTGCAATTGCTATTTCTGGAAACGAATCTGTAGTTGATATGCTTTTTTTGAAGCACATAAGCCACGGCTTTTGCAGCACCGCCCGTCCCCAAAATGAGTGCATTTTCTGCAGATTCAGGCATAAAAATCTCGAGTGCTTTCTCAAATCCGATGCAGTCGCTATTATAGCCGACGCAGATTTTTTTGCCGTCATTTTGATTGATTTTTACCACATTTACCGCTCCGATAGCTTGAGCGATCGGGTCAATAATGTCCAAAAAAGGTAGAATTTTTTCCTTGTAGGGAATTGTCACGTTGAATCCCATCAGGTTAGGAAATTTTTCAAATAATCTTGGCAATTGTGCAATGTCACTTAATGGTAGTAATTGATACGAAAAATCGGTCAGTTTTTCCTTTTCAAATTTAGATTGGAAGAAAAGGGGTGAAAAACTGTGTTCGAGTGGAAACCCGATAATTCCGTAGGTTGTCATTTGTCGTTTTGGGATGCAATTTTTTTATTTTTTCTGCTCCTATATCCTTTATAAACCAAATAGAGAATAAAAATGACGCCGAGTGCTAAAAGTCCCCAGGAAAGTTCACCGCTATATTGGTCAATCAGGTCTTTGTTTCCGTGCGCGATGAAACCCAGAATGGCGAGGATGATGTTCCAAAGAGTAGCGCCGATGGCGGTAAAAGCAATGAAAGATGCCATTGGCATTTTGGCTAAACCGGCGGGGATAGAAATAAGT
>CAYYHC010000053.1:10670-12560 GCA_964471715.1 uncultured Lentimicrobiaceae bacterium | reverse complement strand
TAAGCCAGTCTTTGTCGACAAGGCGAAGCTGGTCATGGAACAAATAGCAGAGCGTGCAGCAAGAGGAGGATTTGAGGCCGGTGAGGTCAAGGCTGCAGTGATGCCGGCATAGGCCCGGCCCTGCAATTTGCCAAAGGCAAAATCGTGAAAGGTTGGTCTAACGGCGCTGTTTGGGTGGCACGTCGTATTCCCGATGGCTACATCTCCGGACACGCAAATCAGGCTCGTATCACTACTTTCCCTTTGAGAGATGGAAAGAAATCCATATCCTCTAAGGAAATTGACAAAGTATTTTTGCCGGAGGTTGAAACCGTTTATGCACAAGATGTGATTGAGTTTGCCAAATTAAAAGGATATTATGCAAAAGACGGAGCCGATGCCGATTTCAGTTTCTGTGATGCGTATGCGCCGATCAATTTCGATGGTGCCCGTTTCTGCGAAGCACGCGTCTGGATGGCTTTCTATCGTTGCTCTCCGGAACAAATGGCTAAATATGAGGACTATGCACGTGGCGATAACTTGTCCAATCGTTTCCCTTTATGGATTAAACCCGACAAAAAAATAACTGTACAAGATGTAATGCAATTGATGCGCGACCATTACGAAGGCAGTTCGATGGATATGACGAAAGATTTGGGCGCCGGTCCTTTTGGCTGCCCTTATCGTTGGCGTCCTATGACTTGGTCTTATGATGGAAAAGATTATATCCACGAACGTGCTACTGCCACACAACAAACAGGCTTCTCATTCGTGGCTCAAGTTCGAAACGGTTTTCCCGATGGTTTCGGAGGTATTCTTTGGTTCGGCGTCGATGATGCCGCAAGTAGTTGCTATATACCTATGTTCTGCGGAATTAACCGTATTCCGAATGAACTCAGAGAAGGAAACGGCTCTATGACCGAATATTCTCCAACTTCCGCCTATTGGACTTTTACGAAAGTCAGCCAATATGTTTATACCCGCTATTCCGATATGATAAAGCACGTTAACGAAAGACAAAAAGACATCGAATCGGCTTTTGTAAAAGATATTGACAATATGAAAGATGAAATAGTGGCTTTATATAAGGAAAATCCGAAAGAAGCACAACGCCGTTTGACGGAATATTCTGCCAATTGTACTCATAAAGTTTGTACCGAATGGAACCGTCTTTTTGAATATTTATTGGTAAAATACAATGATGGAAATGTAAAGAAAGAAAAAGACGGGCATTTCATCACCACAGATACTGAAAAACCACAATGTGAAAATCCCGATCATCCTGAATATTCTCAAAAATGGTACAAAATGATTGTCGATGATTGCGGTGATAATATTAAAGTCATAAAATAAATTTTTACACATTAATGCTGATTAATGTAAAAAATCAATTACTATCTTTAGAATCCCCAAAAATTATGGGGATTCTAAATTATACGGAGGATTCCTTTTTTGATGGAGGAAAATATTCGTCCGATCTTGAATTGTTGCAACGGACAGAAAAAATGCTTTCTGAAGGGGCGGATATGATAGATATTGGGGTGGTTTCCACGCGTCCGGGAGCTGCCGATGTGGATGAAGCGAATGAACTTTTTAAAGTTCGTAAATTGTTGAAAAATATTTTGACCGCTCTCCCCGACACAATCGTATCGGTGGATACATGGCGGTCGGCAGTGGCGGAGATGGCGGTGGGGGAGGGGGCAGCTCTGATTAACGACATTTCCGGCGGAACTTTCGACCCGAATATGCCCGCGATGATGGGCAAATTAAAAGTCCCCTATTGCCTGATGCACACAACCGGAAAACCTGATGTAATGCAAAATCAGACACTTCCACACCATTTTTTACCCCTGTTATTGCAATATTTTGCAGAAAAAATAGAGTTGTTTAGAGAAAAAGGTTGCAAAGATA
>CAYYHC010000053.1:0-10660 GCA_964471715.1 uncultured Lentimicrobiaceae bacterium | reverse complement strand
TATTATTCTCGACCCCGGATTCGGATTCGGTAAAACACTGAATCAAAACTATTTTTTATTGAATAATTTAAAAGCATTCGAAATTTTTGATATGCCTATTTTGGTCGGATTGTCGCGTAAATCGCTTATTTATAAGCTATTAAAAACATCGCCACAACACGCCCTGATTGGAACTTCGGTTTTGAATGCGATAGCTCTACAAAACGGAGCCGATATTTTGCGAGTTCATGATGTCAAAGAAGCTGCACAAACCATTCAATTAATGCAACATCTTGAACTTTGTCAGAATGAAATTGTTGAGATTTAATGATGAAAAAATTTTTTATTCTTTTTGTTCTGTTTGAAATTTTATTTTTAAACAGTAATGCACAACCACCTGATAATTACTACAATAGTGCCATAGGGAAAAAAGGTTATCAACTAAAAATGGCCCTCTATAACATTATTGACGACCACACATCCGTCTCTTACGACCAATTGTGGACATCCTTTGAATCAACCGATGCCAAGCCCTCCGGAAAAGTGTGGGATATTTATTCCGATATTCCCAACGGAACTCCCGATTATGAATTTACTTTTGGAACCGATCAGTGCGGAAATTACTCGTCTGAAGGTGATTGTTACAACCGCGAACATAGTGTTCCTAAAAGTTGGTTTGGGGATGCTTATCCCATGTACACCGACATTTTTCACATGTATCCGACTGACGGATATGTCAATAACCGGCGCGGCAATTTAGCTTTCGGTGAGGTGAGTTCCCCGACTTGGACTTCATCCAATGGCTCAAAATTGGGAGACAATACTTATTCGGGCTATACGGGTACCGTTTTTGAACCCATTGATGAGTATAAGGGCGATTTGGCAAGAAGCTATTTCTACATGTCCGTTCGATATGCCGACAAAAACTTAGGACAAGAAAGCAATTCAATGTTTCAAGGCTCGGAACTGAAACCGTGGGCTTTGGCAATGTTGAAAGAATGGCACGAAGCCGACCCTGTCAGCGAAAAGGAAATTAATAGAAACAACTTGATTTATAACAATATACAACACAATCGCAATCCGTTTATTGATTGCCCGGAATTAGTAAATAAAATTTTCGGATTAGATTCCGTCACTCCTTGGTATCCCACTTGCGTCGATTTTGACACGAGCGCAATCAGTGATTTTGTCTTGGGGGCAGAAAAATGCCTCGTGTTTCCGAATCCTGCCAAAGACCAACTGACGATTTTAAGTCAGAACTTCAAAATTAACTGCATAGAAATTTTCGATATTTCCGGAAAATTACTTTTTAAACGGGATAATATTGAAAGTTTCTCCGAAAAAATTGCTCTAACCGACTTTCCCAATGGTTGTTATTTTGTAAGAATAGAAAAAAAAGAAAAAAAAGAAATTCACAAATTAATGGTTTTTTAGTATGGCTGTCATTCGTGTAACCAAAAAATTTTCTTTTGAAATGGCGCACGCCTTGATGAATTATGATGGTCTGTGCAAGAACATTCATGGACATTCATACCGGATGAATGTAACCATACAAGGGACACCTATAGAGGATGACGAGTCACCCAAAAAAGGAATGGTGATGGATTTCGGTGATTTAAAAAAAATCACTAATCAGGTAATTGTCAATAAGTTAGACCACACATTAGTTCTAAATAACCGGCATAGTCCGCAATTAATTGAACAACTTCGGCAGAATTTTGATAACATTTTATTGGTACCTTATCAGCCCACGACCGAAAATTTATTGGCTGATTTTGCCCAACGTCTTCAAAAAGAATTGCCCGCCAATGTCAAATTATTTTCCATCCGTTTGAGCGAAACTTATAACTCTTTTGCAGAGTGGTTTGCTGAAGATAACAGGTAATATTTGTAATTTTTTCATTCACAATACACTGTTTAAAAAAAAATATCGAAAAATAAAAAAAACGTGTGGAAATACGAAAATTATTCCTATTTTTGTCAGATTTTAGATTGAGATGAGAAGATTTAAAGAGGAAATAAAATCAAAAATCATAAAGTATTGAAAATAAACGAATTAGAATAAAATAGAGAAAATTAATAACATAACTTAAATTATTATTTATGAAAAAGTTTCACACTTTTAAGCACCAAAGCTTCGAATTATTAACCGGTTTGCGAAGTTTTTTTGCCGTTACATTGATGCTGGTAATGGCTTTGGGCAATATTAAAGCTGAAGAAATTACTGTTGTCTTTCAAGATTATGGCTACTCCGACGGGCAAGAAGTTTGGGGAGACAGCATTGGAACGCAAGGCTATTTTTCTTTCACAACAGCTCAGAATGATGCTACTACTGCTGTTAAGTATTACGATTCAGGAGCGTCACTTCGCATGTATGTAGATAGAAATGGTGGAAATGGTTGCTCATTCACTGTAAATGTACTGAATAGTAATTATGTTATTACAGGAATGCAAGTTATTTCGCAAGGTACCAGCTACCTTCCCCCTGTTGCCTATAGTGTAAATGGAGGTGCAGAAGTTGCAGCTACTCTTAACGGACTGATTTACACAATAAGTGATGTTTATGCGACTCAAAGTTTAATGTTTAAAAATGTACGAACAGGAAGCACAACTCCTCAATTACGTATTACTTCCATCGTTATCACTTACAAACAAATCTGCAATACTCCCACCGATTTTGTTGTTTCCAATATTGGCAATATCAATGCCGATTTAAGTTGGACCAAAGGTGGTGCGGAAACCAATTGGCAAATGAATTTGAATGGTACCATTAGTGACTTGACAGGTTGCACGACGAATGTTGATACTGTTTCTTATGGTTTGTCAGGTTTGAACATTAATCAAGAATATCACATTGCCGTACGCTCTGCTTGCGATGTTGATAATTTCAGTCTTTGGACAGATACTATTGATTTTACAACCACTTGTCCCGAATATATTACCAATTTACCCGATCTAACAATATGTTCAAACGAAAGTTATGATTTCTTTGGTACAGCAATTACCGCCGAAGGCAATTATACGCATACATTGCAATCCACTACGGGCTGTGATAGTATCATTAATCTCCATGTTTTGGTCAATCAGGTACCAGTTGCCGTTTTGCCGTCAGAATCCATTTGTGAAGGAAGCTTTTTCAACTTTGGAGGTGAAAATTTAACCCTCGCAGGTACTTATAGAGATACATTAATAGGTGCTGCCGCTACCGGTTGCGACAGTATCGTTGAAATAACATTAATTGTCAACCCAAAGGCAGTAAAAAATATTACCGCAACAATTTGTGATGGTGATTCCTATTTCTTTGATGGAAATGCCCTCACCGCTGCCGGTGATTATACCGAAACATTAGCGGGTGCTGCTGCTAATGGTTGCGATAGTGTTACCAACCTGACTTTGTTCGTACAACCTATCCCCGTCAATAATATTAGTGTCACGATTTGTGACAACGAATCTTATGAATTTGGCGGAGAAATGCTTACTATTGCAGGTAATTATGCAGATACTATCTTGCATAACGGTTGTGACAGCATCGTGAACTTGACATTGACAGTAAATCCAACGTATGCAACGGCTGATGCAGTAGCAATCTGCGCCGACGAGTTGCCTTATACTTATGGTGACACTGTTTTTCAAGCCGGTACCGTTTCTGATGTTTATGTTATTCATTCTTCTTCCGAACTCGGTTGTGATAGTGTGATTACATTGACATTGAACGTCAAACAACTTTATGTAACCGATGATGCCAGAACAATTTGTGATTCGGAATTACCATATACATACGGTGGACATACTTTTGAAGTAGGAACCGTGTCAGGTAATTATGATATTCATTTTACTTCTGCTTTAGGATGCGACAGTACGGTCAATCTTGATTTAACCGTAAATCCGACTTATGTACATTCTGATATGATTAGTGTATGTGATGTTGATCTTCCAATCACTTATGAAGGTACCGAGTTCCCGGTGGGTACTGTTACCGGTACTTATCCGATTCACTTGACTTCCATTAATGGTTGCGATAGTTTGATCAACTTAACGCTTAATGTAAATCCTACTTATAGCCACGAAGATTACCTTACAATTTGTAATGATCAATTACCATATAATTATAATGGTTCGTGGTTCAATGTTGGAACAATAAGCGGTGATTATACAATTCATTATACATTGCCTACCACTTGTGATAGTTTGGTTACTTTGCATTTGACGGTTAATGATACCGCTCATACTTACGACGCAGTTACTATCTGTGATTCAGAACTCCCATACAATTATAATGATGTAAGAACATTTGATGAAACAACTACCAGTGGTATATATAATATTTCGCTTTCAACTGCTAATGGTTGCGATAGTTTGGTTACCTTGACCTTCACCGTTAATCCTTCATATATCGTTACCGCAGATCCAATCGTTGTTTGTGACAATGAATTGCCGGTTTATGTTGGTGATAGCTCATTCTATACTGCCGGTGACAAACAAGTACACTTTACTTTGGAAACAGGTTGCGATAGTTTGGTTAATGTAAATATTACTATTAATCCTACCGCTCATACTTTTGATGATCTCACTATTTGTGATAATCAATTACCATACAATTATAATCATCAAGAAATCTTTCCTGTTGGAACTACCACAGGAGTTTATGATGTAGAAGGTTTCCACACTCAAGCCGGTTGCGATAGTTTGGTTACCCTTAATTTGACCGTTAATCCTACTTATCATACGTATGATGTTGTTACTATATGTAATAATATATTACCTTATAATTATAGAGGTCACTCATTGGATGCTGCCGGTACTTATGATATTCCGTTGCAAACACAAAATGGCTGCGATAGTATCGTTACCTTGACCTTAATCGTTAACCCTGTTTATAGTTTTACCGATGAAGTTACAATCTGTGATGCTGAACTTCCTTATACATACAGTGCCGGTCATACATTTGACGCTGCCGGTATCTATCCTATTACTTATACTACACAAGAAGGTTGTGATAGTTTGGTAACTTTGACCTTGAACGTAAATTCAACCTATCATACCGATGATGTAGTTACTATTTGCGATGTTGAATTACCATATCAATATGGTGATAGCATTTTCAATGCTGCCGGAAATTATGATGTTCATTTTACATTATCTACTCTTTGTGATAGTTTGGTTTCCCTTACTTTAAATGTAAATCCGACATTTGTTGGAACAGATACCGTTGATATTTGTATTAATGAGTTACCGTATTCTTATCCGAATAGTGAATACTTATTCCCAGAAGGAACAGTTACAGGTGTTTATCCGTTACACTTACAAACAGTTTCCGGATGCGACAGCTTGATTCAACTTACTTTAAATGTAAATCCGATTTACAATCATACCGATGAGTTGACCATTTGTGCTTCTCAACTTCCATTCCATTATGGTGATGCCACATTTACTGCTGCCGGTATTTATGATGTTCATTTTACATTGCCGACTGGTTGCGATAGTTTGGTTACAGTAACCTTACACGTTAATCCTGATTATGTTATTCCTGTTAGTGGCGAAATTTGTGCCGGTGATACTTATACGATTCACGCAGGTACTTCTTTCGAAAGAAATTTGACTACTTCAGGTGTTTATATTGATACTTTACCAACTATCGATGGATGTGATAGTGTGGTTGTACTTACTTTGACAGTTTATGAGTTACCGAATGTACAAATTGTTTCGGAAGATAATGTTTGTTCAGGTGAATCTATTACGTTGACTGCTACGGGTGTTGCAATGTACGATGCCGCTTTAACAGAAGACTTTAATACAATGACCGGAAGCAATGGTAATGAATATGGTGCCGGTGTTGCTATTCCAAATTATACCTTAGCCTCTTTCCCTACTACTACTCGCGTTTATCCTGCCGGTGGTGCTATTCGCTTGGGAACAACAAACAGAACAGGTACAATGATTTCCCAACAAATGGATTTGTCGGAACCGTTCACCGTTATTATGGGTGTTAAAGGTTGGTTGAATAATGATGGTATAATCCGTGCTACCGTTGGTAGTCAAATTAAAAACATTACCGCTCCTCAATTTGCTACTTGGGCAAATGGCGGTTTTACCGAAATTGCCACGAACTTTAATGCAGCTACCGACCACTCTACAATTACCTTTGCAACCCTTGCAGGTAATTCAGCCGCATATATTGATTATATTTATGTTATTCCGACTAATGCTTTGCCTTATAGCTGGAATACAGGTGCTGTTACTTCTCAAATTACAGTTTCTCCGTTGACAGAAACTCAATATACCGTTGTTGGAACGGATGAACACGGATGCGTGAACACCGCTTCTCAAACCATTACCGTTAACCCTACTTACACTACTAATGTTGATGTTGTGGTTTGCGATGACGAAGTTCCTTATTATCATAATGGACGTTTGGCAGGCTCCGTTACAGGAACTTATCCTTTAACTTACTTATTGACTACCGGTTGCGATAGTTTGGTTACCGTTAATTTGACCGTTAATCCTACTTATCATCATACCGACAATGTTACAATCTGTGATTCTGATCTTGATTATCATTATGGCGATAGCATTTTCACAGCTGCCGGTGTTTATGATGTTCATTTCTCCACCATTAATGGATGCGACAGTGTGGTAACATTAACCTTGAATGTCAATCCGACTTATACAGGAACAGATGTTGTTACCATTTGCGATAACGAACTTCCTTATACTTATCAAGTGGGTCATGAATTTGATGCTGCCGGTGAATATGATGTTCTCCTTTCAACCGTTAATGGCTGCGATAGTTTGATTCATTTGACCTTGAATGTCAATCCGACCTATACCCATACTGATGCGGCAACGATTTGTTCAGCTGAACTTCCTTATACTTATGGAACTCGCGAATTTCCAATTGGAACCACTACCGGTGTTTATCCAGTTCATTTTACTTTAGGAACCGGATGCGACAGCTTAATTAATTTGTCTTTGACAGTTAATCAGACTTATGAACAGAGTGAGATTGTTGCGGTTTGTGAAAACCAATTGCCTTATACTTTTGGAACTCAATCGTTGAATGCTGCCGGAAACTATGACGAAACTTTCACTTCTGTCAATAATTGTGATAGTTTGGTTCATTTGACCTTGATTGTCAATCCTATTTATACAGGAAATGATGTAGTTACCATTTGTGCAAATGAACTTCCTTATACTTATAGCGATGGTTATACATATACATCTGAGGGCACTTATCAAGTTATGTTACAATCCGTTAATGGTTGCGACAGCTTAATCAATTTGACCTTGAATGTTAATCCGACTTATACTCACACGGATGCAGTTACGATTTGTTCCAACGAGCTTCCTTATACTTATGGCGATTCTATTTTCCCTGTTGGAACAGTAACCGGAGTTTATCCTGTTCATTTCACATTAATTCCTACAGGTTGTGATAGTTTAATTAATTTGAGTTTAATTGTTAATGACATTACTGCTTGCTCATTTGTTGTAAATGCTACCGCAGGTGCTAATGGTACGATTACCCCTGTCGGTGAACAAACTATTGCTCACGGATCTGATGCTACTTTTACTATTACTCCGAATGCTTGCTATTACATTGCCGGAGTTTTGGTTGATGGCGCTGATATTACTATTACTGACCCGACTTCAATGACTTATACTTTCGATAGTGTCTATACAAATCATTCTATTGCTACTACTTTTGCAGTTAATCAATATAATATGACTTCAACAAATAATGGAAACGGAACAGTTTCAAGCGCAATTGTCAATTGTGGTGATGATTATACGTTTGATATTACTGCTAATACCGGTTATCATATTGATTCTCTATACTTAGACGGTGTTTTGGTTCAAAATTTCGGAGACGAAAATACTGTTGATTATGATTATACAATTTTAAATGTTACAGCTGCTCATGAATTACAAGCTTATTTCTCCATTAATCATTTTACAGTAAATTCTACTTTTGATGGTTTTGGAACTATTTCATTTGTAGGTGATTCAGTCGTTGCTTTCGGCGATCAAATTACTTATACTTTCATTGCTACTCATTGCAACGAATTAGCTGATGTTACGGTGAACGGCGTTAGTATGATTGGTGATGTTGTTGGCAATACGTTTACTATTGAAGATATTGCTGAAAATACAAGCATTATCTTTACATTTGATACCATCCAATATGCAATGAATGCTGATTTGTTAGGAAATGGTCATGGTACGGTAACGACCGGCTTTGCTCCTTGCGGACAATCTTATATTTTTGACATTGTTGCTGATGAAGGTTCTCATATTTCTTCTATTCGCTTAGGTACCGGAAATACTACTTTTGGTGATGAAAGTGTTGTTGATTATCCTATTACTATTACAAATGCCTCACGCGATACCACTATTCATGTTACTTTCACTTTGAATAAAGTTAATATTACTGCTTCCGTTGTTGGTGTGGGAGGTACAGTTACTCCTACCGCAGCTATCGTAGATTATGGTACTTCTCAAACATTTACCGTTACTGCAGATGCCGTTAATGGTTATAGCATTGAAACAATTACTTGTGGTGACAGTGTTCTTACTTTCACTGACAATACATTTACTTATGATTATGAAGTTGTAAACATTACTTCCGATACTTCTGTTGAAATTACCTTTGCTTTAAATGAATATCTTGTTGATGTTACAATTGAAGGCAATGGTACAGTTACTCCGGATGATACTGTTATTATTTATAATGATGATGTTACATTCACAATCAATGCAGCTCCTTGCCACTTTATTTCTGCTCTTACAGTAGATGGCGTTCCTGCTACAATTACCGATATTCATTCTATGACCTACACCTTTACAGATGTTCAAAGCGCACACGCTATTAATGCCGTATTTACAATTCATACTTATGATATGACTTCTACTGCCGGCGCGAATGGTACGATCGACAATGCACTTCTTGTAAATTGTGGTTCTGATTTCACTTATACAATTACTGCCGATGAAGGTTATCATGTTGATACAGTTTGGGTTGATGGCGTTGCTACTGAAATTACCGGTCAACAAGCTACTTATCAAGTTCCTTTTACAAACATTACTGCAAACCATAATGTAATTGCCAACTTTGCAATTAATGAATATATTGTTACCGCTTCTACCGATGCAAACGGTACAATCACTCCTGTCGGTGATTCAGTGGTTGAACATGGCGCTGATGTTCAATATACATTTGCTGCCAATGCTTGCTATCATTTAGCAGATGTTATAGTAAACGGCACTTCTGTTATTGATGATATTGTTGCTAATACTTATACAATTCAAGATATTACTGCTCCTGCAACTATTGCTGCAAGCTATGCAATTAATCAATACAATATGACTTCCACGATTCTTGCAGGCAATGGTACTGTTACTCCTGATACCATAGCCAATTGCGGTGATCATTATGATTACCATTTTACAGCTGGTACAGGTTATCACGTTGCAACCATTAGTGTTGGTGGAAATACCGTTTTCAACGGAACTAATGATGATGCAGCTGCTGTATATACAATTAATACGGTAAGTCAAGATACTAATACGGTTACAACCGTTGCTACTACCGGTCAAGGTACATTCTCTCCTGCTACTCAAACCGTTAATTATGGTGATGATCTTACAATTACTGTTGATGCCGACAATGCAAACGGTTATCATATCAACTCGATTACTTGCGGTAATGATGTAGTGGGTTACGGTAACAATACTGATATTACTGCCAACTATACCATTATGAACATTATTTCCGATACTACTTTGTATGCAGAATTTTCTTTAGACGGTCATTTTATTACGGTTGTCGTTAATGGTGAAGGTCAGGTAGTTCCTCTTTCTACTTCTTTAACTCACGGTGATGACATTACTTTCAATATTACTCCAAATGATTGTCATTATATTGGTGAAATCTTGGTAGATGGTGTTGATGCAATGGCTGATATTACCGGTGATTCTACCTCTGCTACCTATACATTTGATAGTGTTGTTGTTCCTCATACCATTGAAGTTACTTTCGATATTTATCAATATGAAATGACTTCTCAAGCATTCGGTCATGGTACTGCTTCTTCTGCTGTTGTTAACTGCGGCGATGACTACAATTACGAAGTTATTGCTGATGAAGGTTATCATATTCACACGATTTTTGTTGATTATGTTTCCGATACATTATTCGAAAATCAAGAAGCTACCTATACTTATCCAATGACCGACATTCGCGCAAATCACAATTTGATTGCCGACTTTGAAATAAATCAATACACAGTTACTGCCATTGCAGGTTTGAACGGTGCGATTACTCCTATGGGCGATTCCGTTGTTAATCACGGTGATGCAATGAATTTTGTAATCACTCCGGATCCTTGCTATTATCTTGCCGACCTTACCGTTAATGGTGTTAGCGTATTACCTGATGTTGTGGCTAATAACTATTTATTGTCCGACATTGCAGTCAACACTACAGTTGAAGCTACATTCGCCATTTATGAATATGTAATGAATGCTGATATTACCGGTTTGGGTACAGTTACTACCGATACCGTAAATTGCGGAGATAGTTATACTTATAATATTGCTGCTGGTGAAGGTTACCATATTGAAACCATTACCATCGGTGGAAATACCACTACTTATGGCAACAATAATGATGTTACCGAAACTG
>CAYYHC010000052.1:7028-12573 GCA_964471715.1 uncultured Lentimicrobiaceae bacterium | reverse complement strand
TATTATGCCGGTGATTGCAACTCGGGAAGCAAAACCATCGCTATCAACTTGCCTAACGACGACCGCGTTCAAAAAGTAAAAGGCGCCAGAAGATTGCAATTACGCAACAGTATGCAGGCAAAATTTGATAAAATTATGCTGCCTATCGGTCAATTGATAATCTCGCCCGCACAACAGAAATATTTAAAATTTGATGCTTTCTTCTGGAATGTCTCTTTCCACGAAGTGGCTCACGGATTGGGCGTTAAAGAAACTGTCAATGGATTAGGCGCAGTTGATGAAGCAATGAAAACCGAAAAAACTTCTTGGGAAGAAGCAAAAGCCGACATCTTAGGTCTTTTTATCGTTTGTAACTTGATTGAAAAACACGAAATTACCAATATCTCTCAAGAAGATGCCATCGCTACCTACATCGCAGGAATCCTTCGTTCCGTGAGATTCGGTGCCGCCAGCTCCCACGGAAAAGCTAATATGATGTGCTTTAACTATATGGAAGGAATGGGCGCTTTCACGCGCGATGTCAATGGTCAATATGTAATTGATTTCGCAAAAGCCAAAACCGCAATGAAAAGCTGGGCTGATCTAATTTTAACCACCCAAGGCGAAGGCAATTTCGAGTTTGCTCAGAGTTTTAGAAAAGAAAAAGGAAATATTTCACCCGCTTTGCAAAAAGACTTGGATAAAATCAATAACGCCGGAATTCCTCGCGATATTCGCTTTAATCAAGGCTTAAAAGTATTGGGTTACTAATTATTTGATAAACAGAATATTATGAATTTAAAATTACAACGCCCTTTGGTGTTTTTTGACTTGGAGACCACAGGTCTCAATGTGGCGAAAGATAGAATCGTAGAAATTTGTATGATCAAAGTGTTCCCCGACGGCAGTCAGGAAGAAAAAACGATGTTGCTGAATCCCGGTTGCCCCATTCCCATCGAATGTTCCGAAATTCACGGTATTTATGACATTGATGTCAAAGATAAACCAACTTTCTCGGAAATGGCTGACGAAATCGCAGAATTTTTTGACAATAGCGACATCGCAGGTTTTAATTCCAATAAGTTCGATATCCCGCTTTTGGTGGAAGAATTTTTGAGATGTGAAAAGCATTTGGATATGAGAAATCGTCAAATTATTGATGTTCAGCAGATTTATCATAAAATGGAACCCCGCAGTTTGTCCGCTGCCTATAAATTGTATTGTAACAAAGATTTAAAGGATGCACATACCGCCTCCGCCGATACCCGCGCCACTTTTGAAGTATTGGATGCACAAATAAGTAAGTACCAAGGAGTTGAGTACGAAGATAAATTGGGAAACAAATCTGTTCCCGTTACTCCTAACGTGAGAGATTTAAGCAACTTCTCCTACAATAATCGTTCTGTCGATTTTGCAGCGCATATTGTTTTTAATGAGAAAGACGAAGAAGTCTTTAATTTCGGCAAACACAAAGGAAAATCTGTGGAAGAAGTTTTCCGTACCGAACGTGCTTACTACGATTGGATGATGAAATCCGATTTTCCTCTTTATACCAAAGAGATAATTACAAAAATTAAAAATAGAATGTTTTAAACTAAATGATGATGAAAAGAGTTAGAGTGAGATTTGCCCCAAGTCCGACCGGACCACTACACATTGGGGGCGTGAGAACGGCTTTATATAATTACCTTTTTGCCAAGCAAAATAACGGCGATTTCATTCTTCGTATTGAAGATACCGATCAAACCCGCTTTGTGCCGGGTGCGGAGGATTATATCGTGGAGGCTTTTCGTTGGTTGGGACTCCCTTTTGATGAGGGCGTACACCTTGGCGGAAAATATGGTCCTTACAAACAATCCGAACGCAAAGCAATGTACCGTCAATATGCGATGCAACTCATAGATACGGGTTGGGCTTACTACGCTTTCGATACACCGGAAGATTTGGAAGAACGCCGCAAAAATGCTGAAGCAGATAAGAAAACTTTCCAATACGACGCCCACACGCGCGCCACACTTTGCAATTCATTGACCTTATCTCCGGCTGAAGTTCAAGCCAAATTAGAGGCGAATGAACACTATGTTATCCGTTTCAAATATCCGGCTGATACCGAAATTAAAGTACAAGACTTAATTCGTGGTGAGGTTAAAATTAATTCCAATTTATTGGATGATAAAGTGTTATACAAGTCAGACGGTATGCCGACCTACCATTTGGCAAATATCGTTGACGACCACTTAATGGAAATATCTCACGTTATCCGTGGCGAAGAATGGTTGCCCTCCGCTCCGTTGCATGTTATGCTCTATCAGGCTTTTGGCTGGGAAGCTCCACAGTTTGCACATTTGCCGTTATTGCTGAAACCCGAAGGAAACGGCAAGTTAAGCAAGCGCGATGGCGACAGATTAGGATTTCCCGTCTTTCCGTTGCAATGGCAGGACCCGAAATCGGGCGAAATATCCTCCGGCTATCGCGAAAGCGGTTACCTTCCGGCAGCTGTGCTCAATATGCTCGCCCTCCTCGGTTGGAACCCCGGAACCGAACAGGAAATAATGGATTTGCCGACTTTAGTATCCCTTTTCTCTATCGAAAAAATTAGTAAATCAGGCGCAAAATTTGATTTGGAAAAGGCAAAATGGTTCAACCACGCCTATATTCAGATGGCTTCCGATGAAGTTCTCCTTGACCTCTTCAATCAAGAATTACTAAAACATAATGTCAATACAACCTCCGATTATTTGCTGAAAGTGACCCGTATAATCAAAGAAAGAGTCCATTTTATTCCCGAATTTTGGGAACAAAGTGCCTACTTTTTTATCGCTCCCGTTGAATATGATCCGCAAGTTATTAAAAAAAGATGGAAACCCGGTGTGGAAACTCATTTGCAAAAAATTATCGACATCTTACTATCAGTGAAACCGTTTGATAAAGAAACCGCACATAATCAGGTGATGGATTACATTCAGGGAAATGAACTCAATATGGGACAAATCATGAATTGCCTGCGTCTTTCAATTGTCGGTGCGGCAAAAGGTCCCGATATGTTTGAACTGATTGACTTAATCGGTGTTGAAGAAACTCAAAAAAGAGTCCTTCGTGCCATCTCAACAATTACCATATAAAATAGAATGGATACAAACAATATTAAACAAATTGCCTTCGACGTTTTACAGTTGGAGGCACATTCCGTCCTTGAATTGCAAAAATATTTAGATAGTCAATTCATCGAAAGTGTCCAAACTGTCCTCGAAATGAAAGGACGTTTGGTGATTACCGGAATCGGGAAAAGTGCCATAATCGGACAAAAAATTGTGGCGACTTTGAACTCGACAGGAACGCCTGCCGTTTTTATGCACGCCGCCGATGCCATTCACGGGGACTTGGGAATTATCCAATCCGATGATGTGGTACTTTGCATCTCCAAAAGTGGAAACACACCCGAAATATCCGTTTTGATTCCTTTTTTGAAAATGAACGGAAACAAATTAATCGCAATGGTCGGAAATGTGGACTCCTTTTTGGCAAAAGAAGCCGATTTTGTACTTAATTGTACCGTGCAAAAGGAGGCGTGTCCCAACAATCTCGCACCCACTTGCAGCTCAACGGCACAGTTGGCGTTGGGTGATGCGTTGGCGACCTGCCTCATTCATCTTCGCGGATTTACACCACAAGATTTTGCCAAATTCCACCCTGGTGGAATTCTCGGGAAACGTCTTTATATTAAAGTCGGGGACTTGTATAAATATAACGAGAAACCGCAAGTGGAAGTCAATGAGTCTATTCAGCAAGTTATTCTCGAAATTTCCGGTAAATGCCTCGGTGTTACGGCCGTGGTGGATGGCGATAGGGTAGTGGGTGCTATTACCGATGGCGATTTGCGAAGAATGTTGCAGAATAATAGCAATTTCAATACCCTTACAGCCAAAGATGTGATGACACAAAATCCTAAAACAATTTCTCCCAATACGTTAGCTGTTGAGGCATTGGATTTGATGAAGAAAAAACACATTACCAACATTTTTGTAGTGGATGAAAACAATGTTTATTTGGGCGTTATTCACATTCATGACATTATTAAAGAAGGCATTTTTTAAAAGGTAACTTGTAAAATGAAAGCATTTTATACCATTGGATTATTGATTATATCCAACATATTTATGACTTTTGCTTGGTACGGACATCTTAAATTTAAGGATGTCAGTTGGTTAAGCAACCTGAGTTTGCCCCTCATTATCATCATCAGTTGGGCGATCGCACTTTTCGAATATTGTTTTCAGGTTCCCGCCAATAAAATCGGTTTCATCGGAAACGGTGGTCCGTTCAATCTGTGGCAACTCAAAGTAATTCAAGAAGTTATTACCTTAACGGTTTTTACTGTTTTTACGATAGTGTTCTTCAAAACCGAACAATTTTCAACGAATCATTTCATAGGTTTCTGCTTCTTGATATTGGCAGTCTATTTTATTTTTAAATAAGAGTGGGTTTTAAAGTAAAGGGGTTACGCCATTAATGAGGGTGTATTGATCAATGTAACGTCTCTACAAAATGACAATAAATTTTAACATGTCTCGTAGGGACAAGTGTTTGATAGAAAGTAAAATATGGGATTTTAACAGCGTGCCGCGAAAATCCTTATTCTTTCGGATGATTGCACTTAAAGCAATTGCTCCGTTTGGCAAAATTCACCTCGTGACATTCCGGGCAAATCCAATCCCCGGGACGTAAGTTAACATCAATATTCTCAGGTCTTTCTGCATCGCATTGGTGACAAGAGGTTCTCCGTGCAAAATTGATTTCTCCGCATTTCGGACATTTCCAATCACCGGTTTTCATAAAAGCAGCTCCCTCCGGCTTTTTTGCACCGCAATCAAAACAATTCTCTCTTCTTGCAAAATTTATTTTATGACATTTCGGACATTCCCAGTCTCCTAATTTCATATCAACGTAACCTTCCGATTTGGATGTTCCACACTCAAAGCAAACTTCCCTTCTTGCAAAATTGATTTTGTGACATTTTGAACAAGTCCAGTCGCCCGGTTTTCTACTAAAATTTTCCATTTTTCAACTTTTTTTAGTTTTTTTGAAAGTAATGTATTAAAAAAATATTGGTTTTATGTCGTAATAATAAGTGCCTGTGTTTTTTAAAATTTCAACTTGCAAATATACATCATTTAATAATATGAGCGCACTTACAAATTAATTTTTACATTAATTTTTAGAATACACAATTCTTCTTATAAATCGCTTCAAATTAGGAACAATTCCGTAAATATATTTATGCTGCTGCGGGGTATCCGCTACAATCGTTGGCGCAGTGGGAGCGAAAGTGTCTCCACTTTCGTAAAGTAATTGACAATTTGGAGATAGAATAAAATAGAAATGAACATAAATTAATACTACAAAGTTATAAACGAACATAAATTATTAAACATAGTTAGACACTAATATAAAACGCCAACAATTTGACAATCAGGAAGAAAGCGTGTAAATTGTTGATTATCAGGCACAAAAAAAGCGGCTAAAAAAGCCGCTTTTGTGTTCCAGCTGGGATTCGAACCCAGGACCC
>CAYYHC010000052.1:0-7018 GCA_964471715.1 uncultured Lentimicrobiaceae bacterium | reverse complement strand
GGGATGTGCTCTACCTGCTGAGCTACTGAAACGTTCCCCGTTTGAGGTTGCAAAGATAGTATTTTATTTTTTAATGGTACACTTTTTGATTTTTTTTTTCTTTTGCATAATTTATTGAAAATTAGGTTTTTAATAAATTGCCTTAAAATGAATGCTCGATTTAAGGCTTTTTTGTGCTTATTTTTTGGAAATATTTTCTTGATAAAAGCGTTTTTTATGACTAAAACTTACCGTAATTAATTTTCATTTATTGGTTATTTATTGGAAATGTTCATGTACTTTTGCACAAATTTTAATGATAAAAGAAAAGAAGTCCTATGATACGATTCCCGAAAGAAACCACTTATTTCTTGGATATGGAAGAGCGTTTTGCTCTTGAAGAAAATGCAAAATATGTACTTGTCGAGGTTCCGTATGATGGAACAAGCACATTTATCAAAGGCGCAGATAAAGGGCCCGAAGCCATTATTGCCGCGTCAGATAGTTTGGAACTGTATGATTATGTATATGGTATTGAGGCTTATACGGCAGGAATTTATACCGACTCTGAAAAATTGGATTTCAGCACTCCTGACTCAATGGTGGAAACCGTCTATCAAAGAGTATCCCATTTTTTGAATAAAAATAAAATGGTCGGTTTGCTGGGCGGGGAACACTCGGTCTCCTTGGGTGCCATTCGTGCTACAAGCGAAAAATACAACGATTTATCCGTTTTGCAAATCGACGCCCACGCCGACTTGCGTGATACATATCACGATTCTCCATACAACCACGCATGCGTGATGCGCCGCGCACAAGATTTTGCAAAAGTCGTGCAAGTGGGAATTAGAAACGTTTGTGCGGAAGAAAAACACAATATCGTAGATGAAAATGTCTTTTATGCCAATAAAATCGTCGGACAAAACAATAGCTGGATGCAGCAAGCCTGCGATCGATTGACGCAGAATGTCTATTTGACCATCGACTTGGACGGCTTGGATCCATCCATCTTGCCGGCTACCGGAACACCCCTCCCCGGCGGTTTGGGATGGTACGAACTCATGGATTTCCTTGCCTTAGTCTTTGCTAATAAGAACGTTGTCGGTTTTGATGTGGTGGAATTGTGTCCCCAACCGGATAATGTAGTATCGGACGTCCTTGCCGCTACATTAGTCTATAAAATCATCACTATGAATGAATTTTACCACAATTATTGAAAAGCACAAAATATCATATTCAACATTCCAAAAATTATTGTATTTTTGCAACCTAATTTTTTTTGAGAATGATCAGTAGAAGATATTTGAGAATCAAGGTGATGCAGGCATTATATGCCCGAAAATACAATTTGGATGAGGATTTATTTGTTGGTGAAAAGAAATTAGATACATCCATTCAGAAATGCTACGAACTTTCGTTTTACTTTTTTTCTTTATTGCCTTTGATAAAGATGTATGTTGAGAATAAGTTGGAAGAAAGAAAAACCAAGAACTTTCCAACAGAATTGGATCTTCATCCCAACACGAAGTTTATCGATAATAAGGTAATACGGCAAATTGAGGATTCAAAAGTGGTACAAAGTAAACTGAAAGAGTATAAAATCGATTGGTATCAAGAAAAAGAATTAATTGCCAAACTATTTAGCGAAATTTCGGAATTGCCAGAATATCAAAATTATATGAGTACAGAGCAATCTACTTATAAGGCTGATAAAGAATTGGTATTGACCATTATCGAAAAAATAATTGCGCCGAGCACTTTGTTACATTGGTACTTTTGCGAAAAATATATTCATTGGTTTAATGATTATAATGATGCTTTGCTGTTGATGAGCAAAAATATTACATTTTGGAAAGTTTCCAATGAGCAAGTGTCCATTTCTCCTATGTTTAAAGATAAATTGGAAGATGAGGCTTTTTATAAGAAGTTGTTTCGTACCACTTTGTCAAAAGATGAAGAATATTTGAAAATTATTGAACCGAAATTGAACAATTGGGAAGCCGACCGCATTATTGAAACGGATATGATATTAATGAAAATGGCGTTGTGCGAGATTCTGGAATTTTCGGAAATTCCCGTCAAGGTTACTATTAATGAATATATTGATATAGCCAAGAGTTACGGTTCTCTTAAAAGCGGGACTTTCATCAACGGTTTGTTGGATAAAATTGCCGAAGAGCTCCGCGAACAAGGCAAATTGAAAAAGTTGGGTCGCGGTTTACTAAATAAAGGACTTAATGATTGAAAAGATGAAATATGGTGTTAGTTTTCAGTGTGTTTTGGCAATAGGATTGATTAGTGTTTCATTTCTTATCAATGGATGCCAAAACAAAGAACCTGTTGTTTTTAATCCGGCAACTGCCGAAAATGGGGAAGTGGTTGTGAAAGATGAAAATGGTCCTAAAATTAAATTTGAAGAGGTTGAATACGATTTCGGTACCGTTTTGCAAGGCGAACGATTGACGCATACATTTGTTTTTGAAAATGTTGGCAAATCCGATTTGGTGATTAGTTCCACAATGGCTTCTTGCGGATGTACTACTTCTACACCGCCGAAAGCACCTATTAAAGCCGGCGAAAAAGGTGAAATTAAAGTTACTTTCGATTCCAAAACCAAGAAAGGAAAAGTAAGCAATACCGTGACCGTCGCCGCAAATACTTACCCGACACGCACGATTCTTAAATTAAAAGCGGATGTGAAAGTCCCTTAGCATATTATTTATTTTAATACATTATTACATGAACAATTTATTTTTATTGATGCAACAATCTGCAAACGGACAAAATGCTTCCGGCGGTGGATGGACAATGCTTATCTTTTTTGGATTGATTATCTTGATTTTTTACTTTTTTATGATCCGTCCTCAACAAAAAAAACAGAAAAAATTACAAGAAGCCAGAAATGCTTTGGCGAAAGGTGACAAAATTGTTACCATCGGTGGCATACATGGCAAAATTACCGATGTACAAGAAACTACTTTTATTATTGAAGTTGAAGATGGTACAAAAATTAAAATAGAAAAAGCTGCTGTCGCCATTGACGGAAATGAAGGAAAAAAATAACAATAAAACTTCGGAAAGTGGGTGGAAGCATTATTTCAAAATGCCTGCACCTGCTTTTTTCGTTTGCTTGGGTATTGCTATCCTTGGATGGTTTTTCGTGACTTACTCCAAAGAATATACCGTTACTTTGGATTTTAAAGTAAATTGCATTGACCTGCCCAAAGGAAGAAGTAAAGCAACCTTGTCGGATTCTGTGATTACCCTTAATCTGAGATCGAAAGGGTTTACCTTTTTAAAAACGGAATTTAGTAAAGATAATCGAAAACTCTACTTTTCCGTGCAAGATTTAATACAACACAAAGGTCATAATTTGAACAGTTATCAGTTCTCGAAAGGCGAAATGATGGACTATCTTAAAGCCGATAGCGAAATTGGAAACTATGTTGTTGATATTGAATATCCCCAAGAATTAACTGTCTATTTGGAAAAATAATAATCTGTTTACAACTGTAATTTCGTAATAAAATTGATATATACTGACACTCGTTTTACAAAATATTATTTCATTTAATTGAGGGTTGCCGATAAAAAAAGTTGTATGTTTGCAGCCCTTAAATAACAAACTATTTTTATTAATTTAAAATCTCCTATTTATGGAATCAAAAGACCTTCAACGCACGGAAAATGATGAAAATCAGAATCTTAATGCGACCGCCGGTGTTCTTTCGGAAGACCAACCCAATGCGAATGAAAACAACACTGCCAACAGTAATGCAACCCCTGTTGAAACAGAACAATTACCCGCTGACGAAATTGTTGAAACTTTAGTTCAAAATAACGATGCTAAAGAAATGCCGGCTACCGCTGCCGCAGATGTAGTAACATCTGAAAATACGGAAATTCAAAAAAATGATGCTCCAACTCCCGAAAAAGTGGAGGACACTACGCCGGCTGCCAATATCTCCGCTGAAGATATGATGGCGGAAATTGAACAAGGAAATGCACAACAAGTGGAAGAAGAACAACAAGAAGATGACGATGAAGATGACGATGAGGACGAAGAACCCATCGAAAAAATTGAAGAAGAATACAGTAATTTGACTTTCGAAGATGCGGTGGAAGAACTTCATCGCATTGTTGCGGAACCTAACTATAATAAAGTAAAACAAAGAGTTGGAGTCTTGAGAACCAAGATTTTACAATTCATCAAAGATAACAGACAAGAACAATTAGAGGCATTTATTCAAGGGGGTGGCGCAAAAGAAAATTTTGTGCAAGAACCCTCCCCAATAGAAGACAAATTCCACGATGCACTTCAGATTTTTAGAAACAACAAAAATAAATTTCTCGAAAATATCGAATTGGAAAGACAACGCAATTTGGATGCCAAGAATGCAGTCATTGAAGAATTGCGCGTATTGATTGAATCGGAAACTAACCTCAAAGTCTTGAACGACAAATATAAAGAACTTCAAGATAAATGGAAAGCCATTGGACCGGTTCCGAAAAATGAAACCAATAATCTTTGGAACAATTTCCATTTTTATGTGCAGAAATTTTTTGATATTGTACACATAAATAAAGAATTACGTACTTTAGACTTGAGAAAGAATCTCGAAATGAAAATCAAGCTTTGCGAAGCTGCCGAATCATTATTGTTGCAAGATTCTGTAAATAAGTCTTTTAAAGAATTACAAGAATTACATAATCAGTGGAAAGAAATCGGACCTGCTCCCGAAGATAAAAAAGATGAGTTGTGGGAAAGATTTAAAACCGCTTCCGATCAGATTAACCAAAGAAGACGCGAACATTACGACCAAATTTATTCCGAACAACAGAATAGTTACAATGCAAAAATCGTTTTGTGCGAACAGGCTGAGGAATTGATTACGCAACCTGCTGAGAATGCGAAAGAGTATAACGCTATCAGTGACCAACTTACAGAATTATTGAAGGTATGGAAAACATTGGGCGCAGCTCCTCCAAAAGTAAATGAAGAAATTTGGACTCGCTTCAAATCCTCATTGGATAAATTTTTTGACAAGAAAAAAGATTTTTTCCAAATCATTAAAGATGAGCAAGTTCAGAATTATAATCTTAAATTAAACTTGGCCATTCAAGCCGAAGCCATTGCCCAACGCACCGATTGGCGTAACGCTACCGATGACATCATCAAGTTGCAAAAAGAGTGGAAAAATATCGGTGCTACCTCTCGCAAACATTCGGAATTGGTATGGAAACGTTTTAGAGGCGCATGCGACAAATTTTTTGAAGCTAAATCACACTATTTTAGTAATGTACAAGATATTGAAGCCGATAATTTAAAACAAAAAGAAGAACTGATTCAACGCATTTTGGATCACCAATTTATTGAGGATAAAAATGCCAATATGGAAGCAATGAAGGCTTTCCAACGCGAATGGACAGAATTGGGATACGTGCCGAAAAAAGATAAAGACAGAATTTATGCTGCCTATCGTGAAGCATTGGACAAACGTTTCGCCGACATTAAAGTGAGCATGGAAGATGTAAAACGTGACAATTTTAAAACGAAAATTGACACTATTTTGAACAATCCGAATGCCGATAGAATTTTGGATAAAGAAAAGAGATTCTTAGTCAATAAGTTAGCACAATTGAAAGATGAAATCTCAATTTGGGAAAATAACTTGGGTTTCTTTGCCAATTCCAAAAATGCAGATTTGTTGAAAGAAGAGTTCTCCAAGAAAATTGATGCTGCGAAAGCTGAAGTTAAGGATCTTGAGTACAAAATCAAGATGATGAATAAATCTAAATAGTCATAACGTTTGTTATGAACGAAAAAGAAATTATTCGTCAACACTTGAACGATGATGTTTACGCGCTGTCTCTCAAAACACATTGGTTCGAGGGTTATGATAAAAAGTGGTTGATTCGGCAGATCCAATCACGACAAAAAGCAAAGTCGAAATTACCATCTTGGTATGGTAATTTCGACTTGATTTTTCCGGTACCGCTTTCGGTAGAGCAATCTTCATCGGAACTTACAGCAGAATACAAAGCAAGTTTGGTGAGCGGCAATATTTTGTTGGATTTAACCGGCGGAATGGGCGTGGATACAAGCTGTTTTGCCCGTCATTTTCAAACGGTCTTTTTTGTTGAAAAGCAATCAGAATTAGCTGATACGGCGGAACATAACTTTAAAATGCTTCATCTCGACAATATTCGGGTCATTCATGCGGATTCCATGCAGTATCTTGAAAATTTGCCTCATGCGGATTGTATTTTTATAGACCCGTCGCGAAGAAAAGCGGATCAAAAAGTCTTTCTTATTGAAGATTGTGAACCCGATATTTTGCAGTACATGCCCGCTTTAATGCAAAAAGCGAGTGCGATTATACTCAAATTGTCGCCTATGCTTGATTTAAAGGCGGTCATGGAAAAACTGCCACTCATTTCGGAGATTCATATTGTGGCGGTGAACCATGAATTGAAAGAGTTGGTTGTGATGCTTCGTGCAATGAAAAGTGACAGAGTTTCCATTTTTTGTGTAAATATCGATAAAAATGGAACCCGGCAGGTGCTTGCTTTTTCGGATGCCCAACGAAATGAACCTGTTGAAATGGCAGTCATGCCGTTGACGTATTTGTATGAACCGCATGCCACCTTACTCAAAGGCGGTTTAATGAATGCGGAAGCCAATCGGTATGGTTTACTAAAACTACACCCTCATAGTCAATTATATACTTCTGAAATGCCGCAGTTTCAGTTCTCCGGAAGAATTTTCCGTATTCAATCCTATTTCGGATTAAGTAAACAAGAGCTTAAAGCGGAATTGGCAGGAATTACAAAAGCCAATATTACCGTGCGCAATTTTCCTATTGATGAAAAAACATTGCGCAAAAAGTTGAAAATCAGCGATGGAGGTCACATTACACTTTTTGCCACTACATTAATCGATGGGAAGCACGTATTACTAAAAACGGAAAGAGTCTCTGCGTTATCACTCTCTTGCCCGTTAAAGCCGTAGCCGAAGCCGCCCAACCCCGCACATCCA
>CAYYHC010000051.1:0-12703 GCA_964471715.1 uncultured Lentimicrobiaceae bacterium | reverse complement strand
CCGAACGATAAGCAATTTTATGAATGGTTCGTAAATTATTGTCAGCAAAATAATTATGAATTTATCTCTTATCGTGAGGCAATTATAGAATTAGAATCTTCAAATCATTAATGATGGAAAATATTACAACAGTCAATTGTTTATTCGAGCAGCCTTGGTGGTTGAATATTGTGGCTTCGGGGCAGTGGCAGGAAATCACAATTCAAGAAGATGGGAAGGACATTGCGCGGTGGGCATTTATGAAAACGGGAACTCAAATTGCCATGCCGCCATTTACTCAAACATTGGGAATTTGGATAGCAGATGAAATCCTTGAAGATGATGCATTTTTGACCCGTCAAAAAAAGATTATCAACGAATTAATTGCAAAATTACCCTGTAAAAACACGAAAATTGCCCTTGCTCCCAATAATCGCTATTTTTTGCCATTTCTTTGGAAAGATTTCATCGTTAAACCGTGCATCACCTATCGTATCAACGATTTATCCGATACGGAAAAAATATACCGGCAGTTTTCTTCCATTGTAAAAAGAAATATAAAATCGGCAAAGAATAAAGTTACAATACAGGAAATAGATGATATTTCGCTACTATACAGCTTGTTAGAAAAAACTTTTGCTTTGCAAAAACGGAAATGTCCTTTTTCAAAATCTTTACTTTCAGATATTTACGAAGGATGCAAACAACACCAGGCATGTAAATTGTTGTATGCCGTTGATGCCGAAAATCACCTTCACTCCGGTACTTTATTTGTGTACGACGAGAATTGCTGCTACTACTTGGTGGCCGGTTCTGACCCTGAATATCGAAACGGCGGGGCGAACTCTTTGCTGCTTTGGGAAGGTATTCAATTCGCGGCAAAACATTCTAAAGTATTTGATTTTGAAGGTTCTATGATTGAAGGAATCGAAAATTTTGTGCGTCAGTTTGCCGCTACTCCGGTAGAATATTACGAAATCAGGCGATTACCTTTACTAAAAGAACTTTTTGAAATTTGTAAACCCGGAATAAAACGATTAATAGGTTATAAACAGTAAGTTATGAATATTCTTTTGATCAATCATTATGCAGGTGCGCCGGAATTAGGGATGGAATTTCGTCCTTATTATTTGGCAAAGGAGTGGCAAAAAATGGGACATAAGGTTGTAATTGTGGGAAGCCGTTTTTCACATCTCAGAAAAAAACAACCTACTTCTCCAAACGAAATCATTGACGGAATATCCTATCATTGGCTGAAAAGCGACGCTTATCAAGGAAATGGATTAGGAAGGATGAAATCTATGTTTCACTTTATCAATAACCTGTTTTTTAATTTTCGTACCATTCTCTCTGATTTTGTTCCTGATGTGGTGATTGCATCTTCTACCTATCCGTTGGACATTTATCCGGCGCGCCGCATCGCTCGTCGCTATAAAGCAAAATTAATTTACGAAATTCACGATTTATGGCCGCTGTCACCAATGGAATTGGGCGGCTATTCAAAGCAGCATCCGTTTATTGTTGTGATGCAAAACGCTGAGGATTACGCATATAAATACGTTGATGCCGTGGTTTCCATTCTTCCCAATGCCAAAGAACATTGCGTTGAACACCATCTTTCACCCGAAAAATTCTACCATGTTCCGAATGGAATTGTGGTTGCGGATTGGGAAAATCCTGCACAATTACCCGATGAACATCAACAATTAATCGACAAATTAAAACAAAACCATCAATTTTTGGTGGCATTTGCCGGCGCGCACGGAATCGCCAATTCTTTGCAATCCGTTATTGATGCCGTTGCCCCATTAAACCGCCAAAATGTGTCACTTGTTTTGGTCGGTACAGGTCAAGAAAAAAATAATCTTATTAAGTATGTAAATGATAATCAAATAGATAATGTCTATTTCTTGCCGCCGGTAACCAAAATGGCAATCCCGACACTATTGGAACAGATGGATGTTTTATTTGTCGGTTTGCAAAAACAGTCTCTCTTTAGATTTGGCATCAGTCCTAATAAAATTTTTGATTACATGATGGCAAAAAAACCTATCATTCAAGCAATTGAGTCGGGAAATAATCTAATTAAAGAAGCCAACTGCGGAATAGATGTTGAACCGGAAAATATTCAAGAGATTGCGAAAGCAATTTTGAAATTAAAGGAAATGTCACCGGAAGAAAGGAGTGATTTAGGTGAAAACGGGTATGAATTTGTACTAAAAAACCATTCTTATACCATACTTTCCGATAACTTTGCCAAAATTATGGAGAGATTGTAATCTTTTACAGTTCTTCCATAAATCGCCGAAAAACTTCCTGATACCAATTTTCATATTCGCGAAAAACGGTCGTGTTGTGCCACAAAACGACAAAATCACCCTCCAACAATTGACATGTTTGCCACAAATCTTTCATTTTCATTAAAGAACTTTGCGTGTCCAAACGGCGATATTGGAAAAAGGTGCCATCCATGGCGATAAGAGGATGCTCGATAACATTGGAAGGCGTATCTTTTTGTAAATCATAAAGTTTGAACGGATGCGCCGTGCCACATCTAAAACCCTCATGCTCGGCATATCCCAAAGTGTAGTCCTCCGTAATGCCCGCTGATTCCCACACTTCAACACTCTGTTGAATGTCAAATCGCAAATAATGTTGCCGCTGACTCTGTATGTTATGGTCACAAACTTCCTCTAATCGGCTTTTTTCTCGTTGAAAAGAGACACTATCGTTGTAAGAAGCGTAACTTCCATGTAATCCAACTTCCATTCCGGCTGCTTCAATCTCCTTAATAATGTACTCAGCTTCAGGATGATAAATGTTGTAAGTAGCATCATTTTCATTATCCGTCAAGGCTTTGAAGAAAAATTTGGCGGAGACACCTGCATTGACCGATAGTTTCAATAACATCTCTATCGCAACAATATACGGGTCTTTGTTCTTATTAATGCGATAGTTTTGATACTGATTGAATGACTTTTTGGTCATACTCCAACTCCACCGATTAAGCAAATCGCCTCCCAAAATAGTGCGAATATTTTTAATTAATCCTCCAAAACGCGATATAATGTCAATGTCGTGAGTGGCAATCAGTTGGCTTTTCCTTTTTTGAACTTTTATTTCAGGAAATAATGCGCAAACCCAATGCCGAATCATCATCGCATATTCATCCACTATCGGATAATCAATAAATTGATAATGCGCAGCGATACTGTTTTTAAATAAATAGCGCTCATGAATATCCTTTTTGGTGGTTATCGTTTCTTCATAACGCGAAAGCATAATGAAAGGAATGGTGATTAAGTCACAATAAAACGTAATATTTTGGTTATTAATGGTATAATAATCATTGTCGGAAGAAAATTGGTAAATTGGCACGGAATGTCCCCACGGAGTACGTAACGTACTTAGTCGCAATTTACCTTGCAATAAATTCTCATTTTGTGCTTCGTCCATCAATGAAAACGACAACGAAATTCGCTCCGACAAAATAACAGAGATATCATCATCTTTAATTTGTACTGAATATGAGATATTTGGAAAAGCAATTTGCATTAAAATGTCGAGCGTATATTGTAAAGATGAGGGTGTTTGTTTCATTCTGTTTCGCTAAATTTTGGGGGCAAAGATACATAACTTTTTGATACAGATACAGAAAATATTGTAAATTATTTATTTACAACAACTTATAATAAATTATATTATTTTTTTAAAAAAAGGCAACAAAAAGGTACTAAATAGGATATTAATTAGACAAATTCGTGTAAATTTGCAGGTGTTTAATCTAAAATATAAAATATTGATAAACAGAGTATAGTCACTTTATTAAAATTATTAAAATATAAATAGTATGAAAAAATTTGATCCAGCAACCGGCATTCAATTTGCCAATGGTCTTGGCGATTCTCGCGCTGTGAACCCCTCAATTTGCGATAGTGCCACTTTCGCTTTTGAACAAGCCAAAACGATGACCGATACATTCCATGGTGAAACGGAAGGTTATTTTCTGTATTCAAGACATTGGAATCCAAGTAATTTGGCACTTTGCAAAGCATTGGCTGCAATGGAAGGAACGGAAGCTGCTTGGGCAACAGGCTCGGGAATGGCTGCCATTACTTGTGCACTTCTTCACGAAGTAAAAACCGGTGACCATATCGTTGCAAGTATGACCACTTATGGCGGAACATTTGCTTTCATCAACAATTATTTGAAAAAATTCAACATTGATGCAACTTTCGTCAATTGTCAAGATTTGGATGCCGTTAAAAAAGCCATGCGTCCTAATACGAAAGTGGTTTACACCGAAACCATGAACAATCCGTTGCTTCGTATTGCCAATATTCCCGAATTATCAAAAATTGCACACGCCGGTGGTGCTAAATTGCTTGTTGATAATACTTTCACTCCTATGATTTTCTCTCCATACCGTTTAGGTGCCGATGTTGTCATTTACAGTATGACCAAATTTATCAATGGTAAAAATGACTGTGTAGCCGGAGCTATTTGCGGAACAGGCGAATATATCAACTCATTAATCGATGTCAATAGCGGAACAGCTATGTTATTGGGTCCCGTTTTGGATCCGATGCGTTCGACCAGCATTTTGAAAAATTTATCCACATTGCACATCCGTATGAAACAACACGGCAGCAATGCAATGTATTTGGCGAACAGATTCAAAGAAACCGGTTTGAAATACAACTACCCCGGATTACCGGAACATGTTGATTACAAATTATTTAGTTCAATGATGAATGAAGGATACGGCTTTGGCGGTATGATTTCTATTGATATGGGTACGGCAGAAAGAGCCAGCGCCATTATGGAAAAAATGCAAGAATTGGGCGTTGGTTACCTCGCTGTCAGCTTAGGTTATTTCAAAACTTTGTTCAGCAATTCCGGCAAATCAACCTCTTCCGAAGTTCCTGAAGATATTCAACGCGAAATGGGTATGAGCGAAGGATTAATCAGATTCTCAGTCGGTTTGGATAACGATATCGAACATACTTTCGATTTGATTAACCAAGCCATCGAAGCTACAAAATAAATCATCGAATGATTCAAATTGAAGAGATTGTCCTCACAGGCAATCTCTTTTTTTTGTACATTTGCCGCCATAAATTAAAAATATGAAACCACCTATTATTGCTTTCTTTTTATTGCTTGCGAGCTTAAACTTAAAAGCCGCTGATTTAATAGATTACTTAACGCCTAAACCTCAACAAATTACCATCAATAAGGTAGATGCCGTTCAATATCGTGCCTATCAGTTCTCACAAATTCAAAATTTTTTAGGGCAAACATTCAAAAATAATTTCCCCGCAAAAAGCATATTTCACGACTACGGGGAAAATATTATTACACTTTATTATCGAATTGAAAAGACACTACCCTCTCAACATTATCAAATTATTGCAAAAAATCAAACCATCACGGTGACTGCCGGCGACGAAGCCGGACTCTTTTATGCCACCCAGACCTTGCGACAAATTTTTACCTATTCAACTACCGAAAGTCGCAATGTTCCCGAATTGCAAATTGATGATTATCCGATATTTGAAAGACGGGGCTATATGTTGGATATTAGTCGCGACAAAGTTCCGAAAATGCAAACCATCTACCATTTGATTGATGACTTGGCGAGTTGGAAAATCAATGAATTTCAGCTATATACGGAACACACTTTTGCTTATAAAAATCACAAAGAAGTATGGCAGCACGCTTCCCCGATGACAGCGACTGAAATTCGTGCCTTGGAAAAATACTGTGCCGCACGTTTTATCGATTTGGTTCCCAACCAAAACTCTTTCGGACACATGGAAAATTGGTTGAAATATGACCGCTATCTACCTTTGGCAGAATGTCCCGACGATTGCAATACAAGGTGGGGCATGCGCAATCGTACAAGTTTGGACCCTACCAATCCGCAGTCACTGCAATTAATGCAAGAGCTTTATAAAGAGCTACTTCCAAACTTTTCAAGTCATTATTTTAATATTGGCTGTGACGAAACGGTAGAACTGGGATTGGGTCGTTCTAAAACGCTGTGCGATAGCATCGGCGCGGGGAAAGTCTATTTGAATTACCTGAAAAAGCTGAATGACGTCGTTCGTAAAAATGGGAAAACCGCTCAATTTTGGGGCGACATCATTATTCATCACGACAGCCTGATTAGCGAATTACCTGAAGATATGATTGCTTTGGTGTGGGGCTACGACAGCGATTATCCGTTTGATACGATTTTGCCTAAATTTAAACAGTCGGGATGCACTTATTACGTATGTCCGGGAACCTCTTCTTGGCGTTCTATTATCGGAAAACAGCAAATTGCTTACAAAAATTTGCAAAATGCCGCCATCAATGGCGTAAAATACGGTGCCAAAGGAATGTTGATTACCAATTGGGGTGACTATGGTCATTGGCAACCGCTGTCCGTTTGTTACCCGCCCACTTTGTTAGGGGCAGGCTACGCTTGGAATTGTGACACGAATATGCAAAAACAAGTCGTATTTCAGTTAAATCAATACGTTTTTGAAGATGCAACCGGAAAGACGGGCGAGGCCGTTTCGCGCTTGGGCAACGCTTATCTTCTGACCAAAATCCCCGAAGGAGTTGCCAACGCTTTTCACCTTATGTTACACCGATACGCATGGACAATGCAAGGGAACTATCAAACACGCGAACTCACGATTGAGAATTTGCAAAATGCGGAAAATGAAATCATTGCAGCTAAAGAGTTGCTCTGGCAGGGCAAACCGCAATGTCCGGATGCCCACATCGTTCAGCGCGAATTGGAACAAGCCGCCAACTTGGCATTGCACGCGATTCACTTAGGAATTGCCCGACTGCAAACCACTACCGGCGAAACCCTCGACATTCCATATCAACAACGCAAAGAGTTGGCGCACGAACTCCGCAAACTGATTGACAACCACAAAAAAATATGGATTCTTCGCAACCGTAAAGGCGGCTTGGAAGACTCGGCACAAAAAATGGAAAATCTATACGAGTATTATTTAACTAAACCCCAAGAATAAAATGCTTTTTACCAACACAATGAAATTAGCAGACGTACTGACCATGAACCATAGTTTAGTACTTATGCTTCAACGTTTTAATATCGAATTGGGTTTCGGTGAAAAAACGGTTAAAGAGGTGTGCAAACAATATCAAATTTCAGACGCGTTCTTTTTATTGATCTGCAATGTTTACACCAATGATCAGTATTTGCCGACCGAAGATGATTTGGAACATACCGATATGCATCTATTGGTGCCTTATTTGGTTGCCTCTCACAACTACTACTTGCAGGAACGAATTCCGCATCTCGAAAAGCATTTGAATAGAATCGCTGACGCCTGCCAACCCAATCATAAAGCTATTTTGCAGCGTTTTTTTAGCGATTATACAAAAGAAGTTGCACATCATTTTGGTTATGAGGAAAATACCGTTTTCCCTTATATTGATAGTTTGGTTGCTCAAAAGAAAATTTCGGGCTATGCCATCAACCAGTTTGAAAAAAATCATAGTAATATTGAAGACAAATTGGACGATTTAACCAATATTCTTATCAAATATCTACCCGGAAACATCTTACCAAAAGAAAGAATAGAATTATTGTTCGATATTTTTCAATTATCGAGCGATTTGAATAAACACGTTCTTATTGAGGAAAAAATATTGATTCCTTATGTAGAATCATTGGAAAAACTGTTGTAATATGAAGAAGATTAAAGTTTTAGTGATTGAAAAATCTTCAATTATTGCAGAAGGAATTACACATTTGTTGGGAAAAAGTGCTTCGCTTGAGGTAATACGGACAGTGAATACATTAGACCGCATCAATGAAAAAATCATTGTACTTAAACCCGACCTCATTTTGATGAATCCTTCTTTGATTGATTTCTCTAAAAAAATGATTTTCAAGTCATTATTTCAAGATGTTGCACAAATTCCTATTGTCGCCCTCATCTACGCTTTTTATGAACAGCAATGGCTCAAACATTTCAACGGCATTATTGAAATTACGGATGACTTGCACAAAATTGAAAGTCAGCTGACCGAAATATATCGCAATTCTACCGAACACGAAGAGAGTAGTGAAACGTATGAACTTTCAGACCGCGAAACGGATGTGCTAATTGAATTATCTAAAGGGTTGATGAACAAGGAAATAGCAACAAAATTGAATATTTCGATTCACACGGTAATCACCCATCGAAAAAATATTATACGCAAAACAGGCATTAAATCTGTGGCCGGTCTCACCGTTTATGCTTTGTTAAATAACCTCATTGCCGAGTCCGACATCTCCTATCGATGAAGGATTCGTCAATCATGAGCTTGTGAAATGATGTTTTCATCTTCCATTAATTGTGTATTTTTGCCATTGGCTATAAATGAATCTAAATAATATATAACAATATGAAAATCAGATATTTAATTATTCTACTATCATTATCTTTTTATTTGATGGGTGCGCAAGCGCAAACCGAAGAGTTGGTTGGGGGCAATTGTACCTCAATTATGGTAGGTCGCAAAGCCTCAACGGACGGGTCGGTGATGACTTCTCACACTTGCGACGGACAATATCGTACGTGGGTAACGATGGAACCGGCAGCAGACCACCAACCCGGCACGATGCACAAAGTTTATAAAGGTACCATGCACACCGAAACGCCCAACAGCATGGAAAAGGTAACTTTAGCGGGTGAAATTCCGGAAGTTGCTCATACTTATGCATATATGAATACCGCTTATCCTTGCATGAATGAAAAACAGTTGGCAATCGGCGAAAGTACCTTTTCAGGTCCCGACACATTAATCAATGAAAAAGCAATGTTTTTGATTGAAGAGTTGGAACGAATTGCCTTGCAACGTTGTGATAATGCGCGCGATGCCATTTTGCTAATTGGCGATTTGATTCAACAATACGGTTATGCCGACGGTGGAGAGTGCATCACTATTGCAGATAAAAAAGAGGTTTGGCAAATGGAAATCTTGGGCGAAGGTCCCGATAAAATCGGTGGGATGTGGGTAGCACAGCGCGTGCCCGATGATGAGGTGGCAGTGAGCTGTAATATTCCAAGAATTGGGAAATTAGACAGAACCAACAAAAAATCTTTTCTCTGTTCAGACAATATTGAAGATGTCGCCCGAAAGTATAATTTGTGGGATGGCAAAGGCGATTTTGTTTGGTGGAAAGCTTTCGGTTCCAACTATGCCGTTGGAAAGAATCACAAAGAACGAGAATGGTATATTTTCAATGAGTTAGCGCCATCGTTGCATTTGTGCATTGATTCTGCGGAGCTTCCTTTCTCTATTAAGCCGGAAGAAAAAGTGGATATTAGGAAGGTAATGGATTTATTCAGAGCCAATTATGAAGGCAGCGTGTTAGACCAAACGCAAAATTTGCTTGTCCCGCGACATTATAAAAATAAAGATGGAGAAATGGTTAACGATACTGTGGTGTGTCCGAATGCCAATCCGTGGATGGATGGGAACGAGCGCGCCATGTATAATTATTTGTCACCGGGTTCGGTTACCTTTTATCGTGGGGTGGCGATGTCGTGGTGTTCCTATTCCACTATCATTCAATGCCGTAATTGGTTGCCCGATGCAGTCGGCGGAGTTTGTTGGTTCTCGGTAGAAAATCCGGGACAGAGTCCCCGTATTCCGATTTTTGCCGGCGTAACAGAGCTGCCGGACGGATTTGGCCAATGCGGACACCATCGTTACAATGAGAATGCGGTTTTGTGGCATTATCGCAAAGCCAATAAGTTGGCGCAAGTGAAATGGGGACGCACCAAAAAAATAATGATGGAAAATATTATGCGTTACGAAAATAAAGGTTTGGAAGAATTGCCAATGGTTGAAAAAAAGGTCGTTGAGTTATTAAAAGCCGACAAAGTGGAGGAAACACAGAAAATTTTAAACCAATACACTTCTGATTTTGCCGGTGCCACTCGCCAAACGTGGCGCGAGTTGGAACATACATTTTGGGAATTATTTTGGACCGGTTTCTAATGAATGTTCGTTTTTAATTTCGAAACCAAAAATCGTCCGGTATAGGATTCTTTGTGAGTAGCAACCATTTCGGGCGTGCCTTCGCAAACAATCTGCCCCCCATCCTCGCCGCCTTCCGGACCTAAATCGATGATCCAATCCGCACATTTGATAATTTCGGGATTGTGTTCGATGACAATAATTGAATTCCCTTTTTCAATCAATTGATTTAAAGCAATATACAATTTATTGATATCGTGAAAATGTAGTCCCGTAGTGGGTTCGTCAAAGATGAAAAGTACGTTTTGTTTGGAATTTCCTTGTGATAAAAAGTAAGCCAACTTCACGCGTTGCGATTCACCGCCGGATAGGGTTTGTGAGGATTGCCCCATTTTTAAATAACCCAAGCCCACATCTTGCAAATAACTCAGTTTTGAAATGATGCCGTTAACGGATTTATGATTATTCTCGATGGAAGAAAAGAATTCTAATGCTTGATTAATAGTCATATCCAGAATATCACTGATATCTTTCCCTTCAATTTTAACTTCCAATATTTCGTCTTTGAAATGTTTGCCGTGACATTCGGAGCAAACGAGGTCCACATCTGCCATAAACTGCATACTTACGTGAATAACACCTTCGCCATCACACTCATCGCATCTTCCGCCTACAGAATTGAAAGAAAAGAAATTGGCTTTGTAATTGCGTTGTTTGGCAAGAGGCTGTGCAGCAAATAAGTCGCGGATATCGTCAAATGCCTTGATGTAAATGGCCGGATTGGAGCGAGAGGACTTGCTAATCGGATTTTGATCCACAATGATGACTTCCGAAATTTTACTCATATCCGCCTCTATTTTGGTATGTTTTCCTACTTTTTCGTTCGTTTCCGAAATCACCTTTTGAAGAGCCGGATAGACAATATTTTTAATTAAAGTACTTTTCCCTGAACCACTTACACCCGTTATTACGGTTAGTACTTGTAAAGGAATTTTGACATTAATGTTCTTTAAATTGTGTTCTTTAGCACCCAAAACCTGAATATAATTACGCCATTTTCGCCTGATTTGGGGAATACGGATGCATCTGTTTTCTTCGGCTTGCGGATGCTCCATGCCTCGAATATAAGCCGCCGTCAAGTTGTCGGATTTTTTTATCAATTGTTGAAAAGTACCGTTAAAGACAATTTCGCCCCCCAAACGACCGGCTTTAGGACCAATATCAATTATATAATCGGCACTTCGGATAATGTCTTCATCGTGTTCAACCACCACGACCGTATTTCCGATGTCGCGAAGTTGTTGCAAAACATGAATCAGGCGTTGGGTATCGCGCGGGTGCAGCCCAATGCTGGGTTCATCCAAAATATAAAGTGACCCCACCAAACTGCTTCCTAACGATGTGGCAAGATTAATACGTTGTGATTCTCCACCGGAAAGTGTTTTCGCAGAGCGATTTAACGTCAAATAACCCAACCCTACATCCAATAAAAATGAGAGTCGCGTAACCAATTCGACGATGATATTCTTGGCAATTTTTTCGTCATTTTTATCTTTAAAAGTACACTCGGAGAGAAATTTGTGTAAATCTTTAATCGGCATAGTGATTAAATCGGAAATGGATTTTCCGGCGATTTTTACATAATTGGCATCTTTGCGAAGTCGGGTTCCGTTACATTCCATACAAGTAGTACGTCCTCTGTATCGACTGGCAAGCACCCGATATTGAATCTTATATTTTTGTTTATCAACAAATTCATAAAATTGATTAATGCCATATATGTTTTTCTCAGGATAACCGTTCCATAGCAAATCGTATTCTTTCGGTGTTAAATCATCAATGGCGCGATGAGGCGGGAATCCCTGTTTTACAGCATATTTAATAAATTCATTTTTCCACTCGCTCAATTTATCACCGTGCCAGCATGCTACGGCATCTTCAAAAAGAGACAAGGATGTGTCCGGTATAACCAAATCAGGGTCGATGCCATCAACAATGCCCGTTCCGCCGCACGCAGGACACGCACCGTAAGGATTGTTGAAACTGAACAAGTTCAGGGACGGCTCTTGGAATTTGATACCGTCAATTTCCATTGAGTCATTAAACTGTTTTTGTTTAATGTCACCGTCAATTTCAATTTGCAACATGCAAGCTCCTTTTCCTTCGTTAAAAGCAGATTGAACGGAGTCAATAAAACGGGACTGTTCTTCGGCAATGTTGGCAGCTTTGAAACGGTCAATTAATATAAAAAGAGCATTGTTTTTAGATCTTTTTTTAGAGGCGAGCAGGTCATCAATATCCACAATTTCTTTATTGTAAATAACGCGACTGTATCCCTGTTTTTGTAAAATGTTGAGTTGTTCTGCTAACGTTCTGCCCGAAATGATAGCAATGGGAGCGGCAATATATACTTTTGCATTTTCCGGTAAATTGCTCACGTATTTAAGAACGTCAGGGATATATTCTTGTTTAACCTCTTTATTGCTGATCGGCGAGTAGGTTTTGCCCACGCGCGCAAACAGCAGTTTCAGGTACTCATAGATTTCCGTGGTCGTACCGACAGTGGAGCGCGGATTTCGCGAGATGACGCGCTGTTCAATGGCGATAGCAGGCGGAATGTTTTGAATGGCATCAACATCAGGTTTGGTAATCTTTCCCAAAAATTGACGCGCATACGAACTCAAGCTCTCAATGTATCGCCGCTGTCCCTCCGCATATA
>CAYYHC010000050.1:0-12914 GCA_964471715.1 uncultured Lentimicrobiaceae bacterium | reverse complement strand
AGAAGTCAGCCCTACTTTTTATCCCTCTAAAAAAGTTTTATCGGACACCAATAATTTTATTTATTCATTCTTTCCTTGTTGTGATGTCGTTTATTTGCCTTGCTCTTATCTAATCGTCTATGTATAATAAAAGTCCTTTTAAGTAGCTTCCTTCCGGGTGAAAAATATCGACCGGATGGTCAATGGCGGCTTCCAAATGTTTGATAACCCGTATTCTTTTTTGTTCCATAGCAGCAGCCGAGAAGACAATGGTTTGAAAATCTTCTTTAGAAATGGCTTGCGAACATGAAAAAGTGAAAAGTAATCCGCCGTTTTTCACTTTTTGCATCGCTTTTCGATTCAGATTACGATAACCTTTAATGCCTTGGTCTTTTACTTTATGATGTTTGGCAAATGCCGGCGGGTCCAACACAATTACGTCGTAACGCTGATCAGGAACGGTTTCCAAAAAATCGAACACGTTTTCTGCAAAAGAGGCATGTTTTGACAAATACTCATCACCTAAAGCAGCAATATTCTTTTCGGTAAAATCAATTGCTTTTTTTGAAATATCCACAGAGTGAACAAGATGAGCATTGCCCGCTAAAGCATAAGAAGAAAAACCACCGGTATAACAAAACAAATTGAGCACATCTTTTCCGGCAGAATAATTACCCACCATTCTACGATTATCGCGTTGGTCAATGAAGAAACCGGTTTTTTGTCCTCTGATAATGTCAATATAAAATGGTATTCCGTTTTCTTTTACCAAAACATCATCAAAATTGCCGTACAATAATTCGTCTATCGGTTCAAAAGATTTGATTTCCGGTAAAGTGGCAGCGCTTTTGTTGTAAATGGACTTGAGTTTGTCGCCAAAAATATCTTTAAAAATTTGAATGAAGTTATCTTTGAGCAGATACATCCCATAAGAGTGAAATTGCAGCACCACATTTCCGTCGAACCAATCCACAATTAGGCCGGGTAAACCGTCACCTTCACCATTGATAAGACGAAAAATGTTGGTTTGATCATTGTCAATCAAATTCATGGCTTGGCGAAAAGCCACCGCTTTTTCAACCTTCATTTTCCAAAATTCTTCATTAGGAAGTACTTTTTCGAAACTGAAAATTTTGACGCAGGTAGAACTATTATGATAGTGACCTGTTGCAAGATATTGATTAGCAAAATCATATACTTCCACAATGTCGCCATCGTAAATAGAATCGTCTTTTTTGGAAATGGCACCGGAGAATACCCACGGGTGATATCTTTGCAACGATTTCTCTTTTCCTTTTTGGAGAATTATTTTTTTTATCATTTTAATAGATTAATCTTCGTCAATAAATTCTTTATGTTTAGCATATTTTCGCCATTTGTCGAGTACGGCTGTAAAATCGTCCGGTAAATTGGAATCGAAAAGCATATATTCGCCGGTCAGCGGGTGATGAAAGCCCAATGATTTGGCGTGGAGGGCTTGGCGCGGCATCAATTTAAAGCAATTCTCGATATACTGTTTGTATTTTGTAAAGGTGGTTCCTTTGATGATTTGGTCGCCACCATAAGTAATATCGTTAAACAGCGGATGTCCCGCATATTTCATGTGCACCCTGATTTGGTGAGTGCGTCCCGTTTCCAATTGACACTCAATAAGGGTAACATAGCCGAAACGTTCGAGCACTTTATAGTGAGTAACGGCATGTTTGCCGGCGTCACCGTCGGGGAAAACGGTCATCACCAATCGGTCTTTAGGATTTCTGCCCACATTTCCGATGATAGTACCCTCATCTTCTTTAAAATCTCCCCAGACCAAAGCGTTGTATTTTCGATCAATACTATGCTCGAAAAAGTTGGCAGCCAGCTTAATCTGCGCAATTTCCGATTTGGCAACAATCATAATGCCGGAAGTATTTTTGTCGATACGGTGCACCAACAAGGGACGTTGTTCGTGACCGTCTCTATCTTTTTGACCTTGAAAATGGAAAGTGAGAGCATTGACCAAAGTACCGGTATAGTTTCCATAAGCAGGGTGTACGACCAAGCCGGCGGGCTTGTTAATAATGATTAAATCCTCATCCTCGTATGGAATATCGAGCGGAATATCTTCGGCAATAATTTCTATGTCGCGGGGCGGATTGGGCAATAAAATGGTAATAATATCCAACGGCTTCACGCGATAATTGGATTTTACGGCTTTCCCATTGACCAAAATGCACGAAGCGTCAGCGGCTTGCTGTATCTTATTGCGCGATGTATTGGCAATCAAATTCATTAAGTATTTATCTATTCGGAGCAAGTCGGTTCCGGCATCAACTTTGAACTTATAATGTTCATAAAGTTCTTCCTTACTATCGCCACTTTCCAATATTTCGTCGTTTTCCATCATTGCAAATCTTGTTCAAGAGATTAAAGCGGCAAAGTTACAATAATTTTCAAAGAAATTTTGTTTTGGAACAAAAACAATCGAAATTTGTTGTATTTTTGCAAGTTGAAATTTTTATGAAAAAATATATAATATGAAAAATTTAAAACTTATCTTAATTGCAGGCTTTGTGGGGCTTGTTGTTTGGGGATGCGGATTAGGGAAAATGGTTCCGCGCTACCCTGAAGTAACCGTAACTCTTGATAATCCTGACCTTGAAAACAAAGGCGGACAAGTTGAGTATCAAGTAAAAGGTACAATTCCGCCAAAGTACATGAAGAAAAAAGCAACAATGACCATTACACCGATGGTAGAATATCAAGGGCAAACCGTTGCGTTGAAACCCATTGAATTGCAAGGTCAAAAAGCCAAAGCCAAAGGAAGCATTATTCCATTTAAAACAGGTGGAAAATTCAGCAGTTCAGGCTCATTTGAATTTAAAGAAGGCTATGAAGAAGCGAATGTAATAGCTGTTTCGGAAGCAAAATTAAAAAAAGATCAATGCACTTTCGAAAAAAGAACCCTTTGCGAAGGCATTATCAATTCGGCAGCTTTAATGAATATTAACCCTACACTTGCCGAAAAAGCCGGTAATGGTACTCATCTTCTTTATGGGGAACACGGTTACAAACCCGAATTTATTACGAATACATCAGTAATCTATTTCGACCTCAACAAATCGGATTTGAATATGAATTTGAAACTCAATAGGAGTGAAGAAGCCAAAAAAGTGGTTGAAAGTTTTATCGCTTTTATGAAAGAAGGTCGCGTAATTGACAAAATCGTCATCACCGGTTGGGCATCTCCTGAAGGTGAAGAAACTTTAAATCAAGGACTTTCAGACAAACGTACCGAACAAGGTAAAAAATGGTTTGACAAAGAATTTGAAAAATATCTTAAAGCTTACGCAAAAGAAAACAAAATCAAATATAAAGATCTTCCCAAACCGGAAATCGTATTTGACATCACTTCTCCGGGCGAAGATTGGACCGGCTTTGAAAAAGATTTACAAGCATCTACCATTACAGAAAAAAATCAAATCCTTAATGTAGTTCGTTCTCAACCGAACAATGAAATGAAGGAACAAAAAATCAGAGAAATGACCGATATCTACAAAGAAATTGCAGATATTATCCTTCCTCCATTGCGTCGTGCCGAAATTTCTATGGTATGCAACAAGAACTTATTCAATGACCAACAAATTGCCGAATATATCAACAGCAATCCTGATACTTTATCTTTAAATGAAAGATTATATGCTGCTTATATGGAAAAAGATTTGGCAAAGAAAAGTGCCATTTACACTGCTATAACCAAAGATGATGATTTCCAAGGCGATTGGCGTGCTTATAACAATGCTGCTATTCTTCAAATCGACAATTTTGTTACCAATCACGATGCCAACGTATTAAAAGAAGCTTTGAAAAACTTGGAAAAAGCAAATGCTGTTTCTCCTAACAACGGAATCGTATTGAACAACTTGGCAATCGCTAATTTCTTGTCAGGCAATATCGACGAAGCCATGACTCAATTTGCCGCTTCCGAAAAAGCAGCTTTGTATCCGATTGAACAAGATTACAACTTGGCTATGAATCAGATTTCTGCAGGTGATTATGCTGCTGCTCAAAAATCAATGAGCAACAAAACTTGCGATTACAATATGGCATTAGTTCAAATGTTGCAAAAAGATTATAATGCAGCTAAAAATACATTAAACTGTATTACGACGAAAGATGCAAAAACTTACTATTTGCAAGCAGTTTTGGGAGCACGTATGAAAGATGACAATCAGGTTTATGCTAATTTGAAAGAAGCGGTTAAATTAGATGCTTCCTACAAAGCAAAAGCCAAGAAAGACGCTGAATTTAAAAAATATAAAACTCAATCCGAGTTCAAAAATATTATTGATTAATTCAAATACGCAATCAATTAAAAAAGGCATTTGAATAAATGCCTTTTTTTGTACAAAGAACAGATTATGAACAAGAAAAAGATACTTACACATATTAAAGATTACCTGCTTATTTTATTAGGCACGCTGATTATGGCGGTGGGGTATGTTGTTTTTATCTCTCCGCTTAAATTGGCACCGGGTGGTGTGTATGGCGTTGCCATCATCTTACACCATCTCTTCAATTTTCCGATTGGTCTTTCGGGTTTGTGTTTAGATGTCCCGTTATTGGTTATCGGAACGTTGTGGTTAGGCCCGAAATTCGGCGCCAAAACGGTGGCGGGAGTTGTGGGACTTTCCGGCTTTATTACGCTGGTAGAAGCCCTGTATGGTTATGATCCGTTGATTTGTCTTCCCGGAACCAATCTTCCCGACCCGTCCGCCAACTTTATTATTGCACTTTGCGGTGCCGTTTTTATCGGTATCGGATTAGGACTGATTTTTAAAACCAGAGCCACCTCCGGAGGTACCGACATTATTGCGATGATCATCGGGAAATATATTAAACACGTTCCCATCGGAACACTATTAATTGCAGTGGATTCCGTGGTAGTTTTGCTGTCGCTCATCGCTTTCGATGATTGGACCATTCCGCTCTACTCTTGGTTGGTGATTTATGTAACCGGATTTGTGGTTGACAAGGTGATTTCGGGTGTTTCGTCGGGCAAAGCGGTCATGATTATTTCCGATAAACCGGAAGAAATTAAAGAACGTATTTTGAAAGATTTGAATCGTGGCGGCACGTTCCTGAAGGGTGAGGGCATGTACAACCATACCGACAAGAAAATCATCTACACCACTATTCCCCGTAAGCAATTGCCGCAGTTAATCTATTTCGTACACGAGATTGACCCGAATGCGTTTTTGTCTGTATTGGAAGCATCCGAAATATTGGGCGAAGGATTTTCTTCGTTACGGGATAAAGCAATTGAGCGATAATTTTTCTAAATGATTTCCATCATTCAATAACATCATTAAAATCGTAACAAACAGAAAAACAGCATACTAATTAGTCAAGTTTCACGTTTTAAACAACAAAAAAATCATGTTAGTCATTGGTATCGCCGGCGGGTCGGGGTCCGGCAAAACATCAGTAGTTCGTAAAATTATCAAATCCATTCCGAACGACAAAGTAAGTGTACTATCGCAAGATGCTTATTACAAAGATTCGGGGGAGTTAACGCAGGAACAGCGCGAAAAAATCAATTTCGACCATCCGTCAGCCATTGAATTTCCATTGTTAATCAAGCACATACAAGAGTTGAAAGCCGGCAAGACCATACAAATGCCGACCTACTCTTACGTCACTTGTCGCCGTGGTGTTGAAACCATTCCCATTTCGCCGGCGGAGGTATTGATAGTGGAAGGGATTTTAATCTTTACCGACCCGCAATTAGCCTCTATTCTTGATTTAAAAGTATTTGTAGATACCGAAGCCGATGAGCGATTAATCCGCATCATTAAGCGCGATGTCAACGAGCGCGGGCGCGGATTGGACAAATCGATTCGTCACTATTTGATGTACGTAAAACCGATGCATGAGTCATTTATTGAGCCTACCAAACGGTTGGCAGACATCATTATTCCCATTGGCGGCTACAATGAAAAAGGAATTGACATTTTAACCTCCAAAATCAAGCAAACGATAAAGTAATTTACAATTGGCTTTCTTCTGACTTCGTCGCTTAGACAAGATTTTGAGCAGTATTGTCTGCAATTATCGACTCAAGATTTATTTCGCCGGTATATTAGCAATTTTTTAGTTATGTTGCTCTACAGATTTGATATTCAATCAATCACAATCTCTCTTTAACACTCCTATATCGCTTAATCCTTGTATATAACCAATTGCGCTCTCATTAATTTACTATTAACATGGAAAATAATGTTTATTCCGTCGGAGATCTTCCAGGATTTGTCATAGCCATAATTGTCTAATTGTTCATCAGCTTTGCCATACTTTTGGGAAATATACGCTTCCACAAAAGGAATGACTTTTTGAAACGAACTGCGAGAAGCATCTTTATTCTTCCTTAATTCATAATCATATATATCCCATTCAAAAAAAGCAACCTTCACACTATTTCTTTCCTTCATAGAATAATAAATAATAGAAGCATCAATCAATGAATTTTTTGCTAAATAAGAGGGAGAATAATCCATCACATATTGATTAACATTCGGATAATAAGATTCTCCTATTCCAATTGCATAATTCGGCGTAATATTAAACGTTCCCCACTGTTGCTCTTTTTCTTCCATTTCCGTTACAGTAAGATTTCCAATATGTGCGGTTACATAATCAAACCGTTGAACAAACAATTCATCGGTCTGTTCGGGAGTAAAAATAGTGGGTTTTTAAACAGCTTGATTTAGAAAGTAATGCATTGTAATGGTGGTATCTACAATATCCATAATTCCGGAAAGATTGTCTTGATTTGCATTAAACATTAACAGCGGATTCGCATTATTTTCATTTTTACGACGATAAAAATCGTATTCGCTAAAAAAACGAATATCCATCGGCAACTGTTTGATTATTTGCATCGCACCATCTTTCAAGTAGGTTATATAATAATTATTATTAGATTTATAAACATGATAAAGCTGTTCTCGAAAAACAAACGAAGATACATTTTTAAATTTACATTCATCACTATAAAGACATAAAAAAGAAGTTTCAGTATTTTCAAACACAGTCTCAACATTTTTCGTAGAAGGATTAGAAAATATAATATCGGGCAAACCATTCTTATTCTTTTCATAATAATCTTGTGGTAAACAAAGTGTCAGTTGAGTTGGATGATCTATTCTGCAAATACGTCGAAAATTTGTTAGAAAATAACTGTTATTAATCTTATTAACCAACCTAAAAAAGTAGGGAACGAAATATTCGTGATGCACACCTGCGTCAGAGCGAATCGTGCGATGTCCAAATTCATCAATCGTAATAATATTGTCGTATTGAATTCCACGGGAATGATTCTGTTGTTTCGAAACAAAATAGGTAATGCCACCCCATTCGCCCAAATCTAAAGAATAAATAATGTAATTCTCATCTTCAAAAATAATATCATCCGTATAATCAATTGGTTTCAAAGTGTAATTTTGCGTGTCGAAATAGTAACTTTGTCTATCCAGGTACGGTTTAATAATGATTGAATCATTTTGCACAAAAAAATCTAAATGACAATAATTCAAATCATTAGGAAAATCAACAATTCTTCCAAATCGACCGTCGGATAATCTGTATAAACATAGTTGCGAACCTCTACCATATTGTTTCTTTATTTTTTGTGCATAAAGTAGATAATAGCAATTCCGGTATTTCAGGGCACGCGTTAAATAACCATTTACATTGATCGGAATTGTATCGGCAACAATATTAAACGAAGGAATTGAATCCTTGAACTCGAAAGCAGCGACATTATTCATTTGAAATACAAACAGATAAAAGCAACTGCAAAAGGCTAAAAAAAAAGATTTATAATGTTTCATGGGGTTGGATTTTTATATTATACAGCTTTATCAAAAAAAAGGGACTCTTGATTAAGAATCCCTTTCATTTCATATTTTAATTACGGTTTATCTTTGAGAAATATGAACCTTGTAACTACCAACTTGGCGGCTGCCGATAACTCTTACAATGTAGTTACCTGTTGCAGCTTGAATATTGATGATTTCAGGGTTATTTTGAGCTTTTCCGGTGTAAACCATACGTCCGAACATATCAAATACTTGAACGGCTTTAATTTGTTCTTGAGAGTTGTTTTGAACATAGATATTGTTACCATAACTGTAAACATTGATGGTTTCAATAGTAGAAGTAGAAATTCCGGTAGTATCGATTGCATCAACCGTAACAAATGTTCTTTGAGAAGTCCAGTTACTTTCGGCAATACTATCAATGCATACCGATTTAACGCTCCATACATAAGTAGTGGCTTCGTCTAATCCGGTCAAAACATAACTATTAGCTGTGATTCCGCTGATAATAGTGAAAGCAGCATCAGTAGCTTTCTTGTAACGTACTGTGTAAGAATTGGTTTCAACATCACCCCAATTCAAAGTAGCAGAGCTATCAGTAATATTGCTTTCGTAAGGATTGGTTGGAGTAGGACAAGTAGCAGCTGTGAATGTAGCGTGGATAGTATGGTTTGCCGTTACATTTACGAAGTTATAATAAGAAACATTACCAACAGAAACATTATCTACTAATACATCAAGGATTTCATACATTGGATCAGGAGTAATAACATAAGCCTGACTTTGACCTTGATATACGGTAACATTACCAAGAGGCGAAATCGTACCATTAACATCAGCAGTAGAAGTAATCGTGTAAGTAAGTGAGTCATAAGAAGCAAATATTACTTCAATGGTATGATTTGCAGTTACATTGTTGAAGAAGTAGCTATTGATAGCTCCTTGATCTACACCATCAACCAATACTGATTCAATGTAATAACCTACAGCAGGAGTAACAACATAGTTTTGACTTCCTTGGCAAGCAACATCAGTTACACCGGCAGGAGCTATGGTACCACCCACACCTTGAACGGAAGCAGTGATTTGATAAGTCTTCTCTTGAGCAATTACGGAAATGGTATGGTCAGCATCAATATCATTGAATGTGTATGTAGTCGGATTACCAACGCTAACACCGTCAACCAAAACATCAATAATATCATAGCAGTTATCAACAGTGAAAATGTAAGTCAAATCAGTGCCGTAATCAACAACGGTATCACCTTCGATAGGAGCGATGGTAACGCCCGTATTAGCTGTAGAAGTGATAGTATATGTATTGATGGCAAATACTGCATGAATAGTATGATTAGCATTCAAAGCAGCAAATGTGTAAGTACTGATTGCACCAACATAAGCACCATCAACAAATACTGAATCGATATGATAACCTAAAGCAGGTTCGATGGTGTAAATCGGAGTGGAACCGCAATCGAATGTATCAATTGTATTGACAGGATTTCCGTTCACCATAATTTCACCATAGTTAATGTTATTGACAGTAGCAGTAATTTCATAAGTCTTAATGCTGAAGAATGCTTCAATTGAGTGGTCAAAATCAATATCATTGAAAGTAATGGTTGTTGTATTGGCAACTGTAACGCCATCAACTACAACAGAATCCATATTGTAGCAATCATCAACAGTAATGGTGTAAACAACATCCGTACCGCAATCATAAACACCGGTTTCAGTAATAGTAGCACCTACTGTGGTAGCTGAAGTAACGGTATAATGTTTAATTTGATAGTAGGCTTGAATCAACATATCATCAGTGATGGAATCAATTGTCAAAGTATTGGCAACAGCATCAAAAGCAGCATTTATAAGATAAGATTGACCATCAACCAAGATTTCAGAAATTTCGTAGCAAGCATCGTTTGGAGTCAAAGTATAAACTACATTACCGAAATGAGCAACAGTTGTATCAACAGGAGTGATTGTACCTTCACCGTAAGCAACAGCTTGTAATCTGTGAGTAATATCACCAAATACAACTTCGATGTCATAATCTTGAGCAATGTCGGTAATGGTATAAGAACCAAATGCGCCTAAATCAACACCGTTAACAATCACGCTGACAACTTCGCTTCCAACGTTTGGAGTGAAAGTATAAGTAAGATCATCACCATAATTCAAGGTAGTGTCACCCGGAGTGGCAGTACCGTTGCCGGTAGTAGTAATGTTTACATCATAAGTATTGACTGCGAATTCGGCGTGAATAGTATGATCGGCATCAACATTTTCGAATGTGTAGATATACAAGTTTTCATTATTAATGAATGTAGTATCTATCACACCGTCAATAGTAATGGTATTGATATGATAACCAATATTGGCAGTAATGGTGTAGTTTACATCTTCATTAAATGTAACCGTAGTAACGCCCGGCATCATAATTGTACCATTTGCACCGGCAGTAGCAGTAATTTCATAAGAGTTAATTGCAAATTCAGCTACTAAAGTGTGGTGATTGTCAATGTTGGCGAAAGTATAAGTAAATGTACTATCATCACGATTGCCGAAAGTACCTGCAGAAACACCGTCAACCAAAACGCTTACGATATGATAACCGTGATCAGCATTCACTGTATAAGTAAGTGTAGTGCCATAATCTACGGTGGTGTCACCCGGAGTAGTTGTACCGTGACCGATAGTAGTAACATCAATGTTATATGTATTAATAGCAAATACAACATCAAGATTAGTATTAACTGCAACATCATTTACGTTAACGGTAGCAGTTACATCTTCATTATTGCCATAAATAGTTGTATTTCCGTAAAGGGTAATGCTTTCAATATGATAACCTAAATCAGCTGTTACGGTATAAACATAATCCGTACCGCAGTTTACAACTGTAGGATTAGCAACCGGTGAAACGGTACCACCCAACGTAGCAGTGTAAGTCATATCATATTGATAGATAGCAAATGTAGGAGCAATGGTATGAGGTTCAATAATGTTAGTAAATGTATAAGTCATACCCGTAATGTCGGTAACAGTAACAGGAACACCGTCAACCAATACTTCGTCAATATAGTAGCAAGCATTTGGAGTAATTGTATAAGTGAGGTTATCACCGTGAGCAACAACCGTAACACCTGCAGGAGTAATTGATCCGTTAGCTCCATCAATAGCGGTTACACCGTAATGGTTAATAGAGAAGTAAGCAACAACGTTGTGGTGTGTCAAAATATTGGTGAATTGATAAGTGTAAGTAGCTTCCTGATTATTAAATACGGATTCTAATGCACCATCAACAAGTACAGAGTCAATATGATAACCGTAGTTGGCATCAATTTGATAAGTATAATCGGTTCCGCAATTTACAACGGCTGAAGAAACTGTTCCGTTACCAATAGCAGTAGAAGTCATATTGTATTCATAAATTTGGAATGCTACGTCAATTGCATGATGATCCACAACATTAGTAAATGTGTAAGTAGTACCGGTGGTGTCATCAATAGCAATAGCAGCACCATCCACTAAGATTTGGCTGATGTAGTAGCAAGGAGCATCAGGTGTAATCGTATAAGTAATATTGTCACCGTGAGTTACATTTGATGCGCCAAGTGGAGTAATATGACCGTTAGCACCTTCGGTAGCAACAATGTTGTAAACATTCAAAGCAAAGTTTGCTTTTACCATCGTATCGGAAATGATATTGGTAACAGTGTAAGTAGTCGTAATATCAGCATTATTTCCATAAACAACAACATCAGTACCGCAAGTTACATCAACAATATGGTAACCGTTGGCATCATCAGCATTGATCGTGAATGTATAGTTGTCACCGTGATTAACGATGGCTGATGCAGGAACAAATTCACCTTGACCGCTTTGAACCAAAGTGGTAACATTGTAAGTATTGATAGCAAATACAACGTTTAAGGTAGTGTCTTGAAGTGCATTGATAATATCAAATGTTGTAGTAACATCGGTATTGTTTCCAAAAGTAGCGATAGTATCACCAATTTGGATAGTAGCGATATGGTAACCTGTACCGGCTTGAACGTTGTAAGTATAATCCGTACCACAATTAATAGTAGCAGTCGATACGGTTCCGTTGCCGGTAACGTTGGCATTCATTGCATATTGGTAAATAGCGAATGTTACATCAATTGTATGAGGCCCTTGAATATTATTGAAAGTATAAGTAGCGCCATTTACATCACCAATCAAATCATTCATTGCGCTAACACCGTCAACTAATACTTCATCAATATAATAGCAATGATCAGGAGTAATCGTATAAACTAAATCTTGACCGTGAGTAGCGATGGAATCACCAATAGGATTAATAGTTCCATTAGCACCGGCAGTAGCCGTCATTGTATAATGATTGATTGAGAAGTAAGCGGTTAAGTTGTGATGTGCCGTAATGTTGGTAAATGAATAAGTATAAGTATTTTCCTGATTATTGAAAACAGAATCTAAAGCACCGTCAACATATACGGAATCAATATGATAACCATAATCAGCCGCAATATTGTAGGTATAATCGGTTCCGCAATTTACAACAGCGGAAGAAACTGTACCATTTCCATTAGCAACGGAAGCCATATTATATTCATAAATTGCGAAGTTTGCAACAATAGTATGACTTGCATCAATTGCATTGAAAGTATAAGTGGTGCCGGTCGTATCGTCAATAACGACAGCTGCACCATCAATTAAAATTTCGCTGATGTAACAGCAAGCATCCGGGGTAATGGTATAAGTAACATTATCACCGTAAATAACTGCGGAATCACCAATAGGATCAATCATTCCGTTCATACCGTTAGAAGCAGTGATTACATAATTGTTCAATTCAAAGATAGCTGAAATTGCAGTATCGGAAACAATGTTAATGATGGTATAAGTAACCGAAGCATCAGTATTGTTACCATAAAGAACAACGTCATTTCCGCAAGTAACGGATTGTACATGATAACCGTTGGCAACATCGGCATTAATAGTAAATGTATAATCAGAACCGTGATTAACAGTGGCAGTAGCAGGAACAAATTCGCCTTGACCGCTTGTAAC
>CAYYHC010000049.1:0-13213 GCA_964471715.1 uncultured Lentimicrobiaceae bacterium | reverse complement strand
GAAAGCTTCCCAAGCTTTAGGTCGCGGGTTCGAACCCCGTTTACCGCTCAAATGTAAATAACATACTAACAGCCAATCACTTGTAAATGATTGGCTGTTATAATTTTTGCTGCGGATAGACTACAATTTTATTATTATCTTTGAATTCCAATGATAGTTTATCGGAAAGTTGATCAAAACGTTTTGAAAAAGAGGGGAATCCTTCGCGTGAGGAAATAAGAACAATTAAATCGTTCTTTTTAATTTGAGCAGACATCAATTCACCTTCATCGGAGATAGAAGATTGCATGTCCAAAAAGATATGATTCTTGGTAATCAATTTATTGATAGCATTTTGTGTACGTTCGGTTCCATAATGAGAAATCGGGCTGTTGAGTTCTTTGGAAAGACGACTGATTTGCATAAAGGATGCTTCAAAGCCATTTTCCAACTCTGCATAAGCGGTTGTCATTAAAAAAATACGTCGAACATCGATGAGAGGTTTGTCAAAAGAACAAATGAAAACGGACTTATCTATATTTTCGATAAATTGCAAAAGCGGAACGCCCAAAATCTTATCAATCATTCCGCTCAGTTTGCCGGGCCAACCCAAAATGATGGTATCCGCCATTATTTCGTGAGCAGTTCTTATAATTCCTCCGAAGGCATTAGGGTCGATAGTGGCAGTGATTTGCACATCAACTTCAGCGGATGAGCCTTGACGAATAAAAGATTCCAATTTTTTCTTGGCTTTCAGTACATTAATTTCGGCTTGTTCGTTATCGGGGACAACCGACAAAATGGTAATAGGATGCGGAGACACTTTTTCTTTGAGCAGAATAGCAAAATCCAACAACGTAGGAATATTCGAGAAATTGGCAATCGGAATTAATATTTTTTCGGACACCGAGAACGCACCCGGGAGAATAATGTCTTTGTCCATCAATACAATCTGTTTTGCGGCTTTTTGAGTAATAAATGAGGCAACCATGCAGGTGATCAGTATCAAAATAATCGTACCATTTAATATATTCTCGTCTAATATTCCGGCTTTATAACCCGACAGAATAATTGCCAATGTAGCTGCCGCATGCGAACTGCTTAATCCGAAAATGAGTTGACGTTGGTATTTGGAAAAACGGTATAATTTTTGGGTAAAAAAAGCAGCCAACCACTTTCCGAAAAAAGCAGCCAACGATAATATTACTGCAATGAAAATCGGACGATAACCATCTAATAACAGACTTACATCCAATAACATACCGACAGAAATAAGAAAGAAAGGAACAAAAAAGGCATTTCCGAAGAATTCAATTCTATTCATTAATGTCGAGGAGTGGGGAATTAAACGATTGAGCACCAATCCTGCAACAAAAGCCCCTATAATTGAGTCCAACCCGGAAATTTCCGCCAAGAAAGCGGCAAAAAACAGCACGGATAATACAAAAATAAAATGGGAAGCCTTTTCACTTTCCAATTTACGAAAAAACCATCTTGTAATATGCGGAATTATCCAAAACATAATTGTAGAAAATACGGCTAACGAAACCGCCACTTTGACAAAAAAAGCGAAATTCAAACTTCCGGTTTTACTATCCAACAAGACAGCCATTAAAATTAAGACAAGCGTATCTGTCAGAATAGTTCCACCGACAGTAATGGCAACCGCCTGATTTTTAGATATTCCGAATTTGCTCACAATAGGATATGCGACCAAGGTGTGGGTAGCAAACATACTCGACGTCAATAAACTTGCCAAAAAATCAATTTGCAGAATATAGTAACAAACAGGAAATCCAATGAGAAAAGGAATCGAAAAAGTGAGTGCTCCAAAGACAAGACTTCTGTTTCTCACCACTTTAAATTGGTTAATATCAAGATCCAATCCTGCTAAAAACAAAATATACAATAAGCCGATAGTAGAAAAAAATTCTATGGATGAATCGTTTTCCAAAAGATGCAATCCATAAGGTCCGATAATGATGCCGGCAATAATCAATCCGATAATTCCGGGTATTTTAAATTTTCCTAAAATAATGGGTACCAATAAAATAATGAGGAAGAGAATTGATAAAATAAGAATAGGATTGCTCAGTGGAAGTTGCCATAGATGAGTGAATTGTTCTATATAATCGCTTATTCTGTTCATCGAAAACATATCTGATATTTTGCGGCAAAGATACTTCATTTTTTTTGAGTAAAATTTATATTATTGAGAAAAATAAACTTTTGCCAAAAAATATCCAAAAGCCGACGCAGCCAATAAATACCATAAATAAATTTTGCTATCATTTTATAAATAAAATAATTATAAAAATTTCAGAGTTATTAATAAGAAAAAAGAAAGACTTTCCTTAAAACAGAACAATATTTAACAAATAATCCATGTCAATATAAAATAGAAAAATTTTCATCAATATGTAAAATATTGATTATAAATATATTCATAATTTCCAAGTGCTATTTTTCAAAAGTAAGATATTTCAAAATAATTTTTATTGTCCTGTTTGAATTTCAGATTTTGGTCAATACAAATTATTCCGCCATACAAATCCTCAATTCAAAATTTGGGCAAGAATTTCTACAGATTCAATTTTATAGATTTGTTCGTTGTGCTTTTCAAAATAGCGAATCAATCCGGCGAGGAGTTCCTGACGTACCTGTTTGGGGGGCAAAATCGACTCGTTGGCGTTCATAATGTTCCACAAATAGAGGGAAGCATCGGCGGACAAGTAGAAAAAATTCTCATAGTAACTACTTGTAAATGAAGATTCTTCAATGGAAAAATAACGTCTGATTTCGGAATAATTGTTTTCAGGGAAAAAACCGAGTACAAGGGATAGTTGCACCATAAAACGAATATGAATATCTGCCAACTGTACCTCATCACTATCCAATTTCACAAGTGAATTTTCGATGAAGAGATAAAGACTTTCATCAGCGCGGTATTCACGCAGGAGCTTGTATATAAGTTCGTTATAAAAAGAAAAAATGGATTTTCGAATCATATCGAACGGAATCATCCGATAATGATAATAGAGGTTAATGTCGTTGAGGTAGTGAATATCGTTTTTTTTATCGTCGAAGGTAACTTCCACCATGGAGAGATTTTCGATCAATGCGAGGATATTTTTTTTCTTTTTAGAGAAAGCGGTTTTGAGCATAAAACTTTGCACACCTGCATCTTTCGTAAATATTTTGACGATGACACTTGATTCGGAATAGCGGGTTTTGTGTAAGACGATGCCTTTAGTAGTAATCTGCATAATAGGTTTATTACAAATTTCGGGGGCAAAAGTACAAAAAAAGGAGGTTCAAAAGTACTCAAAAAAGAAACCACGCAGAATAATCGTTTTCCGGATGCGTGAGGGATGGTAGCAGATACCCCGCAGCAGCATACCGATTACTAATTTACAATGAACAATTTACAATGACAAGGGATGAAAGTGGCAACAGGGTCAGGCTGCGAGGAGTATTAGCGACAGCCCGACGGCAGTTTTAAGAGGGTTGGAAATGGTGCGGAGGAAAAACTGCCGGCACGCCCAAATAATTTTCATGGAAGGTATTATCGTTTAAAAAAATTATGTATTTTTGCTCGTTTAATACAAAAGATTATGAAAATAAAATTACTCCTTCCATCATTATTGATGTGTATCTTGGTTAATATTCCTTTTTCGTTAAAATCTCAAGATTGCTATCCGCCGCAAAATGCTGTTATATCATCAATTACGCAAACATCGGCTACTATTTCGTGGGAAGCATGGATGGGTGATGCGTGGTATGCAATTGTATCGAATACGGTTTTGGCAACTCCGGATACGACACAGGCCGAAAGACTCTCTGTCAGCACATACAATGCCACCGGATTAACTGCGCAAACGACTTATTACTATTACGTTGCAACTATTTGTGACGATACAATCAGTGAATGGACAACGGGGAGTTTTATGACGACATGTTTGGCGGCTGCCACGCCCTATTCGGAACCTTTTGAGGCATACGGAACCGGTGCCAATGCTTTCCCGCCTTGTTGGACGAAGGTACTGAGCAGCTACAATAATTATCCGTACATTACGGCTGCCACCAACAGTTTAGGTTGTTTGGTGTTTAAGAATTCGACTTGTTTGGTGGCTATGCAAGAGATGGCGGAAGCTGTGAATACGTTACGCATTTCATTCAACGGACGCGCTGAGAGCACCGACGCCGGATTGGAAATCGGTGTAATGACAGATGTTGCAGATGAGAGCAACTTTGTGCCGATAGACACGGTTTATACTTCGGACGTAAATGTCATCGAGAATTTTGAAGTGCATTTGAATAGCTATGTAGGAACCGGTAAGTATATCGCTTTCAGATACATGCAATCGGGAAGATTTTATATTGACAACGTTTTGATAAGTCCGATTCCAAATTGTTTGAATCCTGTTTCGTTGTCGGTGAGCAATATTACGACGCAAAGTGCGATATTGCATTGGACTGAAGTAGGCACGCCAACGGCTTGTCAGGCACTTATTTCGACCACACCTATTACCAATTTTGCCGGTCATACGCCGTTTGCCGTTTACAATCAACAATATAGTGCGACGGGCTTGGCGGCACATACAACCTATTATTTCTATGTTCAATCGGTTTGTGGTGGCGATTTAAGTGATTGGATATCAACAACATTTACGACTCAATGTAATGCGACTCTTTTGCCGGTGAGCGAGGAGTTTGCCACGTTGACAATTCCTTCTTGTTGGACGATACAATATGTGGAAGGACATAATGATTTAATATTCAGTGATTTTGGATATAATCCTTCGACTGCGCCGGCGAATGGTTATGCGATGGTAGCGTGGAATAGTGAGAATTACTCATCGGGCGCGCAAAGTCGTTTGGTAAGTTTGCCGATTTCTACAATGGGCGAAAATGGGGTTGAGGTTTCATTTGTATGGCGACACAGCAATCTTGCGCCGGAAGCGTTGAACGAAGGGGTGCAGTTGCAATACTCTTTCAATGGTGTTACTTGGACCAATAGTGCCGAAGGTTTATTGCCACGCTACAGCGCCATTTATAATGATTGGGCCAATTACAGCGTTACCCTTCCTGAAGTTGCCAATCACTCAACAGTTTACATCGGTTTTCTCTTCACCTCGGGACGAGGTGCGAACTGCTATTTGGATGAAGTGGAGTTGAATCATGTTTCGTCGTGTTTTAAACCGGTAGTGAATGCGGCTTCACAAATTACGGGCAATACTGCCGAATTGAGTTGGACGGAAATTGGAAATGCCACATCGTGGAATCTTATTATTTCGGATACGTTAGTTACCGATTTTGATGCAACACCTTATATTACTGTGAATAGCAACACCTATACGGCGACCAACCTGAATTTTACGACTACCTATTATTTTTACGTGCAGTCGAGATGCAGCGCCAATGATTTGAGTGAATGGTCTAATGTTCAAAACTTTACGACTATCTGTGGCAATATTATCAATCTCCCTTACAATGAAAATTTTGACACTTACGGGACTTGTTCCGATGCTTTCCCGCCTTGTTGGAGTCGTCCGTTGACCTATAACTATTACGATTTCAACAATTACGTCTCTTGCACTACCCCGTCGGCAACAGCCACCAATTATGTGAGCGGTTCGGCAAGTTTATTGTTTTGTTCGCCGTCAGGCAACTTTACGTATGCCGTTTCGCCAGCCATTACCGCTGACATTCACGACATTATGATTTCTTTTTATCTTTTGAAGGAGAACGCAACCTATTCAGGCAGCATGGAAATCGGTGTTATGAGCGATCCGTCCGACATGGCCACTTTTGAGGTAGTAGAGACGTTGAATCCTACAGAAGCAGCGACTTGGAGTTATCATCAGATATTGTTGGACCAAACTACATTAAGCGGTGGAAACAGATATATCGCTTTCCGTCATATGGCCAATTCCGATTACAACTACTACCTCATCGATAATGTGGTGATTGACCTTATTCCTTCTTGTTGGCACGCGATTAATACCGAAGTTTCGGATATTACCGGCGACCAAGCTCTTATCTCGTGGTTGGATAATAACAGTTCTTCGCACGGATGGCATTTGAAAGTTTCGGATCATCCATTGTCCAATATGAATGAGGTGGGAAACGTATTTGATGTGACGGGATTGAGTGCCAATAGTAGTTTGATTGATAATATTGTAGGAGATATGGATTATTACTATTATCTGCAAGCCGATTGTGGGAATAATGATTTTAGTCGCTGGACGTCAGGAACTTTCAGAACAGCCCCATGCAATTGTTTGGTAAAAATCAGGATGAACGATTGGGGAAATAACGGCTGGAATAACGCTTATTTGAAGGTTTATCAAGGCGGTGAACTTTTGGATTCGGTAACACTAATCAGTGGTTCTGCAGATAGTGCGATTGTTTACACTTGCGGTACCGGCGAGTTGGATTTCAGATGGCAGAGTGGAAATTTCGACAATGAAATTACATTTGCCATCGAAAATATTGCCGGTGATACCATATATGTTTCGGCAGGAACGCCGATAGCGGGTTCGCTATTCACTCATCAAAATGAATGTGGGGTGACTTGTGAGGATATTCCGTCAAGTTTAGTGGCGTCGAATCTGAACAATTGGGTGCAACTATCGTGGACACCAACGGTTACCAATCTTTATAAGGTTTATCGGAACGATACTTTGCTGAATGGCTGGGTTAGAAATAATTCGTTTATTGACAGCACCGTAACGGCCGGATATTATTGCTATACGGTCACGAGTGCATGCATCATTGGAGAAAGCAGTCATTCCAATACTTCTTGTGCAACGGTGATTGGAATTGAGGAATATAATAATCAAAACATAACAATTTTCCCAAATCCTGCCACGCACTATTTTGAAATTAATTCGGAACTACCGCTGAATGAAGTAACTGTTTTCAATACTTTAGGACAGACGGTTGAACATTTCAAAACGAAAGAGGCACATCTATCGGTAGCAACTAATCATTGGAACAATGGTTTGTATTTTATACAAATCAATGATGGGAGACGAAGCAACACATATAAAGTAATGATAGTCAAATAAATGCTGTTGAGATAGAAAAACGAAACGAAATCAATGCATAATTGAACTATCATGACTGAAAATCAAAATATTGAATACAAACTAATTCTTAATGAACGTTTTGAGCGGAGTGCGGTTGCTTTTCTCAACAGCAATACGGGAGGAAGTATTTGTATTGGTATGCAAAATGATGGAACAATTGTTGGGGTTGAAAATGCAGATAAAATGCAACTCCAAATTGCCGACAGACTAAAAAACAATATTAGTCCGTCTGTTCTTGGACTTTATGACATTGTTTTGGAAGAACAAAGCGGGATCAATTATATTAAAGTTCTTTTTTCCAGTGGTACGGAAAAACCATATTATATAAAGAAAAACGGAATGACACCAAGCGGATGTTTTATTCGCATGGGCAGTCAAACTCAAAATCTTACGAAGCAAATGATTGAGAATCTTTTTGCACGCAGGGTTAGAAATAATATCAGAGTAATTGAAGCACCAAGACAGGACCTAACTTTTTCGCAGCTAAAAATTTATTATGAAGGACATAAAATACCTTTGAATGAGCAGTTTGTAAATAATCTTGAGTTTTATACTCCTAATAAAAAATTCAACATTTTGGCATATCTTTTTGCAGACCAAAACGGAGTAAGCATTAAAGTTGCCAAATATAAAAGCACAGATAAGACAAATTTAATAGAGAATGAAGAATATGGATATTGTTCTCTTCTGAAAGCAACAGACAAAGTGCTTGATAAATTGAGAGTAGAGAATAGAACGTTTACCAAAATCACATCAAAATTTCGTAAAGAAACACCAATGTATGATTATATTGCAATGCGTGAAGCGGTCGTTAATGCCTTTGTACACAATGATTATACTGACTTGATGACTCCAGTTTTTGAATTATTTAGTGATAGATTGGAGATTACCTCTTATGGAGGTTTGATTGACGGAATGACAAAAGAAGAACTTGTCAGCGGAATTTCTCGACCTCGAAATAGGGAAATTATGCGGATTTACAAAGATATGAAGTTGGTTGAACATCTTGGCTCAGGAATGAATCGAATGATGGAATCGTATTCACCAGACATTTTCAAAATTAGTCCCAACTTTTTTCATGTAGTTTTATTTTTCAATAATGAAAATTTAAACGACCCAAATGGCATTGTAAATAAAAATGATAGTATAAATGACAGAATAAATGACAGAATAAATGATAGAATAAATCTTTCTGATTCAGAACAAATTGTTTTGGATGAAATACGCAAAAATCCGTATATAAAAACAGATGAAATTGAAAAGAAAGCAGGTGTTTCCATCTCTACCATATTCCGAGCTATCAAATCTTTGCGAAAAAAGGAGATCATAATCCGTGTTGGTTCAAAAAAAACAGGACATTGGGAGATAACTAATAATGAACAATTTACATTTTATCGATAGCCATGAAATACGACAATATCGATAGTGAAAATAAGCAGAATGCATCCGATATTATTATAAAATAGAATGGCGAAGTCGCTTGATAAATACTAAACAAACTAAACACAAACAAAAACAAAAACAAAAAATAAGATGAATAAATCAACACCACATTTTGTAAAGAGAGAAAGATTTTCCATTGATAACCGGTATTTTCAATGGCTTATAGATGTAAAACAACGATGATGGGATGAGATAGCCGATTGGTGACCTCCGCCGCATCAAACCGGAAAAGGCGGTTATCGGACTATAATAAGATACGATTCAAGGATAGGCAATGAATAACGAAAACAATCATGGAAAATAGCGACAAACTCAAAAAATATTGCACGTATCAAGAGAGAAGTAGCAGCGAAGTGCGTCAAAAAATGGCACAAATCGGGATCTCAAAGGAAGAAGCAGAGACTTTACTAACAGAATTAATTGATGAAAGTTATGTGGATGACGCGCGTTTTGCAGAGTGTTTTGTGAGAGGAAAAATGAATACCAAACGCTGGGGAAGAATAAAACTGCGAAGCGAATTATTCAAAAAAGGAATTGCCGAATCATTGATTCAACAACAATTAGCGGCAATTGACGAAGAAGAATACCTCTGTAATTTGAAATATCTTGCAGACAAATGGCGGAGAACCAATCCGGAAAGCGATGATAATCAGCTCTTTCGATTTTTGCTATCGAAAGGTTATGAATTTGAAAATATAAAAAAAGAAAGTAAAAACAATAATTAAACTATTCAAAAATGATCAATAACGAACAAATAAAAGATTTGTCAAAAAGACTCAGTGAGTTAAGGAGGTGTCTTTGACATTGATGGCAAACAAGAAGAAGTTACTAAACGTGAGGAAATTACGCACGGGGATAATTTTTGGGATGACCCCAAAGCAGCCGAAAAAACATTAAAAGAAATCAGTTTTATCAAGTCGTGGATTAGCGATTACAACAAAGCGGCGGAGAAATTTGACGAATTGTCAATCACTTTTGACTTTTTCAATGAAGAAGGTGCCACAGAGCAGGAGGTAGAACAGAGTTATGCAGCAGCTTACAAAGTTATTGAGAAACTGGAATTTCGTAATATGATGCGAAATGAGGAAGATGTTTGCAACGTTGTATTAACCATTAATTCCGGAGCCGGCGGCACCGAGAGCTGCGATTGGGCAGATATGCTGCTGAGAATGTATATTCGATGGGGCGAACGCAACAAGTATGATATCAAATTATTAGACCGCCAGGAGGGCGACGTGGCAGGAATCAAGTCGGCAACAATTGAATTAGATGGCGCATACGGCTACGGATATTTGAAAAGTGAAAACGGCGTGCATCGTCTGGTACGACTTTCACCCTTCGATTCTGCCAACCGCCGACACACCTCTTTTGCATCGGTCTATGCCTATCCGATTATCAATGAAGATATTAACATTGAAATCAGTCCGGCAGATATTTCATGGGACACCTATCGCTCCAGTGGTCCCGGTGGACAAAATGTGAATAAAGTGGAAACCGCCGTGCGGCTGCACCATATTCCATCAGGCATCATCGTGGAATGCCAAGAGACACGTTCGCAGTTGCAAAATAGAGAAAAAGCCATGCAAATGTTGAAATCGCAATTATATCAAATTGAATTGGAAAAAAAACGAAAGAAAATATCCGAAATCGAAAATAGTAAAAAGAAAATCGAATGGGGCTCGCAAATTCGAAGTTATGTGATGCACCCCTATAAGATGGTCAAAGACTTGCGCACACAATTTGAAACTTCCAACGTAAATGCCGTGATGGATGGCGAATTAGACGATTTCATTAAGTCATATTTAATGTCGTTTGCCGAATAATCAATGAAAAATTGCTAACAATTTGACTCACAGAACAATCTAAAATTATTACATATTTTTTACAAAAGATGTAACTATCGTTTCAAAAATAATGGCTCAAACTGTGATTATACTATATACAAATATTTTTAAAAATCAAGGTCAAAACCACTTTTTTTTAAACTTTTTTTGGTTGATTTTTGCACAATAAAAATAAGGGATAATAATAATAATTAATTTTCTTATTTAGAGGTATTTATTTACATTAGTTTTCGCAACAATCAAAAAAATGACGACAACCACCTTAAAAGATCACCGCGTAGTATGGCAGAAATGCTTAGAGTTCATTAAAGATAACGTTCCCGATAATGTTTATCAGCAATGGTTCGCTCCAATCAAGTCTGTTTCATTGAAAGATAGTGTGTTAACAGTTTCACTACCCGGTTATGTTTTTTATGAATGGTTGGAAGGCAACGCATCCAAACTTCTCAAAACAGTTATTAAGAAAGAATTAGGTGTTCAAGGTAAATTGTCATATAAAATTGTGATGGCAAAACCTACAAATGATAAATCGCTTACGATTACACTCCCCTTTCAACCGGTTGTCAAGACTTCCAATCCCGACAAACCTCACATGGATCCTTACGAAGAGACACCTAAACAGCTTCCGGACCCGCGGATTTTGCCGGGACTTCGTAAACTGAATATTCCCAGCAACTTGATTGAATCCCTCAATTTCGACAATTTTGTTGAAGGTCCTTGCAATCAATTCGCCCGCTTATTAGGAAAAACAATCGCCCAAGCGCCTCCCGGCACTACTCCCTATAATCCTTTTTTCATCTATTCCAACACCGGATTGGGCAAAACTCACTTGGCGCACGCCATCGGTTTAGAAATAAAAGCCAACTATCCCGATAAAGTCGTTTTATATGTTAATTCCGACCTTTTTTGCCAACAATATGTAGAAGCTGTCAAAAATAATAATCGCAACGATTTTATATTTTTCTACCAAAATGTCGATGTTCTTATCATTGATGACATCCACTTTCTCTCTAAAAAAGACAAAACGCAAGAAATATTCTTCCACATTTTCAATTATTTACAACAACGAAAAAAACAGATCATCATTACTGCCGACAAATCACCGGCCGAAATTACGGGATTTGAACCACGCGTAATTTCGCGTTTTAAATGGAGCTTAGTCGCTGAATTGCAAGCCCCCAGTTTGGAAACCCGTATTGCCATTCTCAATAAAAAATTGGAAAATGACGGTGTTGTCTTTTCAAAAGATGTCGTTGAATATCTTGCTCTTCGCGTCACCTCAAATGTGCGCGAGTTGGAAGGCGCCCGCTTGGCTCTGTTAGCGCAAGCCTCTATCAACAAGAGAGATGTAACCATTGATGTAGCAAAAGAGATGATCGATAAATACGTAAAAAGCACCTCCAAAGAAATCTCTATCGAATTTATTCAAAAAATTGTTTCCGAATATTTTGGCATTCCCGTCGAAACCATCAATACCAACACCCGTAGGCGCGAAATAGCACAACCTCGACAAATATGTATGTATTTTGCCAAAGAGTTCACACAATATCCACTCAGCACAATCGGACAGAACTGTGGTAACAAAGACCACGCAACCGTTCTTCACGCCCATCGCGTCATTCGCGACCTCTACGATACCGACAAAAAAATGAAAATGGATATTGACGAAATCGAAAAAAGAATCAAAATGTAATACTGATTCTCAACCTGATAATCAAACATTTATTATAAAAAATCGCTCACCAAAAACCAGTTTTAGTGAGCGATTAATTTTTCGTTTACGATCCCCAACTACAATGCATTCAATCCTTCGATAGCCGGCTGATAGTTGGCTTGTATTTTAAGACATTCTTCATAATCCTTACGCGCTTTTTCTTTGTCTCCCGTTTTTTCATACGCTTCCCCACGCACTGCATAAGCTTCTATAAATGAAGGTTCTAAAGCAATGGCTTTGGTACATAATGAAATAGTCACGGCATAATTATTCTCTTCAAAATTCAAAATCGCCAAATTGTAATACGTATGTTTGGCATAGACGCCTTTTTCCGAAATAGCCAACACTATCTTATATTGTTCTTTTGCTTTCTCAATATCTCCCATGGTTCTGTATAATTGGGCTAAATTATAGTTAATTTCCTGATTGTTAGGATCTAACAACAAAGCATTTTGATAATGGGCGATGGCTTGCGGATCATTCTTCGATTGATAGTAGTAGCCTAATTCCAAATGGGCTTTAATCTCTTTCGGATTTTGATCTTTCACCAAGTATAACATCTTCAAGTAATTCAAAGTGTCTTTCATATCCTTGTAGCAGAATGCTTTAATAAGATATGCGGTGGGATTGTGGGGCGACAATTTGGTAGCATCATCAATTGTTGACATACACTCGTCATACATTCTTTCAAAATAATACAATTCCGCCAACTTCACGCGCGGCTCATTGAATTTAGGATCCATCTTGATAGCTTTCTGCAAATTTTCTTCCGTTAAGTCGGTCTCTTTTTTGGCAAAATAAACATCTGACAGCAGCACATAATATTTCGCTTTTTGATTATCCAGCTTAATAGATTTCAAAATATCGTCCAAAGCCGGTTGAATTTGCTTATGCTCATAATAATATTGCGCCCGCATGTAGTATAATTCGGGATTATCGTTATCATTTTTGATGGCTTCCGTGAGTGCTTTCAGGTCACCGCTCAATTTGGAAATGTCTTCTACTTTTTGCTTACAAGAACATAAACAGCAAGCCAATATGAGAATAGTAAAAATTATTTTCTTCATTATTTCAAACTTTCACGTACTTTTTCTTCCAACTCGTCTGCCAATTCGGGCTTATCCAAAAGAAGTTGTCTT